>NZ_JAAGMG010001118.1 GCF_010548525.1 Streptomyces sp. SID14478
GCCTCGGCCTGCACGGTCGTCCTCGTCGACCCGGCGACGGCGCCGCGCACCCTCAGCGCGGACACGCTCGCCGCACTGCGCACGGGAACCGCCTGAGTCTCGGTGATGGGCCGAGGGGAGGTACGCAAATGTGCCTCAGAGGCAAATGATGCAGTAGTCAATCAACAGTTTGTTTAGTCTCTGGGTCCCGCCACGTCCCCGCCCCTGCCGCCCGGAGCCCTCCCTCATGTCCACTCCCCCGCCCACCGCCGGCGAGCGTCCCCATCCCCTGCACGCCCTGCGGGCCGGCGCCTTCGCGACCTGCGCCCTGTTCCTGCTGGTCGGCGTCGGCGTGCTGCTGCGCCAGCCGCTGCTGATCCCGCCGCTGGCGGCCAGCGCGGCGCTCGTGCACGGGGCGCCGGGGCTGCCGATCTCCCAGCCGCGCAACCTCGTGGGCGGCCAGCTGCTCTCCGCCGTCATCGGGTTCGTCGCGCTGACAGTGACCGGGAGCAACGGCTGGAGCGCCGCACTCGCGGGCGGCCTGGCGCTCGGCGCGATGATGCTGACCCACCTGCCGCACTCCCCCGCCGCCGCCACGGCCGTGATCGTCGTGCTGCAAGCCCCGCACCCGGTCCCGTTCCTGCCGCTGCTGGCGCTCGCCACCCTCCTGCTGGTGGTGATCGGCATGCTCCCCGGCCGCATCGGCGGACACCCGGTGCGCTACCCGCTGACCTGGTGAGCGCCGAAACCCGGCTGCGTGACCCGCGTCCTTCCTGTTACCGTCGTGGGACCTTCCGCGTGAGTTGAGGAGACCGGACATGGCGGGTGACGACGACATCTCCGGATGAGATCCGGAGCTGACAGGCCATCGACCGATGCTGACGTGACGCATCGCCGTCATGGCCTCGAAGTCGTCCCCTTTTCCCTGTTCCGGGTCGCTCCGTGTGCCGACCCGTCTCTCACCCGAGGTCCCCCTTCGTGTCAGACATCTGCGTCATCTGCTCCCACTTGTCCTTCTCCTGGCCGGACGACACCCCGGTCTTCGACTCCCTGTCGTTCACGGTTCCCGGCGGCCGCACCGGTCTGGTGGCACCCAACGGCTCCGGCAAGAGCACCCTGCTGCGGCTGATCGCCGGCGAGCTGCGCCCCACCGCGGGCACGGTGACCGTGCACGGCACGCTCGGCCACCTCCCCCAGACCCTGCCCCTCACCGACTCGCTGACGGTCGCCGAAGTGCTCGGCGTCGCCGCGGTGATCCGGGCCCTCGACGCCGTCGAGTCCGGCGACGTGGCCGAGGAGCACTTCACCGTCATCGGCGACGACTGGGACATCGAGGAACGCACCCGCGCCCAGCTCGACGCCCTCGGCCTCGGCGGCATCGCCCTCGACCGGCGCCTGGGCACGCTCAGCGGCGGTCAGGCCGTCTCGCTCGGGCTCGCCGCCCAACTGCTGCGGCGGCCGGACGTCCTGCTGCTCGACGAGCCGACCAACAATCTCGACCTCGACGCCCGCCACCACCTCTACGACGTGCTCGAACAGTGGCACGGCGCACTGCTGCTGGTCAGCCACGACCGGGAACTCCTCGACCGCATGGACCGCATCGCCGAGCTCCACGCGGGCGAACTGCGCCTGCACGGAGGCAACTTCACGTCGTACGAGGAGACCGTGCGGGCCGAGCAGGAGGTCGCCGAGAAGAAGGTCCGCAACGCCGAGCAGGAGGTGAAGCGCGAGAAGCGCGAGCTGCAGCAGGCCCGCGAGCGCGCCGAGCGCCGGGCCGGCAACGCCGCGCGCAACCTCAAGAGCGCCGGTCTGCCCCGCATCTTCGCCGGAAACATGAAGCGCGGCGCGCAGGAGTCCGCGGGCCGGGCCGGCCAGACGCACGCGCACCGGGTCGGCGAGGCACAGGCCCGCCTCGACGCGGCCGGGCAGGCACTGCGCGACGAACCGCTGCTCGCCGTGGACCTGCCGGACACGAAGGTTCCGGCCGGGCGGACGCTGTTCCTCGGCGAAGGGCTGCGGGTCCGCCACGGCGAACGGGACCTGTTCGGCAGCGAGGGCGTCGACCTGACGGTGCGCGGCCCCGAGCGCATCGCGCTGACCGGCCCCAACGGAGCGGGGAAGACCACCCTGTTGAAGGTGATCGGCGGCGAACTCGCACCGGACTCCGGAGACCTCAGGCGGGCCGACGGACGCATCGCCTATCTGTCGCAGCGCCTGGACCTGCTCGATCCCGAGGCCACCGTCGCCGAGAATTTCGCCGGGTTCGCCCCGCACCGGCCGGAGGCGGAGCGCATGAACCTCCTGGCCCGCTTCTTGTTCCGCGGACCCCGCGTGCACCTGCCCGTGGCCGCACTGTCCGGCGGCGAGCTCCTGCGGGCCACCCTCGCCTGCGTACTGTGCGCGGAACCGGCGCCGCAACTGCTGCTCCTGGACGAGCCGACGAACAACCTGGACCTGGTCGGCGTCGGCCGGCTCGAGAGCGCGCTCGCCTCCTACAAGGGCGCGTTCGTCGTGGTCAGTCACGACGAACGCTTCCTCACCCGGATCGGCGTCGAGCGCAGACTTCGCCTGGCCGACGGACAGTTGACACAGACGGCCGTCGAGGGGGCCGCCGACCGTGTCTGAACCCGCGCTCCTCGCCCACGAACTGGTCCGGACCCTGGGTGCCCGCCGCATCCTGGACGGCTTCGGCCCCCGCGCGGACTGACCTCGCGCGGGCGGCGCGGTGGGGCGGGAGCAACATCCCCGCCCCACCGCGCCGTTCGCGCCAAATCGACCGCACTTTTCACGCTTCCTTCGAGCCGCAACGCCGTGTTAACCCAGCGATCACCTTTGCACAGCTAATCTTCCTCTTGACCTTCGATTGACCAATCGTTGGTTTCTGCTTGACGCTTGAGCGGCCGGGAGGAGGGCGCGTGTTCCGAGGTGGGAAGGCTCGTACGTGGGTGGTTCTCGTCCTCGCCGCCCTGCTGGCACTGCCGTTGCTCTCCTCCGCACAAACCTTCACT
>NZ_JAAGMG010001155.1 GCF_010548525.1 Streptomyces sp. SID14478
GACCGCCGAGAGGGCCAGCGCGGCGAGCCGCACCGCGGCGTAGGGCACGACGCCCGAGACGTCCGTGAGCAGCTCCGTGGAGGCGCGCAGCTGTCGTACGCAGTCCTCGGCGTCGCCGCGCAGCGCCGCCGCGTCGGTCAGGACGACGCCGGCCACGAGCGCCGCCAGCCAGTCGAAGTGGTCGTCGAGCAGCCCGCGTGCCGTGGTGACGGCCGTGTCGTAGGAGCCCCGGGCCAGGGTGACGTACAGCGCGGGCGCGATCGCGAACCCGCCCGCGGGCGGCAGCAGTTCGGTGTCGGCGGCCGCCGCACGCGCGCACTCGTCCCAGCGGCCCAGCGTGTAGAGCAGCAGGGACTGCATGTAGCGCAGCTCCAGGGCGTACGGCGAGGTGAGCAGACCGGCGCTGCGGGCGCGGTCGAGGCCTTCGGCGATCCACGGCAGGCACGCTTCGAGGTCACCGGACTCGTAACAGCCGATGGCGAGGTTGTAGAGGGCCCGCATCTCGACCGCGGGGTTCCCGGCCCCGACGGCCAGCCGGCGCGCGAGGACCAGTCGTTCCCGGCCCTGTTCCGAACCCCGGTCGTGGGCGGACAGGCCGACCAACGAGATCGTCAAGTCGGCCCGGGCGTCGGTCAGTTCGAGCTGTTCGGCGACGTCCAGGGCCTGGCGGGCGACCCGCTCGGCGTCCTCGTCGCGGTTCACGTACCGCGCCGCCATGACGTGCGTCGCGGCCGCCCACACCCAGGTGGCCGAGGGCGGATCGGCCGGGATCAGGGCCAGCGCCTCACTGCTGTACGTGAACGCGGCCTCCAGGTGGTCGATCCGCATCAGGTTGCCCGCGAGGGTGTAGCGCACGCGCGCGGCGAGTTCGGAGTCGGTACCCGGGCCGACGTCGGCCAGCGCGGAACGGGTGAGCTGGACCGCGCGGTGGGGCTGTCCGGCGCGGGCGGCGGCGGCCGAGGCGCGCAGGGTGAGACTGATCGGGTCGCTGTCGGCGGGACGGGCGCCGGCGTCCACCACGACCAGGAGTTCGAGCGCGGTCTCCAGGTGACGCAGCTCCTCGGCGGGGGCGCCGACGCACTGGGCGTGGTCGGCGGCTTCGAGGGAGGCCGCGAGGGCGTCGGGCAGGTCGTGGCTCTCGCGCGAGTGATGGGCGCGCTCCGCCGCGCTCTGCGGCGAACGGCCCTCTCCGGCAAGGAGGGTGGCGAACACGCCGTGCAGCCGGACCCGCTCGCCGGGCAGCAGGTCCGCGTACACGGCCTCGCGGGTGAGGGCGTGCCGGAACGTGTACGTCGCGTCGTCGTCGGGGACCAGCAGCTGGCGCCCGACGGCCTCGCGCAGCGCCGACTCCAGTTCGTCCTGCGGGAGTCGGACGGCGTCGCGGAGCAGGGCGTGAGCGACCCGGCGGCCCGCGACGGCGGCCGTGCGCAGCACCTGCTGGGCGGTCTCGGTCAGTTGCTCGATGCGGATGAGGAGCAGATCGGCCAGGTCGCCGGGCATGGCGGGGGCGCCGGGGCCGTCGTCGCCGGGCAGCGCGGCGAGCAACTCCTCGGCGTAGAAGGCGTTTCCCTCGGCGCTCTCGACGATGCGGCGGACCGTGCCGTCGGGGACGGGGCCGGTGCGTTGCGCGCGCACGAGCCGGGCCATGTCCGCGTCGGCCATCGGGCGCAGTTCGAGGCGGTCGACGGCCGGCAGCCTGATCAGCTCGGCGAGGAGCGGACGCAAGGGGTGGCGGCGGTGCAGGTCGTCCGTGCGGTACGAGGCGAGGACCGCGAGGCGGCGCGGCGGGCCGCCGGGCGCGGGCCGCTGCAGGACGCCCCGGCTGAGCAGGAAGCGCAGCAGGTCGCGGGAGGACTGGTCGGCCCAGTGCAGGTCTTCGACGACCAGCAGGAGCGGGGTCAGGTCGGCCAGGTCGGCGAGGAGTCCGGCGACGCCCTCGAAGAGCTGGAGGCGGCTGCCGGGGTCGGCGCCGGGAGCGGCTCCGGGGGCGGTGCCGAGCAGGCGGTCCACCGCGGGGTACGCGGCGAGGGCCGGGGCGAGCCTGTCGTCCGCGGCCGCCGCGCCGAGGATCTCCGTGAACGGGAGGTACGGCAGGCCCACGTCGCCGAGGTCCACGCAGTGGCCGGTCAGAACGGTCGTGCCGAGGGCGGCGGCGTGCGCGGCGGCCTCGGTCAGCGTCCGGGTCTTGCCGACGCCGGCGTCCCCGGACACCAGGACGGCGCGCGGCTCACCTGCCGCGGCCCGTTCCAGGACGCCGGTGAGCCGGGCGAGTTCGTTCCCCCGGCCGATGAACGGCGTATCGAATCTCTGTGCCACGGGCCCATCCTGGCATGCTCCGGTGGCGCCACTCAGCGGTCCGGGCGGGCCGGGGATCCCCGGCCCGCC
>NZ_JAAGMG010001199.1 GCF_010548525.1 Streptomyces sp. SID14478
AGCTTCACGCCGTGCTCCTCCGCGCGCGCCACCAGGCGGGGGTGGGCGAGCAGCGCGACGGGGATCGGGAGGTCGGCGAGCGCGTCGGCCAGCGCCGCGAGGCGGGCCGGGTCGTCGGTGTTCTCGGCGCGGTGCAGCGTCGCGAGCAGGTACGGCTCGCCCGCACGGATGCCCTCGGGCAGCGCGGGGGCCGGGTGCCCGCCCGCCAGGACCGCGTCCCGCATGCGCAGGCACACGTCGACCATCACGTCGCCGACCAGCACGGACCGCGAGCCGAGCCCTTCGGCCGCCAGGTGCCGCATCGCCTCCTCGGTCGGCGCGAGCAGCAGATCGGCGGCGTGATCGGTCAGCACCCTGTTGTGCTCCTCGGGCATCCGCCGGTTGAACGAGCGCAGCCCCGCTTCCAGGTGCGCCACGGGGACGTGCAGCTTCACCGCCGAAAGCGCCGCCGCCACCGTCGAGTTGGTGTCCCCGTACACCAGCACCCAGTCGGGGCGCTCGGCCTCCAGGACGGGATCGAGCGCGGTGAGGACCGCGCCCGTCTGCGCACCGTGGCCGCCGGAGCCGACGCCGAGGTGCACGTCGGGGGCGGGAATGCCGAGACCGGTGAAGAACACGTCGGACAGGTCGGCGTCGTAGTGCTGACCGGTGTGCACGATGACGTGCTCGTGACCTGAGGCGGTCAACTCGGCCGCGACGGGAGCGAGTTTGACGAACTGGGGGCGGGCGCCGACGACGCTGAGGACCTTCACGGATGACTCCTGGGCCGAGCGATGTGCTGGGTGAACCGGACTACTGCACACGGTCAACGAGCGTCCGGGACGTCACGCAGAGGGCCGTACGGGTGACGCGCTGGCGTGTCCCGTAGCGCGCGATCCGGGCGATTCGTTTCCCCTGCGGGCGATACGACTGTGATCGCCGTCGAGGACGACGGAGGAAACCGGTGATGGTGGGGCAGGCCGCGACAGACGGAAAGAAGAGCAGAGGGCGCGTGGTCATGCTCGTGGACAACGGCGTCAACGGGGACTCGCGCGTACAGAAGGCCGCCCGCTCCATGGCCGAGGCCGGCTGGAACGTGACGCTGCTCGGGCTGTCCCCGGACGGCAAGGACCGCTCGTGGAGGATCGGCGCCGCCGCGGTGAAGCTGCTGCCGGTGCGGCGCGAACTGCGGCGCCGACGCCTTCACTTGAAGCGTTCCTGGCTGCGCTACCCGTTCTCCTGCCCGCCGGGCTCCGCGGCCCGGCGCAGGCTCCAGCTGGCGCAGGCACGCCGCGCGGACCTCAGGGCGCGATCGGTGGCCCGGGGTCGCCGGTTCCGGGTCCGCGGGCTCGTCGCCAAGGCCCGGCTGCGCTGGGCCGAGCTGAGGCTGCGGCACACCGAGGCCGCCTGGGCGTCGGCGTCCGAAGCGGACCGGCTCGGCGTCCGCATGAGCACCGCCTTCTGGAAAACGGTGCGCCCCACGCGCTGCTGGCGACGCCTCGAACCCCTGCTGTGGTCCTACGAACTCGCGCTCGGCCACACCATCGACCGGCTCGGGCCCGACGTGATCCACGCGAACGACTTCCGCATGCTCGGCGTGGGCGCCCGCGCCAAACTGCGGGCCCGCGCGGCGGGCCGGGACGTCAAGCTCGTCTGGGACGCGCACGAGTTCCTGCCGGGGCTCGTCGCCCCCAACGAACGCTGGATGACCGCCCATTGCGCCTACGAGAAGGAGTACGCGCCGCACGCGGACGCCGTCGTGACGGTCTCCGAAGGACTGGCGGACCTGCTCGTCACGGGACACGGCCTGACCGAGCGGCCGGCGATCGTGATGAACGCCCCGGTGCGCACCCTGACCGACGAGCAGCGCGACACCCCGCTCGGCGACCTCAGGGAACTCTGCGGCATCGGCCCCGGCACCTCGCTCCTGGCCTACTGCGGAGGGATCGCGCCGCAGCGCGGCGTCGACGTCATGGTGGAGGCCCTGCCCCGGCTGCCCGGTGTGCACATCGCGCTGGTCTCGCTCCACAAGGGCAAGACCACCGCCGACGCGCTCACCGAGCGGGCGCGGGAGCTGGGCGTCGCGGACCGGGTGCACGCGCTGCCGTACGTGCCGCACTGGCAGGTCCCCGAGTTCCTGGCCACCGCGGACCTCGCGGTCAGCCCGCTGCTGCACCTGCCCAATCACGAGATCGCCCTGAGCAACAAGTTCTTCGAGTACTCCCAGGCCCGGCTGCCCCTCGTGGTCAGCGACATCCGGACCATGGCGGCGATGGTCCGCGCCACCGGCCAGGGCGAGGTCTACCGGGCGGGCGACCTCGACGACTACGTGCGCGCGGTGCGGGCGGTCCTCGCCGACCCGGACGCCTACCGGGCCGCGTACGACAAGCCCGACCTGCTGGAGAACTGGACCTGGGAGGCGCAGGCCGAGGTGCTCGACGGCGTGTACGCGCGCGTGCTGCCCGGTGTGGCGCCCCGCTTCCCGCAACGCACCCCCGAACCCGCGACCTCTGAGACGGGAGTCAAGTGACCATGCAGATCTGTGTAGTGGGCCTCGGCAAGATCGGCCTTCCCCTCGCCGTGCAGTTCGCCGCCAAGGGCCACCAGGTCGTCGGTGCCGACATCGACGACCGGGTGGTACGGCTCGTCGGTGACGGCGCCGAGCCGTTCCCCGGCGAGCACGGACTCGACGCAGGGCTGAAGAGCGCCGTGTCGCAGGGGCGGCTGACCGCCACGACCGACACCGCCGCGGCCGTCGCCCAGGCGGACGCCGTCGTCCTCGTCGTCCCCCTGTACGTCGACGCCGACGGCACCCCCGACTTCGCCTGGATGGACGCGGCGACGCGGGAGGTCGCCAAGGGGCTGCGCCCCGGCACGCTCGTCTCGTACGAGACCACGCTCCCCGTCGGTACGACGCGCTCGCGCTGGGCGCCGATGCTGGAAGAGGGCTCCGGGCTGCGCGCGGGCCGCGACTTCTCCCTCGTCTTCGGCCCCGAACGGGTCCTGACGGGGCGGGTGTTCGCGGACCTGCGCCGCTATCCGAAGCTGGTCGGCGGCATCGACGTCGCCTCGGCGCGGGCGGGCGTCGACTTCTACGAGGGCGTCCTCGACTTCGACGTGCGCGACGACCTGCCGCGCCCGAACGGCGTCTGGGACCTGGGCTCGGCCGAGGCGGCGGAGCTCGCCAAGCTGGCGGAGACCACGTACCGCGACGTGAACATCGGCCTCGCGAACCAGTTCGCCCGCTTCGCGGACTCCGCCGGCCTCGACGTCCTCAAGGTCATCGAGGCGTGCAACTCCCAGCCGTACAGCCACATCCACCAGCCCGGCATCGCGGTCGGCGGCCACTGCATCCCCGTCTATCCGCGCATGTACCTGTGGAACGACCCCGAGGCGACGGTCGTCCGCTCGGCCCGGGAGGCCAACGCGGCCATGCCCGCCTATGCGGTCTCGCAACTCGCGCGCGTGTACGGGGACTTGGCGGGCGCCGAGGTGCTGGTCCTGGGTGCCGCGTACCGGGGCGGGGTCAAGGAGACCGCGTTCTCCGGGGTCTTCGGGGTGGTCGGCGCGCTCCGGTCGGCCGGGGCCGTGCCCTTCGTCTCCGACCCGCTGTACGACGACGCGGAACTGGCCGAGCTGGGCCTCACGCCGTTCGCCGCGCAGGCGGTCACCGCGATCGTGGTGCAGGCCGACCACGCGGAGTACGCGGAGCTGGGGGCGGGTGACTTTCCCGAGGTCCGCGTGGTGGTGGACGGCCGCCGGGTGACGGATCCGGCCCGCTGGGAGGGCGTCCGGAGGGTCGTGCTGGGGGCACCCTCGTAACGGGGTGCGGCTGTTGCGGCATTCGTCGTGGCCGGTCGCGCCCCGCGCCCGTGAAGGCGAGCGGCCTCGCCGCTCAGCCCTCATCGGGGAAATGCGGCGCGCAGCGCCTGCATTTCAGGGGCGCGGGGAACTGCGCGAGCAATCACATCGCACCCCGCACCCGCCGACCGTCCGCCACCCGGCAGATGAGCAGGCGCCCCACCCCGGGCTCACTCCTCGACCAACCCCGACGGAGTCTCCCGGTACCGGTCCCCGGAGCGCCCGCACTGCCAGGTCCCGGGCGCGGCCTCCTCCAGTCGGACCCCGTCGCGCCCCACCCAGCCGATCCGCCGCGCCGGAACCCCCGCCACGAGCGCGAAGTCGGGCACGTCGCGGGTCACCACGGCCCCGGCCGCGACCATCGCCCAGCGCCCGACGCGCACCGGCGCCACGCACACCGAGCGGGCGCCGAGGGAGGCGCCCTCGGCGACCGTGACGCCGACCGGCTCCCAGTCGGACGCGCGCTTCACCTGGCCGTCGGGGGAGACGGACCGCGGGTTGTGGTCGTTGGTGAGGACCACCGCGGGGCCGACGAAGACGCCGTCGGCGAGGGTCGCGGGCTCGTAGACCAGCGCGTAGTTCTGGATCTTCACGTGCGCGCCGACCGAGACGTCCGTGCCGATGTAGGCGCCCCGGCCCACCACGCACCCCGCGCCGAGGGACGCGCCCTCGCGGATCTGGGCCAACTCCCAGACGGACGTGCCCGCGCCGAGCGTCGCGCTCTCGTGGACCTGGGCGCCCTCGGCGATGCGGGCGGCGGTCGTGGAACCAGTCGTAGTCGTCATGAACTATGCAACGAGCGGGGAGGTCGGTCGTTTGCATGGCATGCAGAAGACCCGCGGGGACGAGCCGGACGTCAGCGTCATCGTCGCCGTCTACAACACGATGCCGTATCTGACCGAGTGCCTGACGTCGCTCGTCGAGCAGAGCATCGGGACGGACCGGATCGAGATCGTCGCCGTCGACGACGGCTCGACCGACGGCAGCAGCAAGGAGCTCCAGCGGTTCGCCGAGCGGTACCCGGACGTCTTCACCGTCGTCCGCCAGGAGAACTCCGGCGGGCCCGCGGCGCCCAGCAACCTGGCCCTCGACCTGGCGCGCGGACGGTACGTGTTCTTCGTGGGCGCCGACGACCACCTGGGCGCCGAGGCGCTGGAGCGGCTCGTGGCGGCCGCCGACCGGCTCGGCTCCGACATCGTGCTCGGCAAGATGGTGGGGGTGGGCGGGCGCAACGGACGGCGCCCCGTCTTCGAGGACCCGCGCGAGCACGTCACCCTCTTCGACTCCAAGCTGCCGTGGGCGCTGTCCAACACCAAGTTGTTCCGGCGGGAGTTGATCGAGCGGCACCAGCTCAGGTACCCGACGGACCTGAAGGTGTTCAGCGACCAGCCGTTCACGCTGGAGGCCTGCTTCCACGCCGAGGACCGCATCGCCGTCCTCGCCGACTACGACTACTACTACGCGGTCAAGCGCGCCGACTCCGGGAACATGACGTACCGCTACCGGCGCGACGACCGGCTGCACGCCACCGCCGCGATCATGGCGGTGACGGAGCGCCTGGTGCCGCCGGGGCCGCAGCGGGACGCGGTGCATCTGCGGCACTGCACCTGGGAGTTGAACTGGACGTTCCACGACGGGTTCGTGGACGCGCCGCGCGACGAGCAGGAGCGGGCCGTGGCCGCGCTCGGGCCGCTCGTGCGGCGCCACCTCAACGACCGGGTGATGCGCCGCCTCGACCCCGGCCGCACGCTGTGCATGCGGCTCGCGGAGCGCGGGCAACTCGACGCCATCGTGGCGGTGTTGCGGACCGATCCGCGGGACGGCGGCTCCGGTCCGGCCACGGTTGTCGACGGGGATCGCGCCTACGCCGCCTATCCCTGCTTCCGTGACCCCGAACTCGCCCTGCCGGACGCGTGGTTCGACATCACCGGCGCCGCGCGCGAGCGCTTCGCGAAGCAGGCGTTCACCCCTGCCGTGCTCCGCTGGGGCGACACCCACCTGGAGATCGAGACCCGCAGCACCCTGCCCGACCTCGCCGCCTTCGGGACGGGTGCCGTACGCGCCGAGACCGCGCTGAAGCGGCCGGGCGGACAGCGGCTTCGCAGCTACGACGCCGAGGTGAGCGCCGACGACGGCGACCCGCGAGGCTGCGTCGCCCGGCTGCGGCTGCCGCTGGAGGACCTGTTCCCCGCGAAGGAGGCGCCCTGGCACGAGTGGGAGGTGCGTCTCGTGGCGCAGGCCCTCGGCGTGCGCAAGGCGATCCCGCTCGGGCCGCCCCGCGACACCGTTCCGGGCCCGCGCAGGCACCGTCTGCGGCCCTACCGGATCGCGGCCCGCGCGGCCGACGGGGCCGCCCTGGTCACCGTGGAGCCGCTTCCCGTGCGGCAGTTGCTGCGGACACGGGACTGAGGCCCTTTGCGGTCAATGGCTGCTTGACGTCGGCCGTAGCCCCGGCGGCGGTGCGGCAGTTGTAGGTGCGCCATGTCCGAGTCGAGAGAAATCGGCCCCCTATGCACCCCTCCGCGTACGCCCACATGAAGCTCTGTGTCCAGGAGTACCTGCCCGCCGAGGGCCGCCACCGCGTCGTCGACCTCGGCTCCCGCATCTCCGACAAGCAGACCCGCACGCACCGCTCGCTGCTGGCCGGGCACGACATCGACTACGTCGGCGTGGACGTGCTCGACGGGCGCAACGTCGACCGCGTGATGAAGCAGCCGTACCGGATCCCGGTCCGCTCCAAGAGCGCCGACTTCGTCATCTCGGGCCAGGCCTTCGAGCACATCCCGTTCTTCTGGGCGACGATGCTGGAGATCGCGCGGGTGCTGCGGACCGGCGGGACCGCGATCGTCACCGCGCCCTCGCGCGGCCACGTGCACGACGCGCAGGACTGCTGGCGCTACTACCCGGACGGGATGCGGGCGCTCGCCGCGTACACCGGGCTCGACCTGGTCGAGGTGCACACGGACTTCCCGCCCTTCAAGGGCATCCGGCACGACTACCCGGCCATCGACGCCAAGCACTCCTACTGGGGCGACACGGTCGGTGTCTTCCGCCGTCCGAAGAAGTACCCGGCGCTGCGGATGCGCCTCGTGCGCGGGGTGACCCGGTCCTGGGCGAACAAGGTCGGCGGCGTCGACGGCATCGCGATCCCGGCGCCGCTGGACGGGCGGGAGCTGTGCGGGCGGCCGCAGGGGGTGCCCACGCAGGTGGGCTGAGCCGGGTCACCCGGGTGGGTCAGTACAAGTGACCGAGGGGGCCCGCGCGTGTTGGGCTCCTGATGAAGATCTTGAACAGCCTCTCCGTCCCGCCCCGCCCGGCCGTCCCCGGCGCCCGCCGTTCCGGCACTCCGCCGGACGCCCCTGCCCGGCCCTGGGCCGTGCCCGCCGCCGTGCTGGC
>NZ_JAAGMG010001233.1 GCF_010548525.1 Streptomyces sp. SID14478
CACCCTCGTCGCCGCGCTGTGCGGGACCGACGCCTCGGTCGTCACCGGCCGCGGCGGCGACCCGATCGACGACCTCGCCTGGATGCGCAAGTGCGCGGCGGTGCGGGACGCGCTGCGCCGGGCGCGGCCGGTGCTGGGCGACCAGTTGCAGCTGCTCGCCACGGTGGGCGGCGCGGATCTCGCGGCCGCCACCGGGTTCCTGCTGCAGTCCGCGGTGCGCCGCATGCCGGTGGTCCTGGACGGCGTCGTGTCCGCGGCCTGTGCCCTGGTCGCCCAGCGGGTCGCGTTCCGCGCACCGGACTGGTGGCTGGCCGGGCACACCAGCGGCGAGCCCGCGCAGGCCAAGGCGCTGGACCGGATGGCCATGGAGCCGCTGCTCGACCAGGGCATGAAGGTCGGCGGCGGCGCGGGCGGGCTGCTCGCCCTGCCGCTGGTGCAGGCCGCGGCGTCCCTGGCGGCGGAGCTCCCGGAGGCCGAGCAGCCGAAGCCCGAGAACACACAGGACACCCAGGACGCACAGGACACTCAGAACGCATTGGACACCGAAGGCGAGAGTTAGGTTCCCCCGACCCGGGTGGGTGCCGCTCCGCACGGCGGCGCCACCCCGGGATCGCCCCAAATCACCCATATGCTCCCGGCCATGGGAGATACGCGGACAAGCACACCGACCTCACGCCGCGCGGCGGGCTTCACCGTCTGGTACCTCCGGGTCGTCACGTTCATCAATCTCCTGAGCGCCGTCTGGGTCGCCTTCGGACAGGACCTGCGCCGCCACAACGAGGAGAACTACTTCACCCCGTACCTGCTCGCCGCGGGTTTCTCCTCCGCCGTCGTGACCTGGTTCCTGGCGATCACGATGCGCCGCCGCAAGCGCGCGGCCTGGATCCTCAACCTCGTCCTGAGCGGCCTCTTCCTGCTGCTGTTCGTGTTCGTGATGTTCTTCCCCGAGGTGCGGCAGTACGCGCAGAACTGGATCTCGCTCGCGCTGACCGCCCTGTTCGTGGCGGCCCTGATCGTCGGCCGCCGCGAGTTCTACGCGAAGGGCGACCGCTCGAACCCGAGGCTGGCGGCGGCGGTCGCGGTCGGCGGTCTGCTCGTCACCTCCCTCTTCGCGACGTTCCTGGTGACGGTCACCAACCACGCGCACGACCCGCACCGTTCGACGTTCCTGGAGCGCTGGCGCTACGGCACCCTGCGCCTGATCTCGGTCGCCTCGAACGACTCCCACTACCCGGGCATCACCACCCCGAACTGGGTCGACGTCGTCATCAACATCCTGTCCACGGCCCTGCTGATCGCCGTCGTCTACGTCGCGTTCCGCTCCCGCAGGGCCGTCGACGCGCTCGGCCCCGACGACGAGGCCAAGCTGCACGCCCTGCTCGACAAGGAGGGCGAGCGCGACTCGCTCGGCTACTTCGCGCTGCGCCGCGAGAAGAGCGTCGTGTGGTCCCCGACGGGCAAGGCCGCGGTGACGTACCGCGTGGTCGGCGGGGTCTCGCTGGCGTCCGGCGACCCGATCGGGGATCCGGAGGCCTGGCCCGGCGCGATCGAGCCCTGGCTCGCCGAGGCCCGGGTGCACGGCTGGATCCCGGCGGTGATGGGCGCGAGCGAGGAGGCGGGCACGATCTACGCACGGCACGGCCTGGACGCCCTCGAACTCGGCGACGAAGCCATCGTGGAGACCGCGGAGTTCACCCTGGAGGGGCGGGCCATGCGCACCGTCCGCCAGGCCTACAACCGCGTCAAGCGCGCGGGGTACACGGTCCGCATCCGTCGCCACGAGGACATCCCCGAGGACGAGATGGCATACCTCCTCCAACGCGCCGACGACTGGCGCGACGGCGCCACCGAGCGCGGCTTCTCGATGGCGCTCGGCCGGCTGGGCGACCCGGCGGACGGGCGCTGCGTGATGCTCGAATGTGCGGACGGGGAGGGCGAGTTGAAGGCACTGCTGTCGTTCGTGCCGTGGGGCCCGCACGGGCTCTCGCTCGACCTGATGCGCCGTGACCGGGACGCCGAGAACGGCCTGATGGAGTTCATGGTCATCGAACTCCTGCAACGCGCCCCGGAGATCGGGATCACGCAGGTCTCCCTGAACTTCGCGATGTTCCGCTCCGTCTTCGAACGCGGCTCGCGGCTCGGCGCGGGCCCGGTGCTGCGCCTGTGGCGCTCGCTGCTCAGCTTCTTCTCGCGGTGGTGGCAGATCGAATCGCTGTACCGGGCCAACGCCAAGTACCGGCCCATCTGGGAGCCCCGGTTCCTGCTCTTCGAGAAGAGCGCCGACCTGCCGCGCATCGGCATCGCCTCGGCCCGCGCCGAGGGCTTCCTCGAAGTGCCCGGCCTGCCCAAGTGGCTGCGGCGCAGACGTCTGGACCGCCCCTGATGGGCAGGGTGCGCGCGTGGGCGCGCAGGGAGTGGGGCCCGCTGTTCGGCGTCGTACGCGACGGGCTCGCCGCACGGAAGTGGCGGGCGATCCCCCTGACGCTCGCCGCCGTGTGCCTGACCGCGGTGCTCCAGTACGTGCAGAACCAGCCCTGGGGCTACCGGTTCGTGCAGGACATCGGCTCGGTCCGGGCCGACGACCCGCTGTGGCTGGCCCTGCTGCGCACCCCGCTGTCCCTCTTCGTGCCGGCCCTCGACCTGCCCGTGTGGGGCGCGCTCGCGCAGATCCTGCTGGTGTTCGGCATCGCGGAACTCTCCCTGGGCCGGTGGCGCACCCTCGTCATCGCCTACGCCGCCACGCTCGCGGGCACGCTGTACGCGCGGATCGGCATCGCGCTCGGCCCGGACGGCCCCTTCGGGCTGCCGGCCTCGGACGCGCAGGTCGTGGACACCGGCCCGTCGGCCGCGGTCGTCGGGCTCGCGGTGTACGTGTGCTGGCGCCACCGGGCCTGGTTCAGCTGCGCGCTGGTGGTCGTCACGATGGCCGTGGAGTGCGCGCTCAAGCCGAACCTCGCGGGCAAGGAGCACCTCGCCGCGATCGCCGTGGCCCTCGTGCTGTGCGCGGTCACGGCCCGCCGTCAGCGGGGCGGGTCCGCGCGGTCCGGTGCGCCGCCGATGACGTCCTGAACGCGGCGGCCGATCTTGTTCCAGCGGCGGTCGTGCCGGTACGCCCGCAGGGCCGACCGGGCCCGGGCCCGGTGCCGTCGCCCGTAGAACCGCCGCGCCCAGAAGGTGCCGGGCCGGGCCAGCCGGATCGCCGCGAACAGCGCCACGAACGGCACCAGCACGCCGATGATCGCCATCCACGTCTTGCCCTTCAGCAGGGCGATCAGGACGAACGAGAAGTTGATCAGCAGCGTGGAGATCAGGCTGACCCGGTCGTGCTGCTCCTGGGCCGACATGTCGTTCACGCCGAGCGGGGAGAAGCCCCCGATGACGAGCATGCCGAGCGCCGCCGCGAGCACCACGACCTCGACGCTGCGCCGCCCCTCCTCCGACCAGTACACGTCGTCGAGGTGCACGATCAGCGCGAACTCGTCGAGCACCAGGCCCGCGCCGATCCCGAACAGGACCGCGCAGATGCCGGCCGCGACGCCGTGCCGCCCGCTGCCGACCGCACCGAACCCGCCGACCACCAGCAGCACGATGCCGGGCACCACGTGGTGGATGTGCAGGCCGCCCGGGCTGACGTTGCGGAACGGGCCGCGGCCCGCGCGGATCAGCCGGGTGATGGTGCGCGTCACCAGGAACGTGAGCAGGAAGGACAGCAGGGCGAGCAGCAGCGGCAGCTTCCCTGGTTCGAGGATGTTGCGGTGCCACCAGTGGCTCATGCGCTACATCTTGCAGGCGCCGCCCGGCCCCCGCCCGCCCACGGGGTCCGCCCCGGGTAACCTCCCCCGGTGTCCCCCAGAACCCCCCTGACCTCCCTCACCACTCTGAGCGACGGCATACGTTTCGCCTTCGGCACGCTCACCGTCCTGCCCGTCACCGTCACGCGCTGGGACCGGGACGCGGCCCGCGCCGGAATGCTGTGCGCCCCGCTGGCGGGCCTGGTCGTCGGGCTCGCCGCGGCCGCGCTCGGCGGGGCGCTGACCCTCCTC
>NZ_JAAGMG010001277.1 GCF_010548525.1 Streptomyces sp. SID14478
CGCGCACGCGCGCACGTCCTCGGAGCCGGCCAGGTCGAGGAGGAGGGCCCGGCCGGCGTGCAGGTGGTCGCCGAGCCGGGTGCCGTCGGCGAGTGCGAGGTCGGGGGCACTGCGGCCGGCCAGCGGGTGGCCGACCGCGCCGGGCAGGTCGTAGCCCTGCCCGGCCCCGGAGATCTTCTTCACGAAGTACGTCGTGCCCGCAACGGTGCCGGTCAGGTCCTCGACGACGGCGCGCAGCGCCCGCGCGTGCCGGTCGGGCCGCATCACGGTGATCTGCGCGCGGGTCCACTCGAGCACCCAGGCGCCGAGCGGGTGGCGCTCGGCGGTGTAGGTGTCGAGGAGGCCGTCGGGGGCGGTGCCGCGCAGCGTCGCCGCCAGCTTCCAGCCGAGGTTCATGGCGTCGCCGAGGCCGAGGTTGAGGCCCTGTCCGCCGAAGGGGGAGTGGACGTGCGCCGCGTCGCCCGCGAGCAGCACCCGGCCCTTGCGGTAGGTGGTGGCCTGGCGGGCGTTGTCGGTGAAGCGGGTCGCGGTGCGGATACCGGTGACGGTGACGTCGGCGCCGGTCACGTTGCGGATGCTCGCCGTCAACTCTGCTTCGGTCACTGGTGATTGGCGGTCCTGTGGAGGGCCGTCGAACTCGACGGTGAGGATCCGTCCCGGCATCGGTCCGTACGCGTAGATCCCGGTGGCGGTGGTGTGCCAGCCCGGCTCCAGGGACGCGGTGCCGGTCATCTCGGCGAGCGCCTGGTGGCCGGTGATCTCCGGCGGCGTGCCGGGGAAGTCGAAACCGGCCAGCTTGCGCACGAGGCTGCGCCCGCCGTCGCAGCCGACGAGCCAGCGGGCGCGGAGCGTGTGCCCGCCGGTCGCGTGCACGGTGACGCCGTCGCCGTCCTCCTGGAAGCCCGTCAGCTCCGTTCCCCGGTACGTCACTGCGCCCAGCTTCTCGGCGCGTTCCCCGAGCACCTGCTCCAGGTGGGCCTGCGAGATCAGACCGATGTCGTCCGCCGGGCCCTTGTCAGCGAACGCGGGGTCGTCCGCGTCGAGCAGGTTCCCGTCGAGCGGGATCCCGGCGAAGTGACCGGCGAACTTGGGCGGCACCTTGAGCTGGGTGCCGTCTTCGGGGGCGGCGCCGCGCTCGCGCCGGAAGGCCTCGAACCGCTCCATCGCGGCGCGCTGCACCGCCGCCAGGTCCGACTGGAAGCCGCGCCGGTAAAGGGCCTGTGCGCTGGGCGAGTTGATGGCGCCCGCCTTGATGGTGGGGTCGATCTCGGTGAGCCGCTCCAGTACGGCGACCGACGCGCCCCCGAGCCGCAACTCGCAGGCGAGCATGAGCCCGACGGGCCCGCCCCCGCACACGACCACATCCACGTCCGTCTCCGCGTTCGTCTTCGTGCCCGTTTCCACGTCCATGACTCTCAATGTAGTCACTAAAACTTTGTAGTGGCTATAGTGAGGTCCATGAACCTGCGGGACCGGAAGAAGGCGCAGACGCGACAGCGCATCGCGGACACGGCCACGCTGATGTTCAAGGAGCACGGCTTCGATGCCGTGACCGTCGCCGACGTGGCCCGCGCCGCTGACGTCTCGACCATGACGGTCTTCAACCACTTCGCGCGCAAGGAAGATCTGCTCCTGGACCGCATCCCCGAGGCCGTCCTGTTGCTGACGCAGGCCGTCGAGGGTCGCGCGGACGGCGTCGCACCGCTCGCGGCGCTGCGTCAGATGGTGTTCCAACTCGTTGACCAGGGGCACCCGTTCGGTGCGATCGGCGACTCGTTCGGCTGGTTCTGGCAGGTCGTGCTCGACTCGCCCGCCCTGCGCGCGCGGGCCCGGGAGGCGCTCGAGGAGATCGAGGGCGTGCTCGGACGGCTTCTCCAGCAGGCCGGGGTGCCGAACCCGCGACTGGCCGCGGCGCTCCTGCTCGCCGGGTACCGGGTGGCGTACGCGGACGCGGTGGGGCGGCAGGTGGCGGGGGTGGCGGCCGCGGAGGTCGTCGTGGGTCACCGGGCGATGATCGGCGAGGTGTTCGACGCGGTGGAAAGGGCCGTGGGGAACTGAGTCCCCCACGGCCCCTTTCATCCGTTTGTCGCGGCTTGCACAACTGGCTTGTTACGGCGCCAGGTTGACGCCCAGGCGGGCGCCGTTCGGGGTGCCGAGCGTGGCGTTGTTGAAGGTCTTGGTCGAGGTCAGGCCGAGACCGCTGCTGTTGCTCGGGACGTACATCAGCGTGCCGTTGTTCGTGTCCTCGCCCGCCGAGCCGATGACCAGGTCGGCGCGGCCGTAGCCGGAGAAGTCGCCGAGGGCGACCGCCGCACCGAGGTTGTCGTCCGTCTCGGTCGCGCCGGGGACGCCGGCGGTGTCCTGCGTGATCGCCTGCGAGCCGGTGCCGGTCGGGCCCGTCGACGTGCCCTTCAGGAGCAGTGACGTACCCGCGTTGGAACGGTTCGAGGTGCGGGTGATGTCCTCGTTCGGGGCGCCCGTGAGGATGTCCGCGTAGCCGTCGAGGTTGTAGTCGCCGACCGTGACCGACCAGCCCATCGCGTCGCCGGACTCGCCGGCGCCGGGCACGCCGGAGGTCTCCTGGCTGATCGACTTGGCGCCGGTGGCGGTGAGGCCGGTGCCTGCCACGCCCTTGACGAAGGTGACCTGGCCGCCCGCGGCCGCGTCGGACTCGGCGACGTACGGCTGGCCGATGGCGAGGTCGTCGACGCCGTCGCCGTTGATGTCACCGGCGGCGACGGAGCGGCCGCCCTTGACGGTCAGCGTGGCCGCCTTGCGCAGGCCGCTCGCCCCGCCCTTGAACCAGGTGACGTGGCCGACGCCGGTGGAGTCGCGGTAGTTGAGGGCGACGTCCGCGTAACCGTCCTGGTTGAAGTCCCCGACCGCGGCGTCCGCGTTGGACAGGTCCTTCTCGACGCCGGTGATCGTGGAGTCGCTGTCCCAGCCGTCGCCGTAGCGGGCCATCCAGGTGCCGCCGAGGCCGGTGGAGGCGGCGAACACGTCGGCCGTGCCGTCCGCGTTGAAGTCGCCGACCGCGACGGCCGAACCGAACCGGGCGCCCGCCAGGTCGTAGCTCGCGTCCATGTTGAGGCCGAGGCCGGAGGTGAAGGCGGGCCCGTACAGGACGGTGGCCGCGCCGCGGTCCTTGTGGCCGGAGGTGTCGTCCTCGCCGGGCTGGCCGACCACGATGTCGGTGTAGCCGTCGCCGTTGACGTCACCGGTCGCGGTCGCCGAGCCGAACTCGTCGCCGGCCTCGCCCGCGCCCGGGACGTCCGCGGTGGACTGGGAGATGACCTTCTTGCCGGTGGCGCTCGGGCCGCCCGTGGTGCCGGGGACGACGACGACCTGGCCGCCGCTCGCGCCCTTGGGCACACCGGAGACGATGTCGGCGGTGGCGTCGCCGACGACGTTCTGGTTGGTGAGGGCGTGGGAGATGCCGGGCGTCGCGGCGAGGGTCGCGATGCGGCCGAGCTTCGGGTAGAGGTTGGCGCCGGGGCACGCGGTGGCGTTGGTGTCCCGGTGGCCGAAGACGCGGGGCAGGTTCTTCGTCGTGCCCTTGGGGATCTTGTTGCCGTCGACGTTCAGATCGCCGTTGGACGTCATGGTGACGGTGCCGGTCGGCGTGATCCCGTACTGGCCGAACTTCCAGGCCACCACCCGGGCGATGGCGTCGAGCGCGGCCTTGGTGGGCTTCGCCGACTCGAAGTTGCCTATGTACGAGATGCCGACGGTGTCCGTGTTGAACCCGTAGTCGTGGGCGCCGTGCACCGGCAGGTCGACGCCGCCGGTGCGGCCCTCGAATATCTGGCCGCAGCGGTCGACGACGAAGTTGTAGCCGATGTCGTAGTAGCCCTTGCCGACGTGGTCCTGCTGGATCTGGCGCAGCCGCTCGGCGGACTTGGCGCAGGGGACCTGGTTGTCCGAGTCGACGCCCGTGTGGTGGACGACGGCGGCCTTGATCTCCGTGTCGTACGTGGGCGTTCCGTCGTGCGAGAGGCCCGGGCCCCACACCGACTGGGGGATGATCTGCGGCTTGACGACCGTGGAGGGCCGGGGATCCGGGACCGTCTCGGTCGGCGTCGGCGTCGGCGTCGGCGTCGAGGTCGTTGTCGGGGCGGCCGTCGTGGAGGAGCTCTGCGACGGGTCCGGGGGCGTCGGGGTGTCCGTGGCGCCCGGCGCGGAGCTGTCCGTCGCGGTGGGCGTGGCCGTCGGGGTCGCCGTGTCCTCGCTGTACGCGGCCGGGGCGGCGAGGTCGGCGGCGGTGGGACCGGTGCCGGGGTCGATCAGCTTGACGTCCATGCCGCTGGGCAGGTCGGACGCCTTGCCGTCGGCGTCGACCACCCGCACCTCGACGCCGTCCGAGTCGCCCTCCGTCGGTACGGAGGAGGTGCCGCCGCGGATGTCGGTGCCCTCGCGCTCCGCGCCGTCCGCGTCGTTCGTCTCCTTCGGCAGGACCGTCCAAGCGCCCCACTTGTCCGTCTTCGCGTCCCGCGCGCGGAACTGGGCGGTGCCGTCGATCTCGGCCGCGGGGTCCTTCCACGTCACCGACACCGCGCTGAAGGTCTCGGTCGACTTCTGCGGCACGACCTTGCGGTCGCCCTTCGTCTCCAGCTTCAGCGTGTGGACCGCGGCGGCCCGGCGCGCGGCGCCCTGGGCGTCCTGGGCGGAGGAGGCCGGATCGCCGGCCACGGCGTACGTCGTCACGCCCACACCGCCGAGCACGACGGCGCCGACCGTGATCCATGCTCTGCGCTGGAGACTCAGCGGCCTGTACGCGTGCGAAGCGCCCGCGTCCTGAGCCTTTCCGCGCGAATGTCGCGGGCTCAATTGCCCCACCCCTTGTCGAAGTTCACCGCAACCCCGCGTGAACCGCGGGTGGATGTTCTGTTCAGCCAATGACCGACGAGGGACGCCACAGGTTGCACGGCTGTGTCGCGCGTCACTGGGGCAACCCTGATGCGAGGTCGTCTCCGCGACGCCGTCGCCGCGGTCTGCCCGGAAGAGGGACGGGAAGAGGGACCGGAAGAGGGAGATGGCGCGGAAGGGGCGAACAGTGACGTCGCGTCCTCGGGCAGACCATCCGGTCGCGACCCCGGTCAGGCCATCCGGTCACGTCCTCGGACGGGCCGCCCTCCAGGGCGAAGGGGTGGGTCAACGACCGTACCCACGAACGGTGTTACGGCCGGCCTCACGAGAGCGGTGATCTCGCCGGCTCACGACCGGTCTTGCGGCCCGCCTCAAGGGTTGCCTCAAGGGATGCCTCAAGGGTCGCCTCACGGACCGAGGGGCCGGCCCGGACATACGGGACGGCCGAGGTCGCCACCCCCCACAGGAGAGACCCCGGCCGCCGCGCGGTACGGGTCGCGAGCGGCCCGTACTCCCTTCAGCGCCGCGCATGCGTTTTCTGTCACACCCCACTGTGTGACCCACTAGTTGCTCGTTGTACAAACATGGACGTGGCGGAATTCAGGCCGTAGCGTTCTGATTCGCGCTGGGGCGCGCATCGGGGGCGCGCACGACGCCGAGTGGCAGGGACAGGGGAGTGCTGGGGGACGACGCGGAGCTGACCGCCGCGGTGCTTGCGGCACAGGACGGGGACGAGACCGCGTTCCGGACTGTGTACCGCGCCGTGCACCCACGGCTGCTCGGGTACATACGCACGCTCGTCGGGGACCCGGAGGCCGAGGACGTCGCCTCCGAGGCCTGGCTGCAGATCGCCCGGGACCTCGCGCGCTTCGAGGGCGACGCCGACCGGTTCCGCGGCTGGGCCGCCCGGATCGCCCGCAACCGCGCCCTGGACCACATACGCATGCGGGGCCGCCGGCCCGCCATCGACGGTGACGAGACCGAACTCACCGGCAGACCCGCCCCCTCCGACACCGCCGACGAGGCGCTGGAGTCCCTCGCCACCGGCACCGCCATGGAACTGATCGCCCAACTCCCGCAGGACCAGGCCGAGGCCGTCGTGCTCCGCGTCGTCGTCGGGCTCGACGCCAAGAGCGCCGCGCTGACCCTCGGCAAGCGGCCCGGCGCCGTCCGCACCGCCGCGCACCGCGGGCTGAAACGCCTGGCCGAACTGCTCGGCGCGGACCTGAAGACCCCCGGCCCCCTCGACGCCGTGCCGCGTCCGAGGCAGCCGAGCCCCCGCACGGTGACGTCCGCCGGTGTGACGCATTCGCGTGCGCGGACGCAGAAGGACATGTGATGGCCGACGAGCACGACAAGTGGCTGGACCGCGAGGCGGCGGAGCGTCTGCTGCGCGGGGAGCCCCTGAAGGCCGTCGCTCCCGACGATGTGCGCCGGGCCGAACGGCTCGCCGCCGCCTTCGACGCCCTGATGATCCTGCCGGCCGGCCCCGAGGGTGAACTCCCCGGTGAGGACGCCGCGTTGAAGGCCTTTCGCGAGGCCGGCTCACTCTCCGCCGTGAAGGCAACGGCCGGTTCCCTCGACGATCCCGGTGATCTCGGCGACCTCGGCGCTCTCGGATCCGTCGACTCCACCGGTTCCCGCGGTGCGGGCCGGACCGCCCGGCACCGCGCGGGCGGGCATGCGACGCCGGGCGGCCCCGGGCC
>NZ_JAAGMG010001322.1 GCF_010548525.1 Streptomyces sp. SID14478
AGGCCGAGGCCGTCGGGGGCGGGCGCGGTCGTCAGCAGGGCGGCGCGGGCCGCGAGCGTGTCGCCCTCGCTGAGCCTGCCGAGCGCGCCGAGGGCGGCCAGGTCGCGGTGGTTCTCGCCGAGCCCGCACAGGGCGCGCAGGGACTCGCCGAGGCTGAACAGGTCGTCCTGCGGTTCGCTGGCGCCGGCCACCTCGTTCGGGGTGAGCGGCACGTTCGGGGCGCGGAATCCGTACGTGGTCAGGCCGGGAGCGCCCGCGGGCCGGATCGAGCCGACGTCGACGACCTTGATGGCGGCGCCGTCGTGCATCACGTTCTGCGGCTTGAGGTCGCCGTACACCAGCGCCCCGGAGCCGGGCCGTGCGTGCAGGTGGTCCAGGGCGGACAGGATGCGCACCCCGTACGCGAGGACGAACTCGTGGAAGCGGGAGCCGCCGAAGCGGGCCGGGTCGAGCAGGGCGAGGGCGCGCACCTCGTGCAGGTTCAGTCCGTCGACGTAGGGCAGGACGAGGAAGTCACCGACCGACTCGTGGGTGCCGTAGTTGAAGACGGGGATGATGCCCTCGTGGTTGAGGTCGGCGAACGCCTGCCGCTCCTCCTCCAACGCGCGTGCCGCAAAGGCGACTTGGCCCGGCCGCAGCGTCTTGACGGCGACCTCCCGCCCGTCGACCTTCTCGTCGCGCGCGAGGTAGACGTCCCCCATTCCGCCGAGTCCCAGCCGGCGCACCACGCGGTACTGGCCCGCGAGCAACTCGCCCGCGGCCAGGGACGACCGGTCCTCGTGGGGGTCGGGGGCCGCCGGGTCGCGGGGCCGGATCTCCGGCAGCGCGGTGACGTCCGGGCCTTCCTCGGGCAGGCCGACGTCCGCGTCCCGCGGCGCGCCCGGCGGCGGCATGACGATCAGCGGCCCCGAGGAGTCCCCCTCCATGGCGACCCAGGATAGGTGCGGGGGCCCTTCATCGCTCCCGTGCGGACCGTGGTTTGCGTGGATCCGGGCGCTCGGTGGCCGGCCTCAGGGGCGTGGGCCGCACCGGTTCACCACTCCGCGAAGGAGCCGTCCGTGTGCCGCCAGACCGGGTTGTGCCAGCGGTGGCCGGTCGCCGCGGCCTTGATCACGGCCCGCTCGTCGACCTCGATGCCGAGACCGGGCGCGGTGAGGCGGGCCATGTGCCCGTCGGTGGTGTCGAAGTCGAAGACGGACGTGTCGACGAGGTAGTCACCGAGGTCGGAGCCGACGTTGTAGTGGATGCCGAGGCTGGTCTCCTGGATGAACGCGTTCGGCGACGCGAAGTCGACCTGCAGGCAGGCGGCGAGCGCGATCGGGCCGAGCGGACAGTGCGGGGCGAGCCCCACGCCGTGCACCTCGGCCTGCGCCGCGATCCGGCGCACCTCGGAGATGCCGCCCGCGTGCGACAGGTCGGGCTGGGCGAGAGCGATGCCGGAGCGCAGCACCTGGTCGAAGTCCCAGCGCGAGTAGAGTCGCTCGCCGGTCGCCACCGGGATGCTCGTGGCGGCGGTGAACTCGCCGTACTGGGAGGTCAGTTCGGGCAGCAGAGGCTCCTCGATGAACATCGGCCGCAGCGGTTCCAGGACGCGGGCGAGCTGCTTGGCGAGGGCCGGGGAGGTGCGCCCGTGGAAGTCGACCGCCACGTCGCCGTCGGGTCCCATGACCTCGCGCACGGAGGCGACGCGCTCGACGACGGCGTCGATCTCGCGCGCGGTCTCCAGGTGCTTGAGCCGCCCGCCGACGTTCATCTTCACGGCCCGGTAGCCCTGTTCGAGGCGCTGCCGCGCGTGCTCGGCGGCCTCGCTCGGGTCGTCGCCGCCGATCCACGAGTACATCCGCATCCGGTCCCGTACGGCGCCGCCCAGCAGGTCGTGGACCGGGACGCCGTGGAACTTGCCCTTGATGTCCCACAGGGCCTGGTCGATGCCGGACACGGCGGAGGACAGCACGGGGCCGCCCCGGTAGAAGCCGCCCTTCGTCATGACCTGCCAGTGGTCCTCGATGCGCAGCGGGTCCTTGCCGACGAGGTGGTCGGCGAGCTCGTCGACGGCGGCGGCGACGGTGTGCGCCCGCCCCTCGACGACGGGTTCGCCCCAGCCGGTGATCCCTTCGTCGGTCTCGACCTTGAGGAAGAGCCAGCGGGGGGCGACGAGGTAGGTGGTGAGAGCGGTGATCTTCATGGTGGACGCCTCCTCATGGGTGGGCCCCTCCGGCGGGTGCGGAGCGGGGTGCGGCGGGGCGGGGCCCCGCCCGTCAGGTCAGGCCAACAGTTCGGCGAGGGAAGCCAGTTGGGCCGGGTCTTCGAGGGCGGAACCGACGGCGACGACCCGCGCCCCGGCCGACAGGTAGGCGGCGGCGTTGCCCGCGTCCATTCCCCCGGTGGCCACGAACGGGACCTCGGGGAAGGGTCCTCGCATCGCCCGGAACCAGTCCGCCCCGAGCACGCTCGCCGGGAACGCCTTCAGCCAGGTCAGACCGAGCGCCCGCGCCGCCTGGACGTCCGTCGCCGTGGCCACGCCGGGCAGGTGCGGCAGGCCCGCGGCGACCGACGCCGACGCCACCGCCGCGTCGAGTCC
>NZ_JAAGMG010001358.1 GCF_010548525.1 Streptomyces sp. SID14478
CCGCCAGGAGGGCCGGGCCGCCGCCCGCCGCGCCGCCCGCCGCAAGAAGACCGAGCAGCGGCCCGACACGCTGCGCAGGCTGCTCCCGCAGGCCCTCGTCGTCGCGTTCCTCGCGGGCGGCACCTCCGCGTTCGTCGCCAACGACAAGGCGATCCAGCTCACCGTCGACGGCAAGGAGCGCACCCTGCACACCTTCGCCGACGACGTCACCGAACTCCTCGCCGACGAGGGCGTGGACGTCGGCGACCACGACATCGTCGCGCCCGGCCGCACCGCCGCCCTGGCCAGCGGCGACGAGGTAGCCGTCCGCTACGGCCGCCCCGTCCGGCTCACCCTCGACGGGCAGCGCCGCCAGGTGTGGACGACCGCCCGCACCGTCGACGGGGCGCTGCACCAGCTCGGGGTGCGGGCCGAGGGCGCGTACGTCTCCACGTCCCGCTCCCAGCGCATCGAGCGGCACGGCCTCGACCTCGACGTCCGCACCGAGCGCAGCGTCACGATCATGGCCGACGGGCACCGCCGCACCCTGCGCACCAACGCGGCGACCGTGCGGGAGGCCGTCGACGAGGCCGGGATCTCGCTGCGCGGCCAGGACACCACGTCGGTGGCCCCGGACAGCTTCCCGCGCGACGGGCAGACGATCACCGTGATGCGGGTGACCGGCTCGAAGGAGGTCCGCGAGGAGGCCCTGCCGTACGCCACCGAGCGCACCGAGGACCCCTCCCTGTTCCAGGGCACGGAGGTCGTCACCCAGGCCGGTGAGCCCGGCATGAAGCGGGTCACGTACGCGCTGCGCACCGTCAACGGCGTCAAGCAGAAGCCGC
Organism: Streptomyces sp. SID14478; assembly: GCF_010548525.1. GTDB lineage: Bacteria > Actinomycetota > Actinomycetes > Streptomycetales > Streptomycetaceae > Streptomyces. The sequence continues at coordinate 825 of NZ_JAAGMG010001358.1, forward strand.
GCCGCGTGAAGAGCGAGGTGGTGCGCGAGCCGCGGACCCGGCAGGTCAAGGTCGGCACGAAGCCGATGCCCACGTCCGTCGCGGGCGCCGACTCCCTGAACTGGTCCTCGCTCGCCTCCTGCGAGTCGGGCGGCCGCCCCGCCGCCACCGACGCGACCGGCACCTACGGCGGCCTCTACCAGTTCGACACCCGGACCTGGCAGAGCCTCGGCGGCGCGGGCCGCCCGCAGGACGCCCCGGCCGCCGAGCAGACGTACCGCGCGAAGAAGCTGTACGTGCGCCGCGGCGCCAGCCCCTGGCCGCACTGCGGGCCCCGGCTGCACGGGTGAGTCGGGGGCGGGGCCGCCCCGTACCCTGGGACCGTGAGCACCCCTGACCCCCAAGGCCCCCTGTTCGGCGCCGCAGACATCCGCGAGCTGGCCGCCGTCCTCGGCGTGCGGCCCACCAAGCAGCGCGGCCAGAACTTCGTCATCGACGCCAACACGGTCCGCCGGATCGTGCGCACCGCGGAGGTCGGCGAGGACGACGTGGTCGTCGAGGTGGGCCCGGGCCTCGGCTCGCTCACCCTCGCCCTGCTCGACGTCGCCCGGCACGTGACGGCCGTCGAGATCGACGACGTGCTCGCCGCCGCGCTGCCCGCCACGATCGAGGCCCGCATCCCGGCCAAGAAGGACGCCTTCGACCTGGTCAACGTCGACGCGATGCAGGTGACGGAGCTCCCGGGCCCGGCCCCGACCGCCCTGGTCGCGAACCTGCCCTACAACGTGGCGGTCCCGGTCCTGCTGCACATGCTGGAGACCTTCCCGACCATCGAGCGCACCCTCGTCATGGTCCAGGCCGAGGTCGCCGACCGGCTCGCCGCGGGCCCCGGCTCGCGCGTCTACGGCGTCCCGTCGGTCAAGGCCAACTGGTACGCCGAGGTCAAGCGGGCCGGCTCCATCGGCCGCAACGTCTTCTGGCCCGCGCCGAACGTCGACAGCGGCCTGGTGTCGCTGGTGCGCCGCACCGAGCCGCTCGCCACGACCGCGTCCAGGGAAGAGGTCTTCGCGGTCGTCGACGCCGCGTTCGCCCAGCGCCGCAAGACGCTGCGCGCGGCCCTCGCCGGATGGGCCGGTTCGGCCGCCGCGGCCGAGGAGGCGCTGGTCGCGGCCGGCGTCTCGCCGCAGGCGCGCGGGGAGGCGCTGACGGTCGAGGAGTTCGCCCGGATCGCGGAGGCCCGCGCCGTGAAGGAGGCCGCCGCGTGAGCGTGACGGTACGCGTCCCGGCCAAGGTCAACGTCCAGCTCGCGGTGGGCGGCGCCCGCCCCGACGGCTTCCACGACCTGGCCAACGTCTTTCTCGCCGTAGGCCTGTACGACGCGGTGACGGTGGAGCCCGCGGACTCCCTCACTGTGACGTGCACGGGCCCGGGCAGCGACCAGGTCCCGCTGGACCACAGCAACTTGGCGGCGCGGGCGGCGATCGCACTGGCCGGACGGCACGGCATCGAGCCGCACGTGCGCATCCACATCGCCAAGGACATCCCCGTCGCCGGCGGCATGGCGGGCGGCTCCGCGGACGCGGCAGGCGCGCTGGTCGCCTGCGACGCGCTGTGGGGCACGCACGCGTCCCGGGACGAACTCCTCGACATCTGCGCGGAGTTGGGCAGCGACGTACCGTTCAGCCTGGTCGGCGGGGCGGCGCTCGGCACCGGCCGCGGCGAGCAGCTCGAACCCCTCGACGTGGGCGGGGAGTTCTGGTGGGTCTTCGCCGTCGCGGACGGAGGCCTGTCGACCCCGGCCGTGTACGGGGAGTTCGACCGGCTGAGCCCGCACGCGCCGCCCGCGCCCGTCGCCTCGCCCGCGCTGCTCGACGCCCTGCGCACCGGCGACGTGCACGCCCTCGCGGCCACCGTCACCAACGACCTGCAGCCCGCCGCCCTGTCCCTGTTCCCCGCCCTCAAGGCCACGCTCGACGCGGGCACCTCGGCGGGCGCGCTCGCCGCCCTCGTCTCGGGCTCGGGCCCGACGACGGCGTACCTCGCCGCCGACGAGGCGGGCGCGCAGCGGATCGCCGC
>NZ_JAAGMG010001396.1 GCF_010548525.1 Streptomyces sp. SID14478
GTGTGCGGTGGCGTCGCGCCGGCTGCCGTCGGCGAAGTGCAGGCGCAGGCGGATGTCGCAGGTGCCGGGGCGGCCGAGCGCGGACAGGTCGAGCGAGGTCGTCGCCGTCCACAGGTCGTCCTCGGGCTGGGCGGTGAACGCGGCCGTGCGGTACTGCAGGACCGTGCCGCGCCGCCGGTCGACGAGTTCGACGTCCACGGTGCGCGGTCCCGCGTCGGCGACCCGTCCGTACAGCTCGTGCAGCAGGAGGGTGAGCCGGGTGCCGCGGGCGCCGGGGCGCAGCTCGCCGTCGACGGCCACCGGCAGCAGGCTCATCGGGCGGTGCAGCAGGTGCTCCAGGGAGACCTGGGGCAGGTCGGCGGACCAGGCGGGCGTGCCGTCGGGGGTGCGGGCGTACGGGGGGAGCAGCCGGGCCGGGCGGGCCGCCACCTCCTTGACGCGGGGCAGGTCGCGGGGGACCGGTGACGCGAGGACCAGGCGGCCGACGACGCGGCCCGGAGCGGGCGCCGCCTCGAAGTCGGCGGCGTCGAAGGTCTCCAGGTAGGCGCGCGTGCGGGTCCACCACTCGGTGCGGTACTCGGGTCCGCGCAGGTCGAGTTCGCGCGCGTACATCCGCAGGGAGTGGTCGAGGAAGGCGGAGCGGGCGGCCCGGGCGAGCCGCTTCTGGGAGGCGTCGAGGAGGATGTCGACCGACTGGCGGTGGGCGTCGAGGCGGGCCTGCCAGTTGTCGATGCGGCCCCGGTCCAGGGAGAGGGAGAGCTTCTGGGCGGTGCGGCGCACGTGCCATACGTAGACGGGTGCGGGGACGAGCGCGAGGCGCGGGCCCGCGGCGAGCATCCGCGCGGTGAACACGAAGTCCTCGTAGACGAATGGGCCCTCGGGGAAGCGGATCGCGTGCGTGCGCAGGAAGTCCGTGCGGTACAGCTTGTTCACGCACAGGGTGTCCTGGACGAGGCGCGGGCGCCGGGTCGGGTGGGCGACCACGGCCGCCTTCGCGTAGAGCTCGGGGTGCCAGGGGACCTCGCACCCGGACGGGAGTTCGCGCCGCACGCACAGCCCGGAGGCGACCTGTGCGTCGTGCTGCACGGCCGCGTCGAGCAGCACGTCGACGGCGCCGGGCGGCAGCACGTCGTCGCTGTCGAGGAACATCAGGTACGTGCCGCGGGCGCGGTCGATCCCGTCGTTGCGGGGGGTGCCGCAGCCGCCGCTGTTGGTCGCGCGGTGCACGACCGTCAGCCGCGGCTCCCGGGCGGCGAGCGCGTCGAGCAGGGCGCCGCTGCCGTCCGTGGAGCAGTCGTCCACCGCGATCACCTCGTGCACGGCGGGCCCCTGCGCGAGCGCCGAGCGCACGGCGTCGCCGACGTGGGCCGCGTCGTCGTAGCCGATGACGATCACGCTGACGGAGGCCGTCGGGGCCTCGGAGACAGGGGGAGACGGGCGGGGCTCGATGGGATCCACAGGGTGAATCTTAGGGGTTTCCGGTAATTGTCCGGTAAGAGGGAGTTTTTACTCTTTCGTAGCCCTCCAGAGGGAACGGAAGGAGAGCAGGACCCCTCCGAGGAGAAGGGCGTTGCGCACGGCCATCACCGCCACGCCGAGCCACGTCCCGGCCATCACGTCCGCGTACAGGACGGGGTACGCGAGCGCGCTCACGCCGGCCGCCGCGAGCACCAGGAGCGCGACCGGGCGCTGGCTCGTGTACCGGGAGGTGAGGCAGACCGCGGACAGGCCCAGCAGCCAGATCAGGTACTGCGGGCTGATCACGCGGCTGGTGACGGTGAACATCAGCACGGCGCACAGCGCGGCGTCGTAGGGCGTCGCCACCGAGTACTGGCGCGCCCGCACCCGCCACCACAGCAGTACGCCGAAGGCGGCAGCCGTCAGTGCCAGGCAGGCGCCCGCGACGACGCCGACGTACGGGCCGACGTACTCCATCGCCCCGTACTGGTACCGGACCCGGCCCGGCCAGCCGAACCGGGCCGCGACCGCGAGCGCCGTCCCGCCGAGCGACTCGATCTGCACGCCGCGCCCGCTCTGCCCGCTCAGGAAGGAGAACGGGGAGCGGAAGGCGAGGGCCAGGGTCACGAGCAGGGCGGCCGCGGCCGCGAGCGCCGATCCCCACGCCTGCCGCGTCGTCCGTCCGCGGGGTGCGCCGAGGAGCGTCAGCGCGGGCCAGACCTTCACGAGGGCGCCGAGCGCGGCGAGGGTGCCGGACAGGCGGGGCGCGGCCTGCAGCGTGAGCAGCGCGAGGACGGCGAGCGCGGTGACCTGGACGTCGTAGCGGGCGAGCGGGATGTGCAGCAGGAGGGGGAGCCCCGCCGTCCAGAGCCAGGCGCCGCGCGGGTCGCGGTCGCCGCGCACCAGGACGTACGTGACCAGCGCGTCGGCGGCGAGGGTGAGCGCCACGAACCCCTGGAAGTACGTGAGTCCGGGCAGTGCGCCGGGGGCGAGCAGGAGCGGGCCCGCGCCCGGCGGGTACTGCCACATCGGGTCGTCGGCCGGGAAGGCGCCGTGCGCGAGGGTCGCGTACCAGTGCGCGTAGAGCCCGTGCACCTCGCGGGCGACGCCGCCGACGCCGATCGGGTGCGCGTCGTCGCGGAGCAGCAGGAGCAGCATCGCGGCGCGGGTGAGCAGCCAGGTGACGGGGAGGGCGGCGCGGGAGAGCCGGCTCGGGCGGACCCAGGTGGCGAGGACCGGGGTCAGGGCGGTGGGGCGTTCTTGTGTGTCGACTGTCACGATTCGGGAGCGTATGTCCCGAATCGCGATTCCGCGCTCAACTCAGCGCCGAGCGGTCCAATGCCTCGGTCAGCCGGTTCAGCCGCTCGCGCAGGTCCTCGATCTCGGACAGCTCGAAGCCGGTGGCCTTCCCGATCCTGCGCGGGACCTCGGCCGCGGCCTTCTTCAACTCGGCCCCCGCGTCCGTGAGCGTCACGGTCACCGAGCGCTCGTCCCGCGCGCTGCGCTCCCGGCGCACCAGGCCGTTCGCCTCCAGGCGCTTGAGGAGCGGGGAGAGGGTGCCGGAGTCCAGGCGCAGGCGCTCGCCGAGCCGCTTCACCGCGAGTCCCTCGTCCTTCGGTGCCTCCCAGAGCGCCAGCATGACCAGGTACTGGGGGTAGGTGAGGTTCAGGTCCTTGAGGAGCGTGCGGTAGACGCCGCCGAACGCGCGCGAGGCCGCGTTCAGGGAGAAGCAGATCTGCCGGTCCAGGCGCAGGAAGTCCTCGTCGTCCTTGGTGCTCGTCATGGCTCCAGGGTAGCCGACGGCGCGATTTAGTTGTGCGCAATTGAATTGCGTGCTCTACTTGAGGGCGTAAGGACTTGTGGTCGCAAGGACACCGCACGCTTCCCGAGAAGGAGATCCCTCATGGACGCCCTCTACACCGCCGTCGCCACCGCCACCCACGGCCGCGACGGACGCGCCGTCTCCTCCGACGGCAAGATCGACCTCCAGCTCGGCATCCCCGCGTCGATGGGCGGGAACGACCAGGGCACGAACCCGGAGCAGCTGTTCGCCGCCGGATACGCGGCCTGCTTCGGCAGCGCGCTCGGGGTCGTCGGCCGCGCGGCCAAGGTGGACGTCACCGACGCCGCCGTGACCGCCGAGGTCTCCATCGGCAAGCAGGGCGAGGGATTCGGCCTCGCCGTCGTGCTCCGCGTCGAACTGCCCGACACGGTCGACGCCGAGACGGGCCGCAAGCTGGTCGAGCAGGCCCACCAGGTGTGCCCGTACTCGAACGCGACCCGGGGCAACATCGAGGTGGACCTCGTCATCGAGTAGGCGAGTGGCCGTACGGCCCCGTACCGGGATCAACCCGTCCTCGGTGAGCCCCCGTTGACCCGTGCGAGCACCTCGCCGGTCCGGGGGCTCCACGCCACCATCACCGCCTCCGCGGGGAGCCTGCGGCTCTTGTCGAGCAGCAGCCAGTGCACGCCGTAGCGCTGCGCGATGGCCATGCGCTCCGAGCGCGTCGAGCCGGGGGAGAGGTACGCGCGCACGGCCGTCAGGCGGCGCCGGCGCTCCTGCTCGTCCAGGGCCGGGTCCGGCCACGGCGGGGCGACCAGGTTCGGGCCGAAGCCGGGCAGCGAGCGGGCCGCCCGGGAGTCGTCCGTCAGGACCACGTCGCCGGGCGGGACGTGCTGCGCCGCCCACGTGTACGTCGGCCACATCAGGGGCTGCGGCAGACCCCACGGCACCACCGCCCCGCCCTGCACCGTCAGGAAGCCGAGCGC
>NZ_JAAGMG010001439.1 GCF_010548525.1 Streptomyces sp. SID14478
CCCGGACGGCGCCGAGGACGTCCCCGGCGGCGCCGTCCGGGTCGAGCGGCCGGTCGGTGCGGTGCGTGATCCGGCCGCTCGCGAGGTCGACGAGGGCGGCGGTGACGTGCGTCCCGCCGACCTCGATGACAGGGATCACCGGACGAGCGCCTTGACCACCCGCACCGGCGCGTCGCCGATGGCGCGCAGCCGGTAGCGGCCTACGGCGGCGGGCACGGTCAGCGTCTCGGCGAACGCGAGGTCGTACCGGTCCCCCGCCTCGGTGAGCACGCGCACGCCGTCGCCCTCGACGACGTTGAGGATGTGGAAGCGTCCGGCGGTGTCGTCGTCGGCCTCCGCGCCCGCGTCGAGCACATGGCGGCGGACCTCGTAGAACATCTCGTCGAGGGCGCCGATGACCTCCTCGCGCCAGCCCTCGCCCTCGCGCAGGGTGCGCGGCGCCGGGACGAGGTCGCGGGCGACGGCCTCGCCGCGCCGTCCGGTCTCCAGGTTGGCGAAGCCGTGCTCGTAGGGCAGCGGGCGCGGGTTGCCGTGCGCGTCGGGGCGCAGCCAGTCGTAGAAGCGCAGGCTGTACAGGTACGGGGTGGCGCTGATCTCCAGGACGAGGTTGCCGGCGCCGCTCGCGTGCGGGGTGCCCGCGGGGATCATGTACAACTGGCCGCGCTCGGCGGGGAAGGCGTGGACGTGGTCCTCGGGGTCCATCGGGACGCCCTGGGCGGCGGCCTGCTCGACCTGTTTGCGGAAGACGTCGACGTCGGCGTCCCCGCGCAGGCCGAGGAAGACCTTCGCACCGTCGCCGCCGAGGGTCATGTAGTACGTCTCGTGCTGGGTGTAGGACCAGCCGAACCGCTCGCGCATGTACGTCTCTTGGGGATGGCAGTGCAGCGAGAGGTTGCCGCCGCCGACGGTGTCGAGGTAGTCGAAGCGGATCGGGAACGAGGTGCCGAAGCGCGCGTGGACGTCGGCGCCGAGCACGGCCTCGGGTTCGAGGACGCACATCAGCTGGAACGGCACCTCGGCCTGCCTGTCGGGCCCGGTGCCGACGAGGATGCCCGCCTCGGGAGCTATGAGTTCGTAGCCGAGGGCGGTGTTGCGGGCGCCGGGGTCGAAGCCGAGCTCGTGCTGGGCCCAATGGCCGCCCCACGGTGTGGAGTTGAAGTAGGGGCGGGTACGGACGGGACCGCGGGCGAGGCGGGCGTACGTGGCGCGCAGGCCGGGGCCGTCGATCAGGACGGGGCGTGCGGGGTCCTGGACGTCCAGCCAGGCGTCGAGCCGGGGCGCCAGGGCGTCGCGGTGCCGGTCGAGCATCGGCCAGTCGGTGTAGAACAGCCGCTTGAGGTCGGGCTTCTCCCCGGGCAGGCCGAGGTTGGTGCCGGGGGTGCCCGCGACGACGGCGGCCTCCGCGTACCGCTTGGGCACGTCGGCGTACCAGAGCACGTCGTGGTCGACGAGCGCGGCGCCGGGCCCGTAGACGATCACGAGTGCGTCGTGGGCCGGGGCGACCCGCGGCAGTGCGGCGAACAGGTCGTCGAGCGGGTTGTCGGCGAGGGGGGCGAAGTAGGGGTCGTCGTCCGTGTCGCCGAGGGAGCGCACGGTGGCGGGTGCCGCGTAGTGCGTACGCACGTCCACCAAGGCGTGTGCCGTGTCGGCGAGTTGAGTGGCGAGCAGGTCCCAGTCGGCGGTCGGCGGGCCGTCGACGGCGAGAACTGCTGGTGCGGGCGGCAGGTGCGCGGCCACCGCCGCCCAGCCGGCCGCGAGGGCGGCCTGCGGGGCGGGGGCGTGGCACGGGTCGAGCCGGTACACGAAGTCTCCTTTGCGCAAGGGGCGTCAGCGACGGAAGAGCACAGCGGCGGTG
>NZ_JAAGMG010001472.1 GCF_010548525.1 Streptomyces sp. SID14478
GCGAGCGTCGGACGGAAGGGATGCCACGCCTCGCCCAGCCGCCCGGCCCTGCGCAGCGCGGCGGGGGAGTCGCCGCCCACCCAGACCGGCACGTGCGGGGCGGTCGCGCAGGCGGGCGCGGTGTGGACGTCCTCGAAGGCCACGTACTTCCCCTTGAAGCTGCACGGATCCTGGGTCCATGCCGCGCGGATCGCGGTGAGGTACTCGTCGGTGAGGGCGCCGCGCTCCTCGAAGGGGACGCCCAGCGTGCGGTACTCGGCGGCCGACCAGCCGACGCCCGCGCCGAGGATGAAGCCGCCGTCGGTCAGTTGGTCGAGGTTGGCGGCGAGCCGGGCCGTCTGCAGCGGATGCCGGTAGGGGATCACCGTGATCGTCGTGCCGAGGGTGAGGCCGGGCACGCGTCCGGCGAGATGTGCGGCAAGCAGGAACTGGTCGTAGAACGGGGCCGGATAGACCGCGTGCACATCGGGGGTGACCGCGATGTGGTCCGAGATCATCGCGAAGGTGAAGCCGAGGTCGCGGGCCTGAGTGGCCTGCCGGACCATGCTTTCCGGGGTCGTGCCGGAACCGAAGTTGAGAAGATTGACGCCGTATCGCATGACCCGAATTCTTGATCATTTCGAGCGGTGCGTCGAATCGCGCCGCGTCGCGCCGGCGCCGGGTGGCTCACGCCGCGAGCGTCACCGGCCGCGTGCCGGCCCACAACTGCCGTACGGGGGAGCGGACATCGCCGCCCGGCAGCAGCTCGCCGGTGTCGTCGAAGATGATCGTGCCGTTGCACAGCAGGCTCCAGCCCTGCTCGGGGTGGGCGGCGACGACGCGGGCGGCGTCGTGGTCGGGGCGGTCGACGGCGGGGCACGGCGGCTGGTGGGAACACATGGCGTCCTCCTGGGCGGGCGGTCCGTTCTTTGCGGAAGCTCTATGGAGAAGACTGCCGCCGCGGTGTGTTCTCATCGTCCCGGAAGTGTCTCAGTTCGTCGTCAACGTGCTTTCCCCGTACGGCGATCCGTCGGTCAGCGCGCCTTGCGGGCCGCGTAGTGGCGGGCTGCCCGCACCCGGTTGCCGCACTTCGTGGTGCACCAGCGCCGGGCCGCGTGCGCGCGCAGGAACCAGCGGTCGCAGCCCTGTGCCGCGCACTCGGCGAGGAGGGCGGCCTCCGCGCCCGTGAGCAGGTCCGCCGCGTCCTGCGCGAGCAGGAACAGTGCGGCCGCGGCGGGATTGCCCGCATCGGGCTCGTCCGCCCGGTGCGGGCCGTCCGCCGGCCAGGCCAGCCGCGGGGTCGAAGGGGCCGCCGCCAGTGCCGAGTTGAAGACATCGAGGCTCTCGCCGGGCGGAGGCGTGCCGGACTCCCGGGCCTCGAAGAGGGTGCGCAGGCAGGCGCGCAGCGCGAGCAGCCGGCTCGCCTGGCGTCCGGTCAGTGTCGCCCGGTCGGGCAGCAGCTCGTGCCGCACCAGCCACAGGTGCGCGGACTCCGCGTCCTCCAGCAGGTCGACCGGGCCGTGGCTCAGCGTGAAGCGCGTGTTCACCAAGGTCAGCGAGACGTACTCGTCCTGACCCGGAACCGGCAGCTGATGCAGGTAGTGCGGTGCTTCGTGATCCACGCCCTCATGTTAACGCTTGCCATTCTCCGTGAGGACGCCTAACGTCCCTCACGCTTAAATACCAAAGAAACCATGAGAAGGCGTGAGGCGAGCATGAGCGGAAACGGCGGGGCTGCCACAGCGGCCCTCGATGTCGACACGATCCGTGAGGACTTCCCGATCCTGCGCCGGACGCTGCGCGACGGCGCGCGTCTGGTCTATCTCGACTCCGGCGCCACCACGCACAAACCCCTCCAGGTCCTCGACGCGGAGCGGGACTTCTACCTCACCCACAACGCGGCCGTGCACCGCGGCGCGCACCAGCTCGCCGAGGAGGCCACCGAGGCGTACGAGGACGCGCGCGCCACGATCGCCCGCTTCGTCGGCGCCGCCGACAACGAGATCGTCTTCACCAAGAACGCCACCGAGGGCATCAACCTCGTCGCGTACGCGCTGGAGAACACCCGCGCCCTCGGTCCCGGCGACAAGATCGTGGTCACCGAGATGGAACACCACGCCAACCTGGTGCCCTGGCAGCAGCTCGCCGCGCGCACCGGCGCCCGACTGGAGTGGTTCGGCCTCACGGACGAAGGCCGCCTCGACCTCGACGGCCTCGACCGGATCATCGACGAGACGACCAAGGTCGTCGCCGTCACCCACCAGTCGAACGTGCTCGGCACGCTCAACCCGGTGCGGGCCCTCGCCGACCGGGCCCGGTCCTTCGGCGCCCTCCTGGTGGTCGACGCCGCCCAGTCGGTACCCCATCGACCCGTCGACGTAGGGGAGTTGGGAGCCGACGTCGTCGTGTTCTCCGGGCACAAGATGCTCGGCCCGAGCGGCGTCGGCGTGCTGTGGGGGCGGCGGGACCTGCTCGCGGACCTGCCTCCCTTCCTCACCGGCGGCTCCATGATCGAGGTCGTGGAGATGGACCGGTCGACCTTCCTGGCGCCGCCGCAGCGCTTCGAGGCAGGCGTCCCCATGACCGCGCAGGCGGTGGGGCTGGCCGCCGCTGTGGACTACCTCGCGGCGGTCGGCATGGATGCCGTCGCCGCCCACGAGGACCTGCTGACGGCCCGCGCCCTGGAACTGCTGGGGGTGATCCCCGGAGTACGGATCATCGGGCCGCGCGAGCCGCACGCGCGCGGATCGGCCGTCTCCTTCACCGTCGACGGGATCCACCCGCACGACGTCGGCCAGGTGCTCGACGCGCACGGTGTCGCCGTCCGCGTGGGCCACCACTGCGCGCGCCCGCTGCACCGCCGGTACGGAATCGCGGGCACCACCCGCGCCTCGTTCTACCTCTACAACACCCTCGACGAGGTGACGGCGCTCGCGGACGCGGTACGGCAGGCGATCGCCTACTTCGGGGACTGACGGCCGCGGCGTCTCAGATGTGCGGGACGACCGCCACCGGGCTGGTGACGTGATGCACCACCGAATGCGCGGTGGCCCCCAGGCCGTCCGTGGCGGCGCTGCGCCCGATCACCGTCAGGCTCGCCGCGGTGGACGCCTTGAGCAGGTGATGGCCCGCCTGTCCGTACACCAGACGCTCCACGACGGGAACCTCCGGGTACTTCGCCCGCCATACCTGCAGTGCGCCCGCCAGGGCCCGCC
>NZ_JAAGMG010000626.1 GCF_010548525.1 Streptomyces sp. SID14478
GTTTAGAACGTCGTGAGACAGTTCGGTCCCTATCCGCTGTGCGCGTAGGAGTCTTGAGAAGGGCTGTCCCTAGTACGAGAGGACCGGGACGGACGAACCTCTGGTGTGCCAGTTGTCCTGCCAAGGGCATGGCTGGTTGGCTACGTTCGGAAAGGATAACCGCTGAAAGCATCTAAGCGGGAAGCCTGCTTCGAGATGAGGACTCCCACCCCCTTTGAGGGGTTAAGGCTCCCAGTAGACGACTGGGTTGATAGGCCAGATCTGGAAGCCCGGTAACGGGTGGAGGTGACTGGTACTAATAGGCCGAGGGCTTGTCCTCAGTTGCTCGCGTCCACTGTGTTGGTTCTGAAACCACGAACAACCCCGTACATGGTCACGTACGGTGCGGTTGACAGTTTCATAGTGTTTCGGTGGTCATAGCGTGAGGGAAACGCCCGGTTACATTCCGAACCCGGAAGCTAAGCCTCACAGCGCCGATGGTACTGCAGGGGGGACCCTGTGGGAGAGTAGGACGCCGCCGAACTAAATTTGATAGAAAACCCCCGTCCGGGGATACCGGGCGGGGGTTTTCTGCGTTTGCCCCAGTTCCTGGGGTACCCCGTGGCTCGGCCGGACGGTGGCTGAGGGTAAAGTCAGGGGGCATCGTTGGCTCGTTTCCCACAGGAGGCCCCCGGGTGGAGGTCCAGGAGACCCGCGTTCAGACGGACCGGGTCCTCACCATCCCGAACATCCTCAGCATGGCGCGTCTTGTCGGCGTCCCTCTCTTCCTGTGGCTCATCCTCAGGCCTGAGTTCGGTGGCCCCAAGAGCGACGGCTGGGCGCTGCTGGTGCTAGCGCTGAGCGGTGTCAGTGACTATCTGGACGGCAAGCTCGCCCGCCGCTGGAATCAGATCAGCAACCTGGGCCGGCTCCTCGACCCTGCGGCGGACCGGCTCTACATTCTGTCCACGCTGGTCGGTCTGACCTGGCGCGAGATTCTTCCCCTCTGGTTGACCGCGGCACTTCTGGCGCGGGAACTGGTCCTTCTGGTGATGGTGGGGATCCTCAGGCGTCACGGCTATCCGCCGCCGCAGGTGAACTTCCTCGGCAAGGCCGCCACCTTCAATCTCATGTACGCCTTCCCCTTGCTGCTGCTCAGTGACGGAAGTGGCTGGGTCCATGAACTCGCTGCTATTTTCGGATGGGCGTTCGCCGGATGGGGTACAACCCTGTATTGGTGGGCAGGGATCCTGTACGTGGTTCAAGTCCGCCGCCTTGTCAAGGCGGACTCCATGGCCGATTGAGCTCGCCCTTGAGCGTTGGGTGAGGCCAAGCGGCCCGCATCGTGACAACTGCGGGTCATTTAAGGCGGGCGAAGTCGGCTAGACAGTCGTCTCTTCAAGGAGGACGCTTCCGACATGAAGGCCGTCGTGATGGCCGGAGGCGAAGGCACGCGCCTTCGCCCCATGACCTCGAGTATGCCCAAGCCGCTCCTGCCGGTGGCCAATCGGCCGATCATGGAGCATGTGCTCAGGTTGCTCAAGCGGCATGGGCTCAGCGAAACCGTGGTCACCGTACAGTTCCTGGCTTCACTTGTCAGGAACTACTTCGGGGATGGCGAAGAGCTCGGAATGGAGCTCACCTATGCCAATGAGGAGAAGCCACTCGGCACTGCCGGCAGCGTGAAGAACGCTGAGGAAGCGCTGAAGGACGACGCTTTCCTCGTGATCTCGGGTGATGCCCTGACCGATTTTGATCTCACCGAACTCATCAATTTCCACAAGGAGAAAGGCGCACTTGTCACAGTATGTCTGACGCGTGTGCCCAATCCGCTGGAATTCGGCATCACCATTGTCGATGAAGAAGGCAAGGTCGAGCGGTTCCTCGAGAAGCCCACGTGGGGGCAGGTCTTCTCCGACACCGTGAACACGGGTATCTACGTGATGGAGCCCGAGGTCTTCGACTACGTCGAGGCCGATGTTCCAGTGGACTGGTCCGGTGACGTCTTCCCGCAGCTGATGAAGGAAGGCAAGCCGGTCTACGGCTACGTGGCCGAGGGGTACTGGGAGGACGTCGGCACGCACGAAAGCTATGTGAAGGCCCAGGCCGACGTGCTGGAAGGCAAGGTCGACGTCGAGCTCGACGGGTTCGAGATCTCGCCCGGCGTGTGGGTCGCCGAAGGGGCCGAGGTACACCCCGACGCCGTGCTGCGCGGGCCGCTGTACATCGGTGACTACGCCAAGGTCGAAGCCGATGTGGAGATTCGCGAACACACGGTCATCGGCTCGAACGTCGTCGTGAAGAGCGGGGCCTTTCTGCACAAGGCCGTCGTGCACGACAACGTCTACATCGGGCAGCACAGCAATCTGCGCGGCTGTGTCGTCGGCAAGAACACCGACATCATGCGGGCCGCCCGGATCGAGGACGGCGCCGTCATCGGTGACGAGTGCCTGGTCGGCGAGGAATCGATCGTCCAGGGCAATGTGCGGGTGTACCCGTTCAAGACCATCGAGGCCGGCGCCTTCGTCAACACGTCGGTGATCTGGGAATCCCGCGGCCAGGCCCATCTCTTCGGGGCTCGTGGCGTCTCGGGAATCCTGAACGTGGAGATCACGCCCGAAGTCGCCGTGCGCCTGGCCGGTGCCTATGCGACGACCCTGAAGAAGGGGTCGACCGTGACCACCGCCCGAGACCACTCGCGTGGTGCCCGGGCGCTCAAGCGGGCGGTCATCTCCGCACTGCAGGCCAGCGCCATCGACGTACGGGACCTGGAGAACGTGCCTCTGCCGGTGGCCCGGCAGCAGACCGCCCGGGGCAGCGCCGGCGGGATCATGATCCGTACGACACCGGGTGTGCCGGACTCCGTCGACATCATGTTCTTCGACGAGCGCGGCGCGGACCTGTCGCAGGGAGGCCAGCGCAAGCTCGATCGTGTCTACGCCCGACAGGAGTACCGGCGCGCCTTCCCCGGTGAGATCGGGGACCTGCATTTCCCGTCGAGCGTCTTCGACTCGTACACCGGTTCGCTGCTGCGGAACGTGGACACGACCGGGATCGCCGACGCAGGGCTGAAGGTCGTGGTCGACGCGTCCAACGGAAGTGCGGGGCTCGTGCTCCCCAGCCTGCTGGGGCGCCTCGGCGTCGACGCGCTGACGATCAACCCGGGGCTCGACGAGGCGCGGCCCACCGAGACCGCGGACGCGCGGCGGTCCGGGCTCGTGCGACTCGGAGAGATCGTCGCCTCGGCGCGGGCCGACTTCGGAGTCCGGTTCGACCCGGTCGGTGAGCGGCTCTCGCTCGTCGACGAGAAGGGGCGGATCATCGAGGACGACCGGGCACTCCTGGTGATGCTCGATCTCGTCGCGGCCGAGCGGCGCAGCGGGCGGGTCGCCCTGCCCGTGACGACCACGCGGATCGGTGAGCAGGTCGCCGCGTACCACGGCACGCAGGTGGAGTGGACGACCACGTCGCCCGATGACCTCACGCGGGTCGGGCGCGAGGACGGGACGATCTTCGGTGGCGACGGGCGCGGCGGGTTCATCGTGCCCGAGTTCAGCAGCGTGTTCGACGGGGCGGCGGCCTTTGTGCGGCTCATCGGCCTCGTCGCGCGGACGCAGCTGACGCTGAGCCAGATCGATGCCCGGATCCCGCGGGCTCACGTGCTCAAGCGGGATCTCGCGACTCCTTGGGCCGTGAAGGGGCTCGTCATGCGGAAGGTCGTGGAGGAGGCCGGCGACCGGTCCGTCGACACGACCGACGGCGTGCGGGTCGTGGAGGCCGACGGACGCTGGATCATGGTGTTGCCGGCGCCGGCCGAGGCCGTCACTCATCTGTGGGCGGAAGGGCCCGACGACGCTTCCGCGCAGCAACTGCTCGACGAGTGGTCGGCCGTGGTGGACAGCGCCGGACGCTGACTCCTCGTACATGCCGGTCGGTGCCCGCCGCGGGTGCCGACCGGCACGCCGTTGGGGCCATTCGGAGGTAGCGGCCACGACGTGCGACGATGTGCGGCATGCCGCAGCAGCCCCCCGTTCGGAGCACCCCCAAGCGCCCCACGCGCCCCGATGCTTCCATGTCGCTGCTGACCAATGTGATGGACCACAGCCTGGACGACGGGTACGGGGAGGCCGCGGCGCGCAAGCGAGCCCTCGGGCAGAGCGGACTGCCGAAGACGCTGCGCGCGAAACTGGGACTCGCGGCGGGACTTGTGCTCGCGGCGCTCGTGGTGACCGTGGGGGCCGCGCAGGCCCGCATCGCCGCGCCGGTCGTGGCCAAGGAGCGCGAGGAGCTCATCGACCGTATCGACGAGGAGACCGATGCGGCCGACAAGCTGGAAGGTCGGGTCGATTCGCTGCGCACCGACGTGGGGGACATGCAGCGCGAGGCGCTGAAGAAACACGGCGGCGAGCAGGGCGAGTTGGTGGGGGTGCTTTCGGGGGCCGTCGCCGTGCACGGACCCGGTGTGAAGCTCGTCGTCAACGACGCGAAGTCGGCCGAGTCCGGTGGCGGGGGCGGGCCGCGGGAGAGCGCCGGCTTCTCCGACACGGGGCGAGTGCGCGACCGTGACATGCAGCGCGTCATCAACGGCCTGTGGCAGTCCGGTGCCGAGGCCGTCAGCATCAACGGGCAGCGGCTCACCGCACTGTCCGCGATCAGGGCCGCGGGGGACGCGATACTGGTCGACAACAAGCCGCTGGTGCCGCCGTACACGGTGCTCGCGGTGGGGGACGGGCAACGGCTGAGCACCCGGTTCCAGAACAGTCCTGACGGGATGTACCTGCACGCCCTGCAGGAGAACTTCGGGATCAGGACCGGCATTTCGGCTCAGGACGACCTCAAGCTTCCCGCCGCCCCCAGCGTGATCGTACGTACAGCACAACCGAGACAAGAGCAGAAGGGCACATCGTGATCGCCGTACTGGGCCTCGTCGTGGGAGTCGTGGTCGGGCTGTTCGTCCGGCCCGAGGTTCCGGCGGTGGTCGAGCCCTACCTTCCCATCGCCGTGGTCGCGGCGCTCGACGCGGTGTTCGGCGGGCTGCGCGCCATGCTGGACGGGATCTTCGACGACAAGGTGTTCGTCGTGTCGTTCCTGTCGAACGTCGTGGTGGCCGCGCTCATCGTCTTCCTGGGGGACAAGCTGGGCGTCGGGGCCCAACTGTCCACCGGTGTGGTCGTGGTGCTCGGCATTCGCATCTTCTCCAACGCGGCCGCCATCCGGCGGCACGTCTTCCGGGCGTGAGGCCGATGAACGCGGACGAACACGGCGGCGACGCCGGCAACTCCGAAAAGGCGGGGCACCGGCCGGCGGCCGAGCACGCGCACCGCCTGCGCAAAGAGCTGCCCGACGAGGTCGAGGCCGTGGCCGGTGCGCGGGAACCGGAGCCGGCCGGCGAGTCCCCGCTGACCGGGCGCCAGCGGCTCGTGAAGGGACTGTGGCCACCGCGCGTGTCACGCGCCCAACTCACCGTCGCCGTGCTGCTGTTCGTGTTGGGCCTCGGGTTGGCGATCCAGGTGCGGTCCAACAGCGACAACAGCGCCCTGCGCGGCGCGCGGCAGGAAGATCTCGTGCGCATCCTCGATGAACTCGACGACCGGACTCAGCGTCTGGAAGATGAGAAGCAAGGTCTCGAGGACCAGCGCACCGAGCTGGAGAACAGCTCTGACCAGGCCGAGGAGGCGCGCAAGCAGACGGTCGAGAAGGAGCGGCAACTCGGCATCCTCGCGGGCACCGTGGCCGCGCAGGGCCCCGGGATCACCATGACCGTCACGGACACGAAGGGTTCCGTCGAGGCGGACATGCTGCTCGACGCGATCCAGGAGCTGCGGGCGGCCGGCGCGGAGGCGATCCAGGTGAACGACGTCCGCGTCGTGGCCAACACCTATCTGACGGACGGGAGCGGGGGCAAGGGGGTCAGCGTGGACGGACAGAAGATCAGTCAGCCGTACGTCTTCAAGGTCATCGGCAAGCCGCAGGACCTCGAACCGGCCCTCAACATTCCCGGAGGTGTGGTGCAGACCCTGGAGAAGGAGCAGGCCACAGTGGCTGTGAGCCGCTCGGAGAAGATCGTCGTGGATGCCTTGCGTGCGGCGCAGCGGCCTGATTACGCTCGGTCGTCCTCGCGGTGAGCCGAGGGTGCATGGGGGATGTGGTGCGAGGGCATGAGGTTGCGGGGGGTCGGCGCACCCCAGGCGGGGTACGTGGTGGAAACTGTTTGGCGGATACGGACGTTGTGAGGATGTCCGTGTCAGTGACGTATGTCGGTGTGTGCAGTCAGGGTTCGTCCTGCCCCACGGGCGGGTCTGTTTCGGTCAAGGGGAATCGCCCGTGAAGTTGTTTGGGAAGTTGTTCGGCAAGAGCGCGCGCGACGATGCCCGTCATCGTGCGCCGCGCCACGGAGACGTGCCGGAGACGCAGGTGGGCGAGCGCCCGCTGTTCCGGGACCAGGTCGGCGGTGACAATTCGGGCGGACAGGGCGCGTCGTCTGTTGACCCTGCCGGTTCCGGCCGCATAGGTTTCGGGGAACCGTCAACCTCAAGTACGGGTGGAGGGTTCGGCTCCGACCCGTACGCGTCCCAGGCCCCCGCGGGGCAGCCGCGGCAGGAGGATCCGTCCATGTCGTCCCTGGTGTGTACGAGGTGCGGAAACCGGAACGGCGAGAACAGCCGGTTCTGCTCCAACTGTGGTGCGCCCCTGCGGGGCGGCGTGGCGGCCGAGGGGCCGTCCGAGACGACGTCCACGATCTCCATCTCGGGTCTCGAGTCGTACGACCCCGAGGCCACCGGTCAGACGCAGCTGCCGACGCTGTCGCCCGAGGCGCAGGCCGCGGTCGACGCGCTGCCGCTGGGCTCGGCGCTCCTGGTCGTGCGGCGCGGTCCGAACTCGGGCAGCCGCTTCCTCCTGGACGGCGACCTGACGACGGCCGGGCGTCACCCGCAGAGCGACATCTTCCTGGACGACGTGACCGTGTCGCGCCGCCACGTGGAGTTCCGTCGCCTGCAGGACGGCTCCTTCACGGTGTCGGACGTCGGCAGCCTGAACGGGACGTACGTGAACCGTGAGCGCATCGACTCCGTGACGCTGAACAACGGCGACGAGGTGCAGATCGGCAAGTACCGGCTGGTCTTCTACGCGAGCCAGCGAGGTATCTGACCCATCCGCGAGCCTTCAGGAAGGTCCATGCTGCATACGACGAGGGGCGGTGCCGGCGCCGGCACCGCCACCACGGACAGTCGGCTGATGAGCATCGGCACCGTACTGAACGTGCTGCGCGAGGAGTTCCCCGAAGTCACCATCTCCAAGATCAGGTTCTTGGAGTCGGAGGGACTCATCGAGCCGCAGCGGACGCCTTCGGGCTACCGCAAGTTCAGCCCGGACGACGTCGAGCGGCTCGCCCACGTTCTGCGGATGCAGCGGGACCACTATCTGCCGCTGAAGGTCATCAAGGAGCAGCTCGAGGCTCTGGAGCGGGGCGAGCCCCTGCCCGTGCCCGCTCCCGGGCTGCCCGGCGACGCGGCGGACGAGGCCGAGGAGGCCCCCACCGCCGCCCGCGTGGGCCGCGACGAGCTGCTCGCTGCGGCGGGGATCGACGAGGGACAGCTCGACGAGTGGGAGTCGTACGGGCTCATCGCTCCGTTGCCGGACGGCGCTTATGACGCCTCGGCCGTATCCGTCGCCGAGCTGGTGGGGGAATTGGGCCGGTTCGGCATCGAACCGCGGCACCTGCGGGTGATGCGGGCGGCCGCGGATCGTGAGGCCGGTCTCGTGGACTCGGTCGTGGCCCCGCTCAAGGTGCACCGCAATCCGCAGACCAGGGCCCTCGCGCAGGCGCGGGCCAAGGAGCTCGCGGGCCTCACGGTCCGTCTGCACACGGCGCTCGTACAGACCGCACTCGGGGTGCGTCTGCCCTGATCCCAGGGGCGGGCGAGCGCCGTGGGCCCGGTCCTCGGTACATGCCCGACTACCCAAACCGGCCGGGCACGTCCTAGGGTTGCTGTGTGAACGAGCTCGACGTCGTAGGTGTCCGGGTCGAAATGCCCTCCAACCAACCGATCGTGCTCCTGCGTGAAGTGGGAGGCGACCGCTACCTCCCCATCTGGATCGGACCGGGGGAGGCGACGGCCATTGCCTTCGCCCAGCAGGGCATGGCCCCCGCACGTCCGCTGACGCACGACCTCTTCAAGGACGTGCTGGAGGCGGTCGGACAGGAGCTCACGGAAGTACGCATCACGGACCTGCGGGAAGGTGTCTTCTACGCGGAGCTGGTGTTCGCCAGCGGCGTCGAGGTCAGCGCCCGTCCGTCCGACGCCATAGCGCTGGCCCTGCGCACCGGGACGCCGATCTTCGGCAGCGACGGGGTCCTGGACGACGCGGGGATCGCCATCCCCGACGAGCAGGAGGACGAAGTGGAGAAGTTCCGCGAGTTCCTCGACCAGATCTCGCCCGAGGACTTCGGGACCAACAGCCAGTGACCGACTCGGGGCAAGGCCGCCCAGCGGCGGCCGCCCCGGCACATTCGGCTAGCCTTTCCCCGCGGTGGGATACGGGAAACCACTCCTAGGGTGATTATCACTCGGCGTGGCGAGTGTGGCGTTCGTTGACGCACCCCTTGTGACTGCCTACCGTCGAGTGGGCAGGTCAAAGAGGAGGTCGGCGTGAGAAGCAGCGGCGACGGTACGGCGACGGGCGGTCCGTACTCGTTTCACGGCAGCGCGGCCGATCACACTCCGCAGCGCCCGCAGGCGGTGCCTGCGGTGGCGGGGGAGAGCGGCGAAGCGACTTGCGAGCAGATCGGATATCGGGGGCCGACCGCGTGCGCGGCGGCCGGCATCACCTATCGGCAGCTCGACTACTGGGCGAGGACCGGCCTCGTCGAGCCGAGCGTGCGGTCCGCGTACGGGTCCGGCACGCAGCGCCTGTACAGCTTCCGGGACGTCGTTGTCCTGAAGGTCGTCAAGCGTTTCCTGGACACGGGGGTCTCCCTGCAGAACATCCGCACCGCGGTGCAGCATCTGCGCGAGTGCGGCTTCAGGGACCTCGAGCGCATGACGCTCATGTCCGACGGCGCGACCGTCTACGAATGCACGTCCCCGGCCGAGGTGCACGATCTGCTCCAGGGCGGGCAGGGGATCTTCGGCATCGCCGTGGGCGTGGTCTGGCGGGACGTGGAGAGCGCCCTGTCGCAGCTGCACGGGGAGCGTGTCGACACCGGTGAGACCCTCGTGCGGAACAATCCCGCGGACGAGCTCGCGAGACGCCGCAACCGGGCCGTGTGACGCGCGCTCGGCCCCGTTGTCAGTGGCGTAGGGCAGCATCGGTGGTGTGAGAACGGCGCCGACGATCCTGCATCTCGACATGGATGCCTTCTACGCCTCTGCGGAGCAGGCGGCGAAGCCGAGCCTGCGCGGGAAAGCCGTTGTCGTGGGCGGTCTGGGTCCGCGCGGAGTCGTGGCCACGGCGTCGTACGAGGCGCGGAAGTTCGGGGTGCACTCGGCGATGCCGATGGGCCAGGCCCGTCGGCTCGCGCCGCATGCCGCCTATCTCGTGCCGCGGTTCCGGCTCTACCGGGACGTCAGCGAGCAGGTGATGGGGCTGCTGCGGGAGCTTTCGCCGCTGGTGGAGCCCTTGAGCCTGGACGAGGCGTTCGTGGATCTGGAGGCCGGTGAGGTGGCCTGGGACGAGGCGTCCGCGGAGGCCGTGGGCAGACGGCTGCGGGCGGACATCCGGCGCGTGACCGGACTGACCGGGTCCGTCGGGCTCGCCGTCTCCAAGATGCTGGCGAAGATCGGGTCGGAGGACGCCAAGCCGGACGGACTCGTGCTGATACGCCCGGGGACGGAGCGGGCGCACATCGGGCCGAGATCCGTACGGATCCTCCCGGGCGTCGGGCCCGCGACCGGCGACCACCTACGGCGGGCCGGGATCCTCACCGTGGCGGAGATCGCGGAGGCGGGCGAGGACGAGCTGGTGCGGCTGCTGGGGAAGTCCCACGGGAGTCATCTGTACGCCATGGCGCTGGCCCACGACGAGCGGCCGGTCGTGGCCGAGCGGGACTCGAAGTCGGTGTCGGTCGAGGACACGTACGACGTGGACATCCACGATCGGGTGCGGGTCCGCGGGGAGGTGCAGCGGCTCGCCGACCGGTGTGTGGAGCGACTGCGGGCGGCCGAGCGCTCGGGGCGGACCGTGGTGCTCAAGGTGCGGCGGTACGACTTCTCGACGCTGACGCGGTCGGAGACGCTGCGCGGGCCCACGGACGACCCCGGGGTGGTGCGCGAGGCGGCGGCGCGGCTGCTGGAGTCCGTGGACACGACCGGAGGGGTGCGACTGCTTGGGGTCGGGGTGAGCGGGCTCGCCGACTTCACGCAGGAGGACCTCTTCGCCCAGGCGGCGCACGCCGCTCAGGAGGCCCGGGCGGCGGTCGACGAGGCGCAGGCGCAGAGCGCGAGCGTGGAGGCGGCGGTCTCGCAGGAGGCACAGGAGGCGGTGGCCGAGCCCGTCGAGCGCAGGTGGATGGCCGGGCACGACGTGCGGCATGCCGAGTTCGGGCCCGGGTGGGTGCAGGGCAGTGGGCTCGGGCGGGTCACCGTGCGGTTCGAGACGCCGTACGCGACCGCGCCGGGGCGGGTGCGGACGTTCCTGGTCGACGATCCCTTGCTGGTACCAGCGGAGCCGTTGCCCCTGGTCGAGGGGCCGGTGCCGGTCGCGGAGGCCTGAGGAGGGCGGGGCGGTCGCCTCAGGTGGGGTCTTCCTCGGCTCCTGCGACGTGGCCGAACGTGACGTCCTGCGGGGGCGCGGGGGCCGTGATGTCGAGGCCGTAGTGGTGGTACAGCTGGAGTTCCTGCTCGGGGGAGAGGTGGCGGCCCACGCCGAAGTCGGGGGAGTCCTTGATCAGCGCGCGTTCGAAGGGGACGCGGAGGGTGCCGTCGACCAGCTCGCTGGGCTCCAGGGGGACGAAGGCGTCGCGGCTGAAGAGGCCCGTCCGTATCGCCGCCCACTCCGGAACGCCGGTGGCGTCGTCGAGGTAGACCTCGTCGATCGTGCCGATCTTGGAGCCGTTGCGGTCGAGTGCCTTGCGGCCGATCAGGTTGCGCGGATCGATGTCGGTCTGCACGGGCCCTCCAGCTGGTCGCAACTCGTGTGTAAGCACTACGAAAGAGCACATTTGATCAGTCGGCCACTCGGGGGATGGTCCTGTGGCCGCTGGTAGGCTGACAGGCGGCTGCTGACCCCGTGCGGGAGAGTCCTCCGACCGTCGTCGGAGGCGCCGAAGGAGCAAATCCTCCCCGGAATCTCTCAGGCCCCTGTACCGCACGGACGAGGTCACTCTGGAAAGCAGGGCGGGGTGCTCATGTCCGCTCTCACCGACGGTGAAAGCCGGTGTGCCCGTGATCGCGCGGGCGGACCGGTGAAGCTCTCAGGTTGAGATGACAGAGGGGGAGGCCGTCCGGGCACCCGCGCCGTGGTGCCCCTCGCAGGTCGCGATGACCAGGAGGCCTCCGCCATGACTGCCCACCGTATCCCGCTCTCCCAGTTGGAGCAGGGAATCCCCTTCGAGCAGCGCCACATCGGTCCGGACGACGCCGCACAGGCCAAGATGCTCGCGCAGGTCGGCTACGGCTCGCTCGACGAACTGACGGCGGCCGCGGTGCCGGATGTGATCAAGAGCGCCGAGGCGCTGGAGCTGCCGGGTGCGCGGACCGAGGCCGAGGTGCTCGCCGAGCTCCGCTCCCTCGCCGACCGCAACCAGGTGCTCGGTTCCATGATCGGGCTCGGCTACTACGGGACCTTCACGCCGCCCGTCATCCTGCGCAACGTCATGGAGAACCCGTCCTGGTACACGGCCTACACGCCGTACCAGCCGGAGATCTCGCAGGGCCGGCTGGAGGCGCTGCTCAACTTCCAGACCATGGTCGCCGAGTTGACCGGCCTGCCGACCTCCGGAGCCTCCCTGCTCGACGAGGGCACGGCCGCCGCCGAGGCCATGGCGCTCTCGCGGCGCATCGGCAAGGTCAAGGACGGCGTGTACGTGGTGGACGCCGACGCGCTGCCGCAGACCGTGGCCGTCATCCAGACGCGGGCCGAGCCGACCGGCGTCGAGATCGTCGTCGCCGACCTGAGCGACGGGATTCCGGCCGAGGTCGCCGAGCGCGGCGTCGTGGGTGTGCTCGTGCAGTACCCGGGGGCCTCCGGCGCCGTGCGCGACATCAAGCCCGTCGTGGAGCAGGCCCACGAGCTGGGCGCCATCGTCACCGTCGCCGCTGATCTTCTCGCTCTGACGCTGCTGACGTCGCCCGGTGAGCTGGGTGCCGACATCGCCGTGGGTACGACGCAGCGCTTCGGCGTGCCGATGGGCTTCGGCGGCCCGCACGCCGGCTACATGGCCGTGCGCGAGAAGTTCGCGCGGTCCCTGCCCGGGCGGCTCGTCGGCGTCTCCGTCGACGCCGACGGGAACAGGGCCTACCGCCTCGCCCTGCAGACGCGCGAGCAGCACATCCGACGCGAGAAGGCCACCAGCAACATCTGTACGGCGCAGGTACTGCTCGCCGTCATGGCGGGGATGTACGCGGTCTACCACGGGCCGGACGGCCTCAGGTCCATCGCGCGGCGCACCCACCGCTACGCCACGCTCCTCGCCGCCGGTCTGGCGGCGGGCGGCGTCGAGGTCGTGCACGGGGCGTACTTCGACACCGTCACCGTGCGGGTGCCCGGCAAGGCCGCCGAGGTCGTCGGCGCGGCCCGGCAGGGTGGTGTCAACCTGCGCCAGATCGATGCCGACCTCGTCTCGCTCGCTTGTGACGAGACCACCACGCGCGAGCAACTCGGCGTCGTCTGGGGTGCCTTCGGTATCGAGGCCGACATCGAGGCGCTCGACGCGGAGACGGCGGACACGCTGCCCGAGGGCCTGCTGCGCGGCGACGAGATCCTGACCCACCCCGTCTTCCACCAGCACCGCTCCGAGACCGCGATGCTGCGCTACCTGCGCCGGCTCGCCGACCGAGACTACGCGCTCGACCGCGGCATGATCCCGCTGGGCTCCTGCACGATGAAGCTCAACGCGACGACGGAGATGGAGCCGGTCACCTGGCCCGAGTTCGGGCAGCTGCACCCCTTCGCCCCGGCCGAGCAGGCCCAGGGCTACCTCACGCTCATCCGGGAGCTGGAGGAGCGGCTCGCCGAGGTCACCGGGTACGACAAGGTGTCGCTGCAGCCGAACGCCGGCTCGCAGGGTGAGCTGGCGGGGCTGCTCGCCGTGCGCGGTTACCACCGGGCCAACGGCGACGAGCAGCGGACCGTCTGCCTCATCCCGTCGTCGGCCCACGGGACGAACGCGGCGAGTGCCGTCATGGCCGGCATGAAGGTCGTCGTCGTGAAGACCGCCGACGACGGTGAGATCGACGTCGAGGACCTGCGCGCCAAGATCGAGCAGTACGCCGAGCAGCTCGCCGTCCTCATGATCACGTACCCGTCGACGCACGGCGTGTTCGAGGAGCACGTCGCCGACATCTGCGCCGCCGTGCACGACGCCGGCGGTCAGGTGTACGTGGACGGCGCCAACCTCAACGCCCTGGTGGGGCTGGCCAAGCCGGGGCACTTCGGTGGCGACGTCTCGCACCTGAACCTGCACAAGACGTTCTGCATCCCGCACGGCGGCGGCGGTCCGGGTGTCGGTCCGGTCGGTGTGCGCGCGCACCTCGCGCCGTACCTGCCCAACCACCCGATGCAGCCGGCCGCGGGCCCGGAGACCGGCGTCGGTCCGATCTCAGCGGCGCCGTGGGGCTCCGCCGGCATCCTGCCGATCTCGTGGTCGTACGTACGCCTCATGGGCGGCGAGGGGCTGAAGCGGGCGACGCAGGTCGCCGTGCTCTCCGCGAACTACAT
The DNA here is from genome assembly GCF_010548525.1 of Streptomyces sp. SID14478. GTDB lineage: Bacteria > Actinomycetota > Actinomycetes > Streptomycetales > Streptomycetaceae > Streptomyces. Next base: position 13,858 of record NZ_JAAGMG010000626.1, read on the forward strand.
CGCCAAGCGGCTCGAACCGCACTTCCCTGTGCTCTACACCGGGCCCGCCGGGCTCGTCGCGCACGAGTGCATCATCGATCTGCGGCCGCTCAGCAAGACCACGGGGGTCAGTGTCGACGACATCGCCAAGCGGCTCATCGACTACGGGTTCCACGCGCCGACCATGTCGTTCCCGGTGGCGGGGACGCTGATGATCGAGCCGACCGAGAGCGAGGACATCGGGGAGCTCGACCGGTTCTGCGAGGCGATGATCGCCATTCGCGGGGAGATCGAGCGGGTGGCCTCCGGCGAGTGGCCGGCGGACGACAACCCGCTGCGGAACGCTCCGCACACCGCCGGGATGCTGGGCGGCGACTGGGAGCACGCGTACAGCCGCGAGGAGGGTGTGTTCCCCGCGGGGGTCGTCGCCGCCGACAAGTACTGGCCGCCGGTGCGCCGCATCGACCAGGCCTTCGGCGACCGGAACCTGGTGTGCTCGTGCCCGCCCATGGACGCCTACGAGGGATGACGGCCGAGGGGAGTGCGCGGCCGACCTCGCGGTCGGGCCGGTCGCGCAGTTCCTCGCGCCTCTAGGCGGCGGTGACGACCGCTGCCAGTGGGCGGTGCGGGGCGATGATCGTGCCGTTGGGCAGCAGTTCGCCGGTGTCCTCGAAGAGCAGGACCCCGTTGCACAGGAGGCTCCAGCCCTGCTCCGGGTGGTGAGCCACGGGGAACGCGGCCTCCCTGTCAGCGGAATCTGCTGTCGGGCACGATGGCTGGTGCTGGCACATGGATGGGATCTTTCGCTGCGTAGTGATCTCGATGACGTTGCTGTCCGTGCTGCGGCGTGAAGCGTTGCTCATGGCCGCCCCCGTTTTCAGTCGGTCGGAACCCAGTGTTGCCCTGTGGGCGTCAATCCGCAGGGATTTCCTTGCAGCGGTCCTCACAGGTTGGAGACGCATCACCCATGCGGACGGTTCAGCTCAACTGGACTGTCTCTTCGGGTGGTTCGGGGTGGCCGGATGGGGCTAGTCCGGTCGGGCAGGGCTGTGCCCCGCGGCCGGACGGCGGTCGGCGCGGGGCACAGGTCCTCGAAGTCGCCGGTCAGGCCAGCAGGGTGGCCCGCGGCGGGGTCAGGCGCAGCGTGAGGACGGGCAGCAGTTCCGCGACCCGGTGCGGACGGTGCGCCGCGATGCCCGGTGGCGCGGGTGCCAGCGGGACCAGGATGTCGTCCGCCGCTGGATGACCGGTGGCGGCGTCGGCGGTGACGTCGCCGTGCAGCCACAGGGTGAGCATGTACAGCTCCGGGACCGAGAGCAGTCGCGGCTGGTAGGCCTTCGGCAAGGACTCCGCCTGGCGCAGGGCGTGCTCGGTGGAGGTCACGTAGGGACCTTCGAAGAAGTGCGAGAAGGCCCAGCCGTCCGGGGTGAGCATGGTGTCGGCCGCGGCCACCGCCCGGTCCCCGCAGCGGACCAGGAAGCGCCAGCCGGCGAGACGGGTGGGCGAGGGGCCGGTCGTGCCGGTGATGTGGTCCAACACGTGGACGGGCAGCGGGAGTTCGGGGCTTGCGGGTCCCTGTGCGGCGCGCAGGGACGGGGTGCGGGCCTCGCGGACGGCGGTGGGGGAACCTAGGGCCGTGAGGACACTGCGAAGTGCGGGCGCGGGAGCCGGGGGAACGTGCAGCGGCATGGTGGTATCGCCTCTCAATCGACAGGCACGTGGTGCAGGGCGGTGCGCGGGACGAGCGGACGGCGCTGTCTGCTGCGGGTGCGCGGGAGTGCGCAGGGGTACGCGGGCCAGAGGGGGCGGGGGGCCTCGGCCGCGGGCGCCAACTCTCTGTCTCGTCCGCGGAGTTTATACGACGCTTGTTCTCACAATGTTTCCGCTACCAGGCCCACAACGATGTGCAAGGGGCTATTCGGCCGTCACGGCAGTGCTGTTCTGCCGACGTCCGGTCGATTTCCTGTGAAGCCGCGCCTCGTGACCTCGGGTTCTTTCCACCGGCCGGTCGGCTGATTCTCGTCGGTGTTTTTCACCAGACGCCCGTAGATGAATCTGCGTTTCGCCGCATGCCTAAGGAATGTGCCGCGGGGTAACTGCCTTGAGCGTACCGCTCCGTGGGCTCGTGCGGGGCGTTATGGATCACAGAGCCTGGGCATCATCCAACGTGACATGCGGCCGGGAGGGTTCTCGCCCGGCCGCCCCTGCGAGGAGGGACGCTTCCATGGGGGAGAAGGTCGTTGCGGGCGCGGTCGACCTGGCCGACCGGCGGCGCTACCGGGACAAGCTGAAGGAGTGTCTCGCGGGGCTCGAGCGACTCTTGGGCGAGAAGCGGTTCGACCGGCCCAGGAATCTCATGGGTCTGGAGATCGAGCTGAATCTCGCCGGGCCCGACGGGATGCCGAGAATGATGAATGCGGAAGTACTGGAGCGCATCGCGAGCCGGGATTTCCAAACGGAACTCGCCATGTTCAATCTCGAAGTGAACATCGCCCCGCATCGCCTCGGCGGACGCGTTCTCGACCAGCTCGCGGAGGAACTGCGCACCGGGCTCGGTTATGCCCATAGAAAGGCGAACGAGGTCGATGCCGGAATCGTGATGATCGGCATTCTGCCGACGCTGGCCGCCGACGACCTCGTCTCCGCGAACCTCTCGGACGTCGACAGGTACACGCTGCTCAACGACCAGATCGTGGCCGCGCGCGGCGAGGACTTCCTGCTTGACATCGACGGCGTGGAGCGACTGACCTGCACGTCCTCGTCGATAGCGCCCGAAGCCGCTTGTACGTCCGTGCAGTTGCACCTCCAGGTCACGCCCGCCCGCTTCGCCGACGTGTGGAACGCGGCGCAGGCGGTGGCGGGGGTGCAGATCGCGCTCGGGGCCAACTCGCCGTTCCTGTTCGGGCGCGAGCTGTGGCGGGAGTCGCGGCCCCCGCTGTTCCAGCAGTCCACGGACACGCGGCCGCCCGAGCTGCAGGCGCAGGGCGTGCGGCCCCGGACCTGGTTCGGGGAGCGGTGGATCGACTCGGCGTACGACCTCTTCGAGGAGAACCTGAAGTACTTCCCGCCGCTGTTGCCGATGCTCGACGAGGAGCGGCCGCTGGAGATCCTCGACAAGGGCGGTGTGCCGAGCCTCGCCGAACTCGTGCTGCACAACGGCACCGTGTACCGCTGGAACCGGCCTGTCTACGGCATCGTCGACGGGGTCCCGCACCTGCGCGTGGAGAACCGCGTGCTGCCCGCGGGCCCCACCATCACCGACGTCATCGCCAACACCGCCTTCTACTACGGCGTCGTAAGGGCGCTCGCGGAGGACTCGCGGCCCGTGTGGTCGCGGCTGCCCTTCGAGGCGGCCGCCCGCAACTTCGACACCGCCTGCCGGTACGGCATCGACGCGCGGCTGGAGTGGCCGCGGCGGGGCCGGTTCGGCGGAACCGAGCAGGTGCCCGCCGTCACCCTCGTCCGGGACGAACTGCTGCCGCTCGCGGCCGCCGGGCTCGACGCATGGGGGGTCGAACCCGCCGACCGGGACCGCTACTTGGGCGTGATCGAGCAGCGCTGCGCGCGGCGTACGAACGGTGCGGCGTGGCAGGCGGCGACGTACCACCGGGCGCTGGAGAGCGGTCTCGCCCGCGATGCGGCGCTCGCGGCGACCACGCGGCGCTACGCCGAGCTGATGCACCTGGGAGAGCCCGTGCACACCTGGCCCGTCGGGCTGCCGGAGCCCGCCGTCCCGCTCGGCTGAACCGGCTCAGTTGCTCTTGGCGCCCGCCTGGACGATGGCCTTGAGGATGACCTGCTGGATGTCGGCCGGGTCACTGACCTGGTGACCCGAGCCGCCGGTCGCCTCGGCGATCTGCTCGACCTCGTCCTTGTCGGTGTCCGGACCGACGGCGATGACGATGAGGGGCACCGGGTGCTCGGCGTCGGTGAGTTCACCGAGCCGGGAGATCAGGCTGCTGCGGGAGATGGAGTCGGGGTCCTGGTTGACGCCGTCGGTGACCACCACCACGGCGTTGAACTTGCCGCTCTTGTACGACGACGTGGCCTCCTTGTAGGCGGCGAGCGTCGTGTCGTACAAGCCGGTGGCCCCGCCCGGCACCGGCTGCAGGGAGGTGAACGCGTCGGACAGGCGGTCGCGCTGGGTGCCCGAGCCCTTGCGGTCGCCCAGGCGCTCGGTGGGGACCAGCTTCTTGTAGTCGCGCTTGCCGTCGAGGAGCGTCGAGAACTCCCACAGGCCGATCTCGTCCTCCGGGGTGAAGGTCGACAGGGCCGCCAGCATCGACGCCTTCGTCACCTCCATCCGGGACTCGCCGCGGCCCGGCACCGGGTTCGACATGGAGGCGGAGGCGTCCACGATCGTGGTGATGCGGGCGCTCTGCACCGTGATCGTCCACATGCCGAGGGTCTCCTCCAACTCCTCGTCGCTGGGCGGCTGCGACGTGGGCTCCGCGTACGGCTGCGGGGAGCGGGCGCCGGCCTGCGCGGCGATCGCCTCCGGTGAGGCGCCGTCCTCGGTGCGAAAGCCGTGCTTCTCCAGGACCGCGCGGCCGTCGGGGGCGCCGAGCAGCGTCATGAAGCGGACGGCGGCCCGGCTCTCCACGGTACTCAGGGCGGGCTCGTCGACCAGGGAGAACGGGTAGTTCAGCTCGGGCGAGCCGTCCTTCGGGTAGAAGAGCTCCAGGTCGCTGCCGGTGGCGGCCTCGGCGTTGTGCGCGAAGGCGGCCTGCTCGGAGAGGATCAGGGCCTGGTTGCGGCGCGGATTGCCCTGCTCGGTGCCGGAGTCGCCGCGCGCCACGGTGTCCATCAGCTGGCTGTCGCTGTCGGACGTGCGCTGGGAGAGGACCTTCGCCATGGCCGCGGCCTGGGTTCCGTCGTCGCCGGACTTCTGCGCCGCGGCCGACAGCTTGGTGAGGGCGAGCAGGCCGGTGGAACTGCGCGCGGGGTCGGCCGCGCCCAGGCGTAGCTTGTCGTCCTCCATGGCGGCGCCCGTCAACTGCGTCCAGCTGTACGTCTTGTCGGGCCAGCCGAAGGCCTTCGCGGCCGACGGCACCATGCCCACGCCGAGCGGCGTGGAGGCGATGTTCCCGGCCGACGAGACCGGGGTCGCCTTGGTGTTCTGCTCGACGCGCTGGATCCACATGTCCGAGTCGGGCACCCACACCTGGTAGTCAGGCGTGCCCTTGCCCGCGCGCAGCGTGTCGGCGACCTTGTAGGAATCGCGCCCCGTGACGCTCACGTCGAGGCAGTTGCCGTCCGAGGTGACCTTGTCCTCGCGGGCCCTGTCGGCCGCGGACTGCAGCGCGGGGGCCACGTCGGGGGAGGCGACGACGCCGATGTGCACCGTGTCGTCGCAGCCGTCGCCGAGGCCGAGGAGGTCACTGCGGACCGCCAGGGCCGTGCCCGCCGCGACGACGAGGACGAGGGCCGTCGCGATGGCCACCGTGCGGCCCCGCGACCGGGGCCGTGGGCCGGCCGCGGCCGACCCGTACGCGTCGGGCATGCTGCTGTGACGTCCCATGACGGTGGTGCCCCTCCCTGAACCATGAAGGCAGTTGCGATATAAGCGGTGAAGCAAGGGAGGGAGAGGCGTGCCGGACTGCGGCGCTCCGCCCCCCTCGGCCTGTCGCGCGCGATCTTCGTACCTATATTCGAGACCCTAGCGGGGCGGCGTGAGGGATGAGGCGGGATTACTCAAGTGGAGGCAGGTGTGCAGGTGGAGGCGGGGTCGGTGGCCGGTTCTTTTCCTCAGGAGGGGCTCTCGCGACGATTTCTGCGGGACGAGACGCTGCTCGTATTGGGGCTTTCGCTCGGTGCGAGTGGCGTGTCCGCGCTGATCAGCTTTGTCGGATCGGTCACCAAACCGGGCGGTCTGAAGGACCAGGCGGCGACGCTCAACGCGTCCGCGGCGCCGGGGCGGCCCTGGCTTGATCTCGCTTGGCAGTTGTTCGGGATCGCGAGCGCGCTGGTGCCCGTCGCGCTCGTCGCGCACTTCCTGCTGCGGGAGGGCGAGGGCCTGCGCACGATCGGCTTCGACCGGACGCGTCCGTGGTTCGACGCGGCGCGCGGCGCGGGGATCGCCGCGGTGATCGGCAGCTGCGGGATCGCCTTCTACCTGGCCGCCCGCGGCCTCGGTTTCAACCTCACGGTGGTGCCGGAGGCGCTGCCCGACGTGTGGTGGAAGTACCCCGTGCTGATCCTGTCGGCGGTGCAGAACGCCGTGCTCGAAGAGGTCATCGTCGTCGGCTATCTGCTGCGCAGGCTCGGGCAGTTGGGCTGGACGCCGGGCACGGCGCTCGTCGCGTCGTCCGTGCTGCGCGGCTCCTACCACCTGTACCAGGGCATCGGCGGGTTCTTCGGGAACCTCGCGATGGGCGTCGTCTTCGCCTACCTGTACCGGCGGTGGGGACGGGTCGGGCCACTGGTCGTGGCCCACTCCCTGTTGGACATTGGTGCGTTCGTCGGTTACGGGCTGCTCGCGGGGAAGGTGGGCTGGCTGCCCACCGCGTAGCGCCTCACGCGTGCAGCTCGCCGTCGATGACGGTGACCGCGCGGCCGGTGAGCAGGGTGCGCTCGCCGCGCAGGCCCACCCGGACCAGGCCGGTACGCGCCGAGGCCTGCAGCCCCGTGAGATCCGTGCGGCCGAGCCGCGGTGCCCAGAACGGTGCCAGCGCCGTGTGGGCGCTGCCGGTCACCGGGTCCTCGTCGATGCCGACGTTCGGGAAGAAGCAGCGCGACACGAAGTCGTAGCCCCGGGCGGGGTCCTCGGCGCGGGCCGTGGCGATGACGCCGCGCGTGGAGTGCGCGGCCAGCGCCCTGAGGTCGGGGGCCAGGCCCAGGACGGCCTTCTCGTCGGGCAGCTCGACCAGCAGGTCGCCGATCGAGGGGCCGGTGTCGTGCACGGAGAGCGGCTGCACGCCGAGCGCTTCGGCGAGACCGGCCGGGGCCCGCTCCTCGGTGAGCGGCGCCGTGGGGAAGTCGAGGGAGAGGGAGCCGTCCTCGTGCGGCGTGGCGACGAGGACGCCGCTGCGGGTGGCGAACCGGACCGGGCCCCGCGTCGTGCCCGTCGCGTGCAGCACGTGCGCCGTGGCGAGCGTGGCGTGGCCGCACATGTCGACCTCCGTGGTGGGCGTGAACCAGCGCAGGGCCCAGTCCGCGTCGCCGCCCCCGGGCAGGGGGTGCGCGAAGGCGGTCTCGGCGTGATTGACCTCGGTGGCGACGTTCTGCAGCCAGGCGTCGTCAGGGAAGGCGTCGAGGAGCAGGACGCCGGCCGGATTGCCGGCGAAGGGGCGGTCGGTGAAGGCGTCGACGATACGAATTCGCATGTCAGGGACGGTAATTGACGATCCCGGGCCGCGGCCAAGGCCAATGCGGCACGACTGGCCTGTGTGCCATGCTGGACGCGGGAGTTCGCCGCCGTCCAGGGAGGCGCTCGTGAGGACCGGGAACGCGCGGCGGCCCGTGCGCGTCGCCGTCGTCGGAGTGGGCATCGTCGGGGCCTGCGTGGGCTGGAACCTTTCGCGGCGCGGGGCACACGTGGTCCTCATCGATGCGGGCCTGCCGGGCGAAGGCGTCACCAACTGGTCGTTCTCGTGGGTCAATGCCGGCAACAAGACCGTGCGCAGGACCTACTTCGACCTGAACGTCGCGGGGATGCGGGCGCACCGCGAGCTCGCGGCGACCATCGGCCCGCACTCGTGGTGGCATCCCAGCGGCCACCTGCGCTGGGCCGACGAGCCCGCGGCGCAGGCGCAACTCCTCGACAAAGCCGCACTGCTGGCCGACCGCGACTACCCGGTCGAGGTGTGCACGGGGGCCGAGGTGCGCCGTCGCCTGGAGCCCGCTCTGCGGGTGCCCGACAGGACTCCGGTCCTCTTCTTCCCCGACGAGGCGTGGGTGCACGGACGGCATCTCGTAGGCCTCCTGGTCGAACGGGCCGTCGCGACCGGCGCCGAACTGCGGTCCGGGGCCGCCGTCCGCGCGCTCGGCACCGGCCCCGACGGCGGCATCCGGACGGTGACGCTGTCCGAGGGGGAACGCCTGGACGTCGACGCCGTCGTGAACGCGGCAGGACCCGACGCGGCCCACGTCGCAGGGCTCGTCGCGCGGCGCCTGCGGATGCG
>NZ_JAAGMG010000017.1 GCF_010548525.1 Streptomyces sp. SID14478
CCGGCCGGGGCGGTCGCTGGAGGCGTACACCACCGAGCTGGACGGTGACGGGCGGCTGGCGAAACTGTCCATCGCCGGGGACCGCCGGGTCGCGGTCCGTACCGCCTTCGACCACTCGCTCGCCGTGCTGGACCCGGCCGCGGCCCGGCTGTTCGCCCTGCTCGGCCTGCACCCCGGGCCGGAGTTCGGCGTGGAGGCCGCAGCGGCGCTGCTGGGCGTCGAGCCGGACGTGGCCGACGAGCTCCTCGACGTGCTCGCCGGCGCGAACCTGCTGCAGCGCACCACGGCCGACCGGTTCCTCTTCCACGACCTGCTGCGGCTGTACGCGGCCGAACACGCCGCGGCGGAGCCGGAGCACGAGGAGGCGTGGCGGCGGCTGTGCGACTGGTATCTCGCGACCGCCGATGCCGCCACGGCCTTCGAGTACACCGGGGTCGCCCAACTGCCCCGGGAGCGCGCCGCACCCGGCCGGTTCGCCGACCGGCAGCAGGCCCTGGAGTGGCTGGAGCAGGAACTCGCGAACATGGTCGCCCTGGCCGGCCGCGCCGCCGCGGCGGGCCCGCGCCACATCGCCTGGCAGCTCGCCGACCAGCTGCGCATGTACCTCTACTACCGGCATCACCGGGTCGAATGGAAGACGCTGGTCACCGCCGGTCTGCGGGCCGCCGAGGCCGCGGGCGACCCGCTGGCGAAGGCGGCGATGCTGCAGAGCCTCGGCGTACTGGGCCACCACGTCGAGGACCAAGGGCGCAACCTGGATCACCTGCTCGGCGCCCTGGAGGGATACCGGAGCGCCGGTGACCTCTCCGGCGAGGCGAGCGTCATGAGCAACCTCGCCGTCTACTACGGACGTCGCGGACAGATGCGCCGGGCGTGGGAATGGCAGCAGCGGGCCGTGGTGCTGCTCCGCGACCTCGACCGCCCGGTGATCCTCGGCATCGGGCTCAACGTCATGGGGGTCATCCACTCCTACCTCGGGGAGTCGGAGCAGGCGATCGCGCGCACGAGCGAGGCCATCGAGCTCTCCCTGCGCCACGGGCAGCCGCTCGGCACCATCAGCCCGCTGGTCAACCGGGCCATCGCCCACCACGGCCGGGGTGACCACGAGGCGGCGCTGGCCGACGGCACACAGGCGCTGAGACTGTCCCAGGAGCACCGCAAGCGGCGCAACGAAGCCGACGCCCAAGAAGTCCTGGCACGCGCATACCGCGACACCGGCCGCCTCGACCTCGCCCGACCGCTCGCCGAGAAGGCCCTGTCCTACGCCCGCGAGACCGCGGACCCGAGCACCCAGAGCGACTGCCTGACCAACCTGGGCGAACTGCTGTGCCTCAGCGGCGAGTTGCCCCGGGCGGCGGCGTACCTGGAGGAGGCGCTGGAGATCACCGTCCGCTCCGGGTTCCGTCATCAGGAGGCGGAGGCCCGCATCGGCCTCGCCCGGGTGAGCTACGCGGAAGGCAACGTTCAGGGTGCCGTGGAACAGGCGGGGATGGCCCTGGAAGCAGCCGAGGAACTCCATCTGCGTCCGGCGGAGCACCGCGCCCGCGCGCTCCTCGCCGCCGCCCGGGAAAAGGGCTGAACACGCTCAGTGGCCGTCGAGGAAGCCGGCGTGGCCCTCGTCGCCCTCGGCCCGGAAGGTGAGGAAGACGTCGCTGTGCTCGTCCAGGTGGTACCTCGCGCCGTCGCCGGCTCGGTGCGTCGTGCGCGGGCGGTGGTCGACACCTCACCGCGCGGGCCAGCGGCACCGCGCGGCAGGCGCCCCCGAACCACCGCCCGCTGACGCAGACACTGGCAGTGCCCTGCTGCAAAAACCTTGCAGAACGCTTGAAGAGCGGGCCGCCCGGTGCGGACGGCCCGCTCTCCTGTGCTCGGTGACGTGCCTACCTGCGGGCGCGGCCGCGGCCCGGGGGCAGCGCGGGCGGGAG
>NZ_JAAGMG010000049.1 GCF_010548525.1 Streptomyces sp. SID14478
CGCCGTCGTCAACGCGGCCCTGGCCGGCTGGTCGACCTCCGGGGCCGGGCGGCTGGAGCCGCTGGTGGAGCGGGTGGCGACCACCGAGTACCTCGACGCGGCGCAGGCCGTCGAGCTGGAGGCCATCGAGGACCCCGCGTTCCGGCGCCTGCTCGACGTGGCGTTCTACGGGGCCGCGTCCGCGCGCCGCATGATCTCGGCGTGCGTGGCCGCGCTCAACGGCTGCATCTCGCTCGTCGCCACCGCGTCGATCCTCAGCGTGCTGCACTGGTCCCTGCTGCCCATGCTCCTGTTGATCGTCGCGCCGCGCGGCTGGGGTGCGATGCGGGTCGCGCAGGAGCGGTACGTGTCGGTGCTGAACTGGGTCGAGCACCTGCGCGCCAGCCGTCTGATCGGCACCCTGCTCACCGAGCGCAGCGCCGCCCAGGAGGTGCGTCTGCACGCGGTGGGCCCGGCCCTGCTGGAGCGCTACCGCGACATGGCCGAGAACGCGGAGCGGGAGCAGCGGCGCCTGGCCAACGGCAAGGCCGCCACCGAACTGGTCGCCACGGGTCTGTCGGGCCTCGCGATGGCCGCCACGTACGCGGTGATGTTCTGGCTGATCACGGCGGGGCACATGAGCCTGGCCATCGCCGGTACCGCGGTGGTCGCCGTCCGCTCGGGGTCGGCGAGCCTGGGCGCCCTCGTCATGAACATCAACCAGCTCCACGAGGAGTCCCTGTACGTACAGGACCACGAGAAGTTCCTCACCGAGGCCGCCGGGCGGACCATTCCCACGGGCGGCGACGCGCTGCCCGACCGGATCGGCGAGGTCGTCCTCGACAAGGTCACCTATCAGTACCCCGACCGTGACGAACCCGCCCTGGACGAGGTGTCGTTGACGGTGCCGATGGGTGCGGTGATCGCGGTCGTCGGCGAGAACGGCAGCGGCAAGTCGACCCTGATGAAGGTCGTCAGCGGTCTGCTCGTCCCGCACGGCGGCAGGGTCCTGTGGGGCGGCAGACCGCTCACGGACCTGGACCGGGCCCGCGTCTTCGAGCGGGTGAGCCAACTGACCCAGGACTTCCAGCGCTGGCCCATGACCGCCGCGATGAACATCCGCATCGGCCGCCCCCGTCTTCCGGCCACCGCCGACCAGTTGGAGCCGTCGGTGCGCTACGCGAGCGCTACCGCGGTGATCGCGAAGCTCCCGGGCGGCATCCACACGCTGCTGGCCCGCATGTTCCGCGGCGCCAGCGACCTGTCCGGCGGCGAATGGCAGAAGTTCGGTCTGGCGCGCACCCATTGGCGTACGCAGACGGGCGAGGCGGACGGGATCCTCATCGTCGACGAACCGACCTCCGCGCTCGACCCCGAGGCCGAGATCGAGGCGTTCGCCCGCATCCGCGACCTGGCGGCGCCCTCGCGTGCCGTGGTCCTTGTCACCCACCGCATGTCGGGAGTGCGCTGGGCGGACCTCATCTACGTCCTCAGCAAGGGGCGCGTCGTGGAGTGTGGCAGCCACGCGGAACTCCTCGCCGCACGGGGCCGTTACGCCGCCATGTTCCACACCCAGGCCGCCCAGTACGGACACGAGCGTCCGGCGCCTCCCGTGCCGGGCCCGGCGCGGCCGCCGACCGCCGAGCCCGCCTGACCGGGGGCCCGTGGTACGCACGGCAGTTGGCCGTGGCGGGGCACGGCGCCGTACAGTGGCCCCGCAGCTGGTTCGCCCCGTCCGCCAGGCGGGATGCGTCGCAAGAGGGAACCCGGTGGGAATCCGGGACTGCCCCGCAGCGGTGAGTGGGAACGACCGCCGTCACCCGCACTGGGCCCGAGGAACAGGGCCTGGGAAGCGACGGCCAGTAGGAGCCTCGTACGCGTTCCGTACGACACGAGGCGCGCCCGCGAGTCCGAAGACCTGCCACCTGCCCGTGCGCGTACGACGCGTGCGCGGACATCCCGGTGACCTCGAGGGCGGGTCGGCGTACACACCTGACGGAGCTTCGCGTCGCGCACTGCACGCGGCGCACCGCCCGGTTCGTCGCCCCTTCGCGCTCCTCGTCCCGTCGCCGGGATCTCAGGGATTCATCTCGCGAAGGAGATCTCCGTGACCAGCAGGACCGCAGCCGCGGGAGCACAGGCCACTGTGTACGGCTACCCGCGCCAGGGACCGGACCGGGAACTGAAGAAGGCGATCGAGGGGTACTGGAAGGGCCGCGTGGGCGCGGACGACCTGCGGGCGAGCGCCGCCGCACTGCGTCGCGGCGCCTGGCAGCAGCTCGCCGAGGCCGGCGTCGACGAGGTCCCGACCGGCGACTTCTCCTACTACGACCACGTGTTGGACACGAGCGTGATGGTCGGCGCGGTCCCGGCGCGGCACCGCGCCGCCGTCGACGCCGATCCGCTCGACGGCTACTTCGCCATGGCGCGCGGCACGCAGGACGTGGCGCCGCTGGAGATGACGAAGTGGTTCGACACCAACTACCACTATCTGGTGCCGGAGTTGGGCCCGGACACAGTGTTCAGCGCCGACTCCACCAAGCAGGTCGCCGAGCTGACCGAGGCGCTGGGCCTGGGCCTGACCGCCCGCCCGGTCCTGGTGGGCCCGGTCACCTATCTCCTGCTGGCCAAGCCCGCACCGGGCGTCGCCGCCGACTTCGATCCGCTGACCCTGCTCGACCGGCTGCTGCCCGTGTACGCCGAGGTGCTGGCCGACCTGCGGGCGGCGGGCGCCGCATGGGTGCAGCTCGACGAGCCCGCTCTCGTCGAGGACCGCACGCCGGCCGAACTGAACACGGCGGCCCGCGCCTACCGCGACCTCGGTTCCCTGCGCGACCGCCCCCGACTGCTCGTGGCCTCCTACTTCGACCGTCTCGGCGAGGCCCTGCCCGTGCTGGCCAAGGCTCCGGTGGAGGGCCTCGCCCTGGACTTCACCGGGGCCGCGGCGGCGAACCTCGACGCGCTCGCGGCGGTCGGCGGCCTGCCCGGCAAGCGACTGGTCGCCGGGGTCGTCGACGGCCGCAACATCTGGGTGAGCGATCTGCAGAAGACCCTCGGCACCCTCGGCACGCTCCTCGGCCTCGCCGGGCACGTGGACGTGGCCGCCTCCTGCTCCCTGCTGCACGTGCCGCTCGACACCTCGCCGGAGCGCGACATCGACCCGCAGATCCTGCGCTGGCTGGCGTTCGCCCGGCAGAAGACCGCCGAGGTGGCCACCCTCGCCAAGGGGCTCGCGGCAGGCACCGGCGCGATCGCCGCCGAACTCGCCGCGAACCGCGCCGACCTGGCGGCCCGCGCCGCGTCCGCCCTCACCCACGACCCCGCCGTGCG
>NZ_JAAGMG010000083.1 GCF_010548525.1 Streptomyces sp. SID14478
GCGCGAAGCGGCCGCGGCGAGCGACTGCTGCGCCTGCGTGACACGACGCAGCTCCGCGTGCCGGACCTGAGCCATCAGCGCCCACACGGCCCGCGCGATGCCGCTGAACGTCGTGCGCGGCGGCACCTCGAGGAGCGGCAGACCCCGCCGCTCGCACGCCTCTACCAGGGCGCGCGGCACCGTGTCGTGCACGGGAGCCAGGCCGAAGCCGAGCGCCGCGCCGCCCGCCGCCACGATCTGCGCCACGTAGTCGTCGAAGTACGGGCCGGTCCCCGCGGCCTCCGTGGCGTGCGCGCCCGCGCTCAGCAGCAACTCCCCGCCGAGCAGATACGGGTACGGGTCGGGCATCTCCGACGTGTGCACCCAATGGACCACCACGTCGTCCACCGGGCCGCCCGTGAGCAGCCGCAGCCCGAGATCCTCGCGGGCGAGCAGGGTGGGCAGCGCGACCGGTGGGGTCGGTGGGACGGCTGCCGCGTCGGACATGGTGGATGTTTCCTCTGCTGAAGGGCCTGCGAATGGAGGAAACGTACACTTCAACGCCTCTTCCGGGCCACCTAGGGTCGTGCCTCACACCCCCCGCTCAACTCCCGCAGAACCCCCCGCCGATGTGCGCGAAGGAGGGCTTCCCCATGGCCGTCGACTACACAGTGATCGTCGTCTACCTCACCGGCATGCTGGCCATGGGCTGGTGGGGCATGCGCCGCGCGAAGTCGAAGTCCGACTTCCTCGTCGCGGGACGCCGCCTCGGCCCCGCCATGTACTCCGGCACCATGGCTGCGATCGTGCTCGGCGGCGCCTCCACCATCGGCGGCGTCGGCCTCGGCTACCAGTACGGCCTGTCCGGCGCCTGGATGGTGTTCACCATCGGCCTCGGCCTGCTCGCCCTGTCGGTGTTCTTCTCGGCGCGGATCTCCCGCCTGAAGGTCTACACCGTCTCCGAGATGCTCGACCTGCGCTACGGCGGCCGCGCCGGAGTCATCTCCGGTGTCGTGATGTGGGCGTACACGCTGATGCTGGCGGTCACCTCCACCATCGCCTACGCCACGATCTTCGACGTCCTCTTCGACATGAACCGCACCCTGGCGATCGTGCTCGGCGGCTCCATCGTCGTCGCGTACTCGACGCTCGGCGGCATGTGGTCCATCACCCTCACCGACATGGTGCAGTTCGTCGTCAAGACCATCGGCGTGCTGCTCCTGCTGCTGCCCATCGCCGTCGTGAAGGCGGGCGGCTTCAGCGAGATGAAGGCCAAGCTGCCGACGGCGTACTTCGACCCGCTGGGGGTCGGCGGGGAGACGATCTTCACGTACGTGCTGATCTACACGTTCGGCATGCTCATCGGACAGGACATCTGGCAGCGCGTGTTCACCGCCCGCAGCGACAAGGTCGCCCGGTACGGCGGCACCGTCGCGGGCACCTCCTGTCTCGTCTACGCGATCGCGGGCGCCGTCATCGGCACGGCGGCCAAGGTGATGTACCCGAAGCTGCCGTCCGCCGACTCGGCCTTCGCGACCATCGTCAAGGACGAACTCCCGGTCGGCATCAGGGGGTTGGTGCTCGCCGCCGCACTCGCCGCGGTCATGTCGACGTCGTCCGGGGCGCTCATCGCCTGCGCCACCGTCGCCAACAACGACATCTGGTCGCGGCTGCGCGGCACCGCACGCGGCAAGGGGGAGGGGCAGCATGACGAGGTCGCCGGCAACCGGGCGTTCATCCTCCTCATGGGACTCGCCGTCATCGGCATCGCGATCGCCCTCAACGACGTCGTCGAGGCATTGACCGTCGCCTACAACCTGCTCGTCGGCGGGCTCCTCGTGCCGATCCTCGGCGGTCTGCTGTGGAAGCGCGGCACCGTGGCGGGCGCGCTGGCCGCCGTCGCGGTCGGCGGCACGGCCGTCATCGGCCTCATGGCGGGCTACGGCATCCTCGCCAACGAGCCCGTCTACTACGGGCTGTTGTCCTCCCTCGCCGCCTACGTCGTCGTCTCGCTCGCCACCCGGCCCACCGACCCCGCCGTGCTCGCCCACTGGCGCGAGCGGCTCGCGGGCCGCGGGCAGGAGGCGGCCCCGGCGGCGGAAGCGGTCACCGCGCAGCTCTGAGGCGCGTACGACCCGTGAAGTGAACTGCACCTGGAAAGAAGGCACTTGCGCATGACCAGCACGGACATCTCACCCGCCCCGGCCCCGTCCGCCACCGCGTCGGGTCCGGGCGCCGCCCGGCGGATCGGCGGCGACCTGGTGATCGAGACGCTGGCGGGCCTCGGTGCCACGACGGTGTTCGGCGTGCCGGGACAGCACGCACTGGGCCTGTTCGACGCCCTGCGCCGCTCCGCGCTGCGGTACGTGGGCCTGCGCGTCGAGAACAACGCGGGGTTCGCGGCCGACGCGTACGGGCGGGTGACCGGGACCGCCGCCCCGCTGTTCGTGTCGACCGGACCCGGCGCGCTGACGTCCCTCGCCGCACTGCAGGAGGCGGCGGCCGCCAGCGCGCCCGTCGTGGCCGTCTCCAGCCAGGTCCCGTCAGCCGGACTCGGCGGCGGCCGGCACGGCTACCTGCACGAACTGCGGGACCAGCAGGCCGCGTTCAGGGACGTCGTGAAGTCCGTGCACACCGTGCGGACGCAGTCGCAGATCCCGTCGGCGCTCGCGGCCGCCTGGGAGTCGGCGCTGAGCGTGCCGCACGGCCCGGTCTACGTCGAGATCCCGCAGGACGTGCTGCTCGCGCCCGCGTCCCTGCCCGCCGTCACGGCGATCGAGGTGACGCCCGGGAAACCGGCACCGCGCCCCGAACTGGCTGCCATGGCCGGCGAGTTGCTGACGCACGCCGAACGGCCGGTGATCGTCGCGGGCGGCGGCGTCGTGCGCGCGGCGGCGCAGGAGGACCTGCGCGCGCTCGCGGAGAAGGTGAACGCTCCCGTGGTGTGTACCTTCGGCGGCAAGGGCGCGTTCGCCTGGGAGCATCCGCTCTCGCTCCAGTCATGGCTGGAGGACCGGCACACGACCGCGCTCCTGGAGGACGCCGACGTCCTGCTGGTCGTCGGATCCGGACTCGGCGAACTGTCCTCGAACTACCACACCTTCGCGCCCCGCGGACGGATGATCCACGTGGAGGCGGACGCCGGGAAGCTGGAGGCCAACCATCCGGCCCTCGGTATCCACGCCGACGCCCGGCTCGCGCTGCGGGCACTGCTCGACGCGACCGGCCCGCGGCCCGACGCCGACGCGGCAGACCGCGCGGCCTGCCTGCTGGCCGCAGTGCGCGAGCGTCTCGACGGTCAGGAACTCACCCTGGAACAGCAGGTGTTGACGGCTGTGCGGGACGCCCTGCCGGACACGGCACCGTCCTTCTGGGACATGACGATCCTGGCCTACTGGGCCTGGTCCGCCTGGCCGGGAGCCCTGCACTCGGCGCAGGGCGCGGGCGGCCTCGGCTACGGCTTCCCGGCCGCGCTGGGCGCCGCCGTCGCCGACCCGACCACCCCCGTCCTCGCGGTCTCCGGCGACGGCGGCGCCCTGTACTCGATCGCCGAACTCGCCACGGCCCAGCAGGAGTCGCTCGACGTGACCTGGCTGATCGTCGACGACGGCGGCTACGGCATCCTGCGCGAGTACATGACCGAC
>NZ_JAAGMG010000117.1 GCF_010548525.1 Streptomyces sp. SID14478
CCGCCGTCGAAGGCGTCCACCGCCGGGACGAGCGCGTCCAGCATCGTCTTGTCCCCGGGCGCGGCCCCGCCGAGCGCGGCCACGGCGTCCACGCCGACGCGCAGCGCCTGCGCCAGCTCGGCCTCGCTCACCTGCGCCGCGTCACCGAGCGCCTTGCCGGTGCGGCGCAGCAGCGTGCCGTACAGCGGCCCCGACGCACCACCCACGGTCGAGATCAACTGCCGCCCGGCGAGGGTGAGGACGGCCCCCGGCGTCTGCGGCGCGTCCTTGTCGAGCACGGCCCGCACGGCCGTGAAGCCGCGCTGCAGATTGCTGCCGTGGTCGGCGTCGCCGATGGGGGAGTCGAGTTCGGTGAGCCGGGCGGCCTCACGGTCCACCGCGGCCGCGGTCGCCGTCATCCAGCGCCGGAAGAAGTCGGCGTCGAGCACGTGATCTCCTTGCTTGGTAGGTACGTTGACGGGGGCGCCGTCGCTCACATGCCCCAGCGCAGACCGGCGGTGCTCACCGGCGCGTCCCACAGTCGCAGCAGTTCCTCGTCCACCTGGCACAGGGTGACGGAGGCGCCGGCCATGTCGAGCGATGTGACGTAGTTGCCGACGAGGGTGCGGGCGACGGCCACGCCGCGCTCGCCGAGCACCCGCTGCACCTCGGCGTTGAAGCCGTACAGCTCCAACAGCGGCGTCGCGCCCATGCCGTTGACCAGGACGAGCACCGGACCGGTCGGGTTCAGGTCCTCCAGGACGGCGTGGACGGCGAAGTCGGCGATCTCCCCGGACGTCATCATCGGACGCCGTTCGCGACCGGGCTCGCCGTGAATGCCGATACCCAACTCCAGCTCCCCCGGCGGCAGTTCGAACGTCGGCGAGCCCTTCGCGGGCGTGGTGCAGGCGCCGAGCGCCACCCCGAAGCTGCGGGCACTCTCATTGACCTGCCGGGCGAGCGCCTCGACCCGCTCCAGCGGCTGGCCCTCCTCGGCGGCGGCGCCCGCGATCTTCTCGACGAACAAGGTGGCTCCGGTGCCGCGCCGCCCGGCGGTGTAGAGGCTGTCGGTCACGGCGACGTCGTCGTTCACCAGCACCTTGGCGACCGCCACGCCCTCGTCCTCGGCGAGCTCGGCCGCCATGTCGAAGTTGAGCACGTCACCGGTGTAGTTCTTCACGATGAACAGCACGCCCGCCCCGCTGTCCACCGCGGCGGCGGCCCGCACCATCTGGTCGGGCACCGGCGACGTGAACACCTCACCGGGACAGGCCGCGGACAGCATGCCCGGACCCACGAACCCCCCGTGCAGCGGCTCGTGCCCGGACCCGCCGCCCGACACCAACGCCACCTTCCCGGCGACCGGCGCGTCCCGGCGCACGATCACCCGGTTGTCGACGTCGACGGTCAGCTCGGGGTAGGCGGCCGCCATTCCGCGCAGCGCATCGGCGACGACGTTCTCGGCCACGTTGATCAACATTTTCACTGGGACCTCCGGGTGACATGTGGTTGCCGGTGCTGCACCAGTATCGGCCGCGGCCCCGGGACGAGCACCAGCTGCGACCTGAATGGACGCCGGGCGACCGGCTGGAGCGGACACCCCTCGTCGCGCCCGTCAACAGCAATGACTCCGGCCACTGTTGCGCACCCCCGCGTCAGCGCAACGGCACCCCGGTGAGGTGGTGCAGCTCGTCGAGCAGGTCGTCCTGGAAGCCGGGGTCGCAGGCGGCCGCGACGGGCTCCCGGCGGCTGCGGTGGTACCAGTAGCCGCCGCTGACGGTCGCCTCCGGCTCGTCGCCGACCGCCAGCCACACCTGCGTCGTGCGCCCGAGCGTGAGGTCGTCGGGCGCGGCCGCTCCGTCCATCCGGGTGGGCACCCAACCCGGGTCTACGACATGGGTGATCACGTCCGGCCACCGCCGGGCCACCGCGTGGGCGAGCGTGGTGAGGAGGAGTTGCTGTCGCAGTACGCCTGGAGACCGCTCCAGCGCCGGGACGTCCAGTCGAGGTCGTCCAGGGAGCGGTTCCCGTCGTGCAGCATGCCGCTGCTGAGGTAGATCAGCCGGGCCGGCCGCCGGATCTCGGCGGTCAGCACGTAGGGCGCGAGCACGTTCACCGCCAGCGTGCGCGGGTGGCCCTCGGGGTGAGGACGCGCGCGCGGTCGATGTAGAGCCCCGCGTTGTGGATGACCGTGTCCATCCGGCCGAGCGCGTTGACCTGCTCGGCCAGCGCGTGCGTCTCCTCGGCGCCGGACAGGTCCCCGACGACGACGCCGAACGCGCGGTCCGCGAGGGGGCCCAGGTCCGCCGCCCGCGACGCGTTGCGGGCGTGCAGGACGACCTCGTGCCCGTCGTCGAGGAGGTCCGACGCGGCCGCTCTGCCCAGCCCGTCGGTCGATCCGGTGATGAAGATGCGTGCCATGCGTGGTCGCTGCTCCCGGGTGAAGCGATCGTGGCGGCGTGGCGCCGCCCGCGATCGGCTGCTCTTGATGACGCCTCGTGGGGCCGATGAGTTCGCCCGCCGCCCGCAGTCTTCCAGGGTGGCACTCCCGCCCCGAGGGACGGGAAGAGGGGCGTTCCCGTGCCCTGGAGGAGAGAGGATCCGGCCATGCGCAACCCGATTCGGCTGTACATGTCGATGTCGCTCGACGGTTACGTCGCCGGTCCGGACGATCGGCCGGGCCAGGAGCTCGGACGTGACGGCGGACGGCTCTTCAACTGGCTGGACGACCGGGAGTCCGACGGCCCCAGCGGGCAGGTCTACCGTGAGGCGCTGGCCACCGGCGCGATGATCTCCGGCCGCCGGACCTTCGAACTCGCCGGGCGGTGGCAGGGCGACCACCACGACGGCGTGCCGATCCTCGTCCTCACCCACCGCGTGGCGGACGGGGACGTGCCGCCCGGCCACGCACGCTTCGTCACCGACGTCGAGGACTGCGCCCGACAGGCCCGCGCCGCCGCCGGGGACCGGCCGGTCATGGTCCACGGGGCGGGCGCGGCCCAGGCGCTCCTGCGGGCCGGACTTCTCGACGAGATGGAGATCCACCTCGTGCAGGTCCTGCTCGGCGGCGGTCGACGCCTCTTCGACCACATCGGGGGCGAGCACATCGAACTCGACCTGGTCCGCCGACTGGAGGACCGGGACGTCACGCACCTGCGCTACCGGGTGCGCCGCCCCGACGAGGCCGCATGAACACGCTCCACGTCTCCCACCGCGGCATCGACCTGTGAGCCGCTCACTCGACAGCTCCACTGCCGTCTCCACCACCGGGGGCTCCGTATCGCCGGGCCGGGCCGAGTCGACGTAGGGGAGGGGCGGGCCGGGTCGGCGCGTCGGCCGCAGCCCCGGAGCAGCTGACCGGCACGGGTCCGGCGCCGGAGCCCGGACCGTGCACGCGCGGGCGCACGGCCGGCAAGACGTCGTGGCGCACCGTTCCCGCCCCACCGGATCGATCCGGTGGGGCGGCCGTCCGGACCTTGCGACGGCAGGACCGCCGTGGACTCCTCCTGAGGGCTGAGGGCTTGCCCCTGCCCGCCACGTCCCTGCGCCGGACGCGGCGTTCGGCGCCGGCACCCCTGCCGGCATCCGGCGAGAGCCCACCGCCCGCCCGCAGGCACGCCCGCATGTGCGGAAGTCGTGACGACCGGGTCAACTTCTGCGCGGCGTGCGATCGTTGATCCCGATAAACCTCCCTTTGCGTGTGGCCCACCTCACGTTACCGACGGTATGTGAAACAGCGTGTCGCAGGTAAATTGCGAGTGTCGCGCATACGTGGAACCGCGTGTCTGAACAGCCGTCGGCCCCCCGAGCGACGGTGGCCCCTCCGTCCCTGTATCCGCCAGGGGCTCACGAGCGAGAGCGAGGACCCTCCGCGATGGAGCAGCAGTACGTCGATGTCCTGGTCGTCGGCGCCGGAATATCCGGCATCAGTGCCGCGCACCACGTCCTGCGTGACAACCCCCGAGCGTCGCTCGTCGTGCTGGAGCGCCGCTCCCGGGTGGGCGGCACCTGGGACCTCTTCCGCTACCCCGGCATCCGCTCCGACTCCGACATGCCGACCTTCGGCTTCGGCTTCCGGCCCTGGCGCGACGCACGCACCCTCGCCGACGGCGCGGAGATCCGGCAGTACGTCGAGGACGCCGCGGCGGACGGCCGCATACTGGAGCGCATCCGCTTCGGCCGCCGCGCCACCAGCGCCGACTTCTCGCACGACACCGGCCGCTGGACCGTCGAGGTCGAGGACGAGAACACCGGCGAGCGCGAGTCGTACAGCGCGGGGTACCTCGTCGGCGCTACCGGCTACTACGACTACGACAAGCCCTACCGCCCCGAGTTCCCCGGCGAGGCCGACTACCAGGGCACACTGGTCCACCCCCAGCACTGGCCCGAGGACCTCGACCACACCGGCAAGCGGGTCGTCGTGATCGGCTCCGGCGCCACCGCCATCACCCTGCTGCCCGCGATGGCCGACAAGGCCGCCGGCGTCACCATGCTGCAGCGCTCACCCACGTACATCCTCGCGCTGCCCGAGGTCGACCCCCTCACCTCCGTCCTGCAGAAGCTCCGCGCCCCCGCCCGGCTGACGTACAAGGTCGTCCGCGCCCGCAACATCGCGCTGCAGCGCGGGAGTTACGCCTTCTGCCGCAAGTACCCCCGCCTGGCCCGCAAGGTGCTCCTCGGCCTCGTACGGGCCCAGGCCGGCAAGGGCGTCGACATGCGCCACTTCAGCCCGCGCTACAAGCCCTGGGACCAGCGGCTGTGCGTGGTCCCCGGCGGCGACCTGTTCAAGGTGCTCAAGAGCGGCAGGGCGGCCATCGCCACGGACCGCATCGACACGTTCACCGCCGACGGCATCCGCCTGAGGTCCGGCAAGGAGCTGAAGGCCGACATCGTCGTCACCGCGACCGGCCTGAGCGTGCGCCTCATGGGCGGCATGGAACTCACCGTCGACGGCACGCCGGTGGACGTCACGAACCGCGTCCTCTACAAGGCGGTCCTGCTCGAGGGCGTACCCAACATGTCCCTCGTCATCGGCTACACGAACGCCTCCTGGACCCTGAAGGCGGACCTGGCGGCCGACTACACCGCCCGCCTGCTGGCGCACATGCGGCGTCACGGCCACGACATCGCCACTCCGGTGGCCCGCGACGGCGACCGTTCCGAGTTCTCCGTCATGGGCGAGGCGCTGACCTCCGGCTACATCGCCCGGGCCGACAAGGTCATGCCGCGCCAGGGCACCCGCGACCCGTGGCGGCTGTGGAACAACTTCCACCGCGACCGGGCCATGCTCCGCGACGCCCCCCTCGACGACAGCGCCCTGCGCTTCGCCAAGGCGACCGCCCAGGAGCCGACCCGCGCCGCCTGACCCACCCGGCCGGCACCTCCCTCCCGTCGAACCCGAGCAGACAAAGCGAGGACGAAGATGTCCGCGAAACTGAACAGGAAGACCTACGACGAGCGCCTGCGGACCCTGTCCGAGGGTTCCGTCAACGTCAACTTCAACGCCTTCCTCGACATCAAGTGGGACGACCCCGAGTTCGCCGTGGACACGAGCGACACCCGCTGGGTGCTGACCTCGGCGGACGCCCTGGGCGCCCACCCCTGGTACCAGGAGCAGCCGCTGGAGACGCAGATCCGGATAGGCATCTGGCGCTGGGCGGTGATCGCCAAGGTGGGGATGCAGTTCGAGAACCTGCTGATGCGCGGAGCGCTGGACTACGTGTACCAACTGGGCAACCAGGACCAGGAGTTCCGCTACCTCACCCACGAGATCACCGAAGAGACCCACCACACCCAGATGTTCCAGGAACTGGTCAACCGCACCGGTGTGGACACCGCCGGCGGCAAGCGCTGGTTCCGCCAGCTCAGCCGGGTGCTCCCGCTGTTCGGCTCCCTGTACCCCGAGGCGTTCTTCACCGGCATCCTGGCCGGCGAGGAGCCCATCGACCACCTGCAGAAGGGGGCCCTGCGCAGCGGGGAGCCGGTGCACCCGCTGCCGCAGCGGATCATGCAGATCCACATCGCCGAAGAGGCCCGGCACATCTCCTTCGCCCACGAGTTCCTGCGCCTGCGCGTCCCGCAGTTCGGCAAGGCCCGGCGCGGCGCCCTGTCCGTCCTCTTCCCGCTGATCATGCGGTCCCTGTGCGACGTCATCATGATCCCCGACCGGAAGTCCGCCGCCCTCGTCGGCATCCCCGACCGGGTGATCAAGGAGGTCTTCTGGAAGTCCGAGGCCGGCCAGAAGATGCTCCACGAACTCTTCTCCGACGTGCGGATGCTCGCCCAGGACATCGGCCTGATGAACAAGGTGTCCCGCCCGCTGTGGAAGGCCCTGCGCATCGACGGCCGCCCCGCTCGCTTCCGCGGCGAGCCCGCCCCGCTCGCCGACTGAGCGCCGCACCGACTCCTCGTCCACGCCCGAACGGAGACCAGCCCGCCGTGCCGTACGTCGTCACCCGATCCTGCTGCGCCGACGCCTCCTGCGTGCTGGCCTGCCCGGTCAACTGCATCCACCCCGCGCCGGGCGAACCCGGCTTCCAGACCGCCGAGATGCTGTACGTCGACCCGCGCACCTGCGTGGACTGCGGCGCCTGCACGACGGCCTGCCCGGTGGACGCGCTCAAGCCCCATACGGCCCTCGGCGAGGCGGAGTTGCCCTTCCTGGAACTGAACGCCTCCTACTACAAGGACAACCCGCACGCCGACCGGGCACCCATGTACGTCGTGCCCCGCCAACGCGCCGTGCCTGAGGGCGAGTTGAGCGTCGCCGTCGTCGGCGCCGGACCCGCGGGCCTGTTCGCCGCCGACGAGCTGCTGCGCCGTCCCGGCGTGCGCGTCACCGTCCACGACCGGCTCCCCACCCCGTACGGCCTCGCGCGGGCCGGCGTCGCGCCGGACCACCAGGACACCAAGCAGGTCACCGAACTGTTCCGGACCATCGAGTCCCAGCCCGGCTTCCGCTACCGCCTCGGCGTCGAGATCGGCACCGACCTCACCCACACCGACCTGCTGCGCGAGCACCACGCGGTGCTCTACGCCGTCGGCGCCGCGACCGACAAGCGCCTCGGCATCCAGGGCGAGGACCTGCCCGGCAGCGTCAGCGCGACGGACTTCGTCGCCTGGTACAACGGCCATCCCGACCGCGCGCACGACGACCACCCGCTCGACACCGAGCGCGCGGTGGTCGTCGGCAACGGCAACGTCGCC
The DNA here is from genome assembly GCF_010548525.1 of Streptomyces sp. SID14478. Classification (GTDB taxonomy): domain Bacteria; phylum Actinomycetota; class Actinomycetes; order Streptomycetales; family Streptomycetaceae; genus Streptomyces. Next base: position 7,186 of record NZ_JAAGMG010000117.1, read on the forward strand.
CTCGACGTGGCCCGCATCCTCACCGCCGACCCCGACGCCCTGGCCCGCACCGACATCTCCGACCGCGCGCTCACCGCGCTGCGCGACAGCAGGATCCGCGAGGTCGTCCTCCTCGGCCGGCGCGGCCCCGCCCAGGCCGCGTTCACCGTGCCCGAACTCCTCGCGCTCCGCGCTCTCCCGGACGTGGACGTGAGCATCGAGGGCTGGCCCGAGGACCTGGCGCCGGACGCCACCGAGAAGACCCGCCTGCTGTCGGAGCTGGCCGCCCGCACCCCGGTCGAAGGACGCCGCCGCATCGTGCTGCGCTTCCTGACCGGGCCGGTGCGGATCACCGGCGAGGACCGCGTTCGCGCCCTGGAGGTCACCCGCACCATCCTGCACACCGACGACGACGGCACCGTACGAGCCGTGCCCACCGGCGACACGCAGTCCCTGGAGACCGGCCTCGTCCTGCGCTCGGTCGGCTACCGCGCCCGCCCCGTCCCCGGACTGCCCTTCGACGAGGACAGCGCGACCGTCCCGCACACGGCCGGCCGGGTCGAGCCCGGCGTCTACGTCGCGGGCTGGATCAAGCGCGGCCCGACCGGCTTCATCGGCACGAACAAGACCTGCGCCCACGAAACCGTCGAGTCCCTCCTGGAGGACTTCGCCGCGGGCCGCCTCACACGGCCGCTGCCCGGGACCGCCACGGCGCCGCCCGCCCTGGACCTGGAGGCCTGGCACGCCATCGACCGCGCGGAACGGGCGGCGGGCCAGGCCCAGGGCCGCCCCCGCGTCAAACTCACGGACACCGACGCCCTGCGACGCGCCGCCAACGGCACCCCGGTCGTGACCGGCTGACGGCCCTGCGCACGGTGCTCGGGCTCGCTAGAGATCCGCGACGCGCTGCTGCGGCGACAGCTCCACGCCCAGGTCCCGCAGCGTCGCGTCCAGCACCGCCCAGACCGAGCGGCACAGCATCGCGCGCAGCTCCGCCTCCGACTGCTCGCGTGCGGGGTCGTGCACCCACTGGTTGACCGCGGTGTCCACGAACCCCACGATCCCGACGGCCACCGAACGGATCGGCGCCTCGCCGACCCCCAGGGCCTTGAGCACGTCACCGAACCGCTCGCTCAGCATCAGGGCGATGCCCGTCTTGGTGTCCGCCACCAGCGAGCCGTCCCCCATCGCGTGCTCACTGACGCCCATGTACGCGTACAGGCGCGGGTGCCGCGCCACCCAGTCCAGATGTGCGCCCACCACACGGTGCACGGCCTCCTCGACCGTCCCTTCGAACGTGAGCGTGGGCTCCATGCGCTTGACGAAGGACTCCACCACCCGGCGGCGGACCAACTCGTCGAGGGAGGCGCGGTCCTTGAAATGCCGGTAGAGCACCGACCGCGGCAGACCCACCCGCTCCGCCAGACGCTGCACCCGGAACGGCGCGCCCTCCTCCTCGATGAGGGCGACCGCGGCGTCCACCAACTCGACCTGACGTTGCGCCTTGTGCTCGCCCCAGCGCGTGGAGCGTCCGTCGATCTGTGGGTCCTCGCCGGTCCTGTCCGCCATCCGGTCACAATATCGGCCGTTCGCACACACGGGACCTCGCGGTCCGGCCGCCGGTCAGGTGGCGGCCGGGTCCGCGTCGTCGGAGGAGTGCGGACGGATCGTGCAGTGCAGGGTGTCGTTCTGCACGTCGGCGACGATCGTGTCGCCCGGTTCGGCCTCGCCGCCGAGCAGCAGGGACGCGATGCGGTTGTCGAGCTCCGACTGGATCGTGCGGCGCAGCGGGCGGGCGCCGAACTCCGGCTGGTGGCCGTGCGCGATCAGCAGTTTCTTGGCCGCCTCGGTGACCTCCAGCTTCAGCCCCTGGGCGTGCACCCGGTGCTCGCTCTGCGCCAGCAGGTGGTCGACGATCGTGCCGAGATCGTCCTCGGTGAGGCTGTGGAAGACGATGATGTCGTCGATGCGGTTGAGGAACTCCGGCAGGAAGCGGCCGCGGAGCTCGGCCATGAGCTCGTCCTTGAGGTCGGCGGCGTCGCCCTCGTGGGCGAGGATGCGAGGGGCGCCGATGTTGGACGTCATGATGATCACGCAGTGCCGGAAGTCGACGGTGCGGCCCTGGGAGTCGGTGAGCCGGCCGTCGTCGAGGATCTGCAGCAGCGTGTTGAAGATGTCGGGGTGCGCCTTCTCGACCTCGTCGAACAGGACCACGCTGTAGGGCTGGCGCCGCACCTTCTCCGTGAGCTGCCCCGCCTCTTCGTAGCCGACGTACCCGGGAGGGGCACCGACGAGACGGGCCACGGTGTGCTTCTCCTGGAACTCGCTCATGTCGAAGCGGACCATGCGGCTCTCGTCGCCGAACAGCAACTCCGCGAGCGTCTTGGCGAGTTCGGTCTTGCCGACGCCGGTCGGGCCGAGGAAGAGGAAGGAGCCGACGGGCCGGTTCGGGTCGCCCATGCCCGCGCGGTTGCGGCGTACCGCCTGGGAGACGGCGGTCACGGCCTCGTCCTGGCCGACGATGCGGGCGTGCATCTCCTCTTCCAGCCTGAGCAGCTTCTCCTTCTCCCCGGCGGTCAGCTGGGAGACCGGGATGCCGGTGCGGCGGGAGACGATGTCCGCGATGTCGTCCGCCGTCACGGAGATGACGCCCTCCCGGCGTTCCTCGACGCCGGCGATCTCCGCTTCCGCCTCGGCGACCTGCTTCTTCAGCGCGGACGCCTTGTCGAAGTCCTCGCCGGACACCGCCTGGTCGAGCTCGCGGCGCAGCCCCGCCACGCGGTCCTCGCGCGCGACGACCTCGGTGGAGCGGCTCGCGTTGCGCAGCCGCACCCGGGCCCCGGCCTGGTCCATCAGGTCGATGGCCTTGTCGGGCAGGAAGCGGTCGCTGATGTAGCGGTCCGACAGTTCGGCGGCCGCGGCCAGCGCGCCGTCCGCGAACCGGACCTGGTGGTGCGCCTCGTACGCGTCCCGCAGCCCCTCCAGGATCTGCACGGTCTGCTCGACCGTCGGTTCCGGGACGAGCACGGGCTGGAAGCGGCGCTCCAGCGCGGCGTCCTTCTCGATGTACCTGCGGTACTCGTCGATGGTGGTGGCACCGACGACGTGCAACTCGCCGCGGGCCAGGGCCGGTTTGAGCATGTTTCCCGCGTCCATCGAGCCCTCGCCGGACGCTCCGGCGCCGACGACGGTGTGCAACTCGTCGATGAACAGGACGATGTCACCGCCCGCCGCCTGCACGTCCTCGATGACCTTCTTCAGCCGTTCCTCGAACTGGCCCCGGTACTGCGCCCCGGCCACCATGGCGGACAGGTCGAGCGAGACCACCCGCTTGTCCTTGAGCGTGTCCGGGACCTCTCCCGCCACGATGCGCTGGGCGAGTCCTTCGACGATGGCGGTCTTGCCGACACCGGGCTCGCCGATCAGCACCGGATTGTTCTTGGTGCGCCGCGAGAGGATCTCCACGGTCTGCTCGATCTCCTCGGCCCGGCCCACGACCGGGTCCAGCTTGCCGGCCCTGGCCTCCTCGGTGAGGTCGCGCCCGAACTCGTCGAGGGTCGTGGACGGCGCTGCCGTGCCACCGCCTGCGCTTGCGCCTGCGCCGCTGCCGCCGTCCACCTGCTCCGCGGCGTTCGTCAGCCCGGTCAGATCGCGGCCGCCCGCGCCCAGCAGGCGCGCCGCTCCCGATCCGGGGTCGTCGATCAGGGCGCCGAGGATGTGCTCCGGCCCGATGTAGGAGACCCCCGCCGCCCGGGACCGGGCGTAGGCGGCCGTCAGCGTGCGCTTGGCCGCCGGAGTCAGCCCCGGCTCCGCCGACGGCTGGGCGGCCTCCCGGGGCAGGACCTCGGCGATCTCCTCGGCGAGCCGGTCGGGGTCCACGCCGGCCTGCGCCAGCGCCCGGCGGGACGGTTCGACCTTGGTCGTGGCCCACAGCAGATGCTCGGTGTCCAGGTCGTCCGTGCCGTCCTCCCGTGCCTTCTGAGCGGCAAGACCGAGCAGTTCCTGGGACGACTCCGTCAGCAGACGCCCGATCGGCACGCGCTGCACGGCCGGTGGCGAGGTCGCGGGAGACGTACCGAAGAACCGGTTGAACATCTCGCTGAAGGGGTCCGAGGGACCGAACCCGAACGACGACATCGACATGGCAACTCCAGGTGCGGGGGGTCCTCCCAGCCAACCCCCGCCCCTTCTCCCTCGCAACCCGATCTTCGGGAAACGAATTCCGGAACGGGCGCCCGCTGAAATGAAGAATGCCGCCGGAGGGTGCGCCTTTCTTGGCTTTGAATGCACTCCAGGCAAAGCAATGTGCATTTACGTTTCGAATGGCGTCGACCGCTGGGGGGGCAGCTATACCGGTCGCTGTGCGGGCAGTGGCCGCAGCGCGAACCACCGGGTGAGGATGCGCTCGCGAAGCTCCGCGCGGAGGCGGCTCAGGGCGCGGCTTTGACGGGATCGCCTGGTACCTCCGCCGAGTTAGCCTGGTAATGCCGCAGGAATCGTCAAATGATTTCGACGGGTTCGCCTAGTAGGCCACCGTTCCGCACCAGGTCTCCGCCCAGGCGGAGGCGCCGTGCTTATTGGCCGCGCGTACGGCGACACAGATCTTGTCACCTGAGAACGGGCCGTTGATCGTGTAGCTCGTATTGGCCGTGGAATAGACGGTGTCGACGTTCTTCTTCGTGAAGTTGCTGCCCTTGTTGGTGTAGTGGACGTCGTAGCGGGTCGCCCGGGACATCGCCGACCAGCTCACCTTGATCGGCATGGAGCACGCGCCCACGCACGAGTTCGTGTAGGCGACCTTGTAGCTCTTCATGGCAGGTGGCGGCGAGCCGGCCGACGAGCCGCCCGAGCCGGAGCCGCTTCCGCCGCCCGTGCCCGAGGACCCCGATGATCCCGAGGACGAGCCGGTCGAGCCGCCCGCCTCCGAGTCCGCGTCCGAGGCGCCGGCCGAAGAGCCGGAGGAGGCGGTCGCCGTCCCTCCCGATGCAGCCGAACTGCTGGCATCCGCCTGCTCCTTGGGTTTCCCGGCCCCGTCTGCGTCCCCCTTGTCCTTCGTCTTGCCGTTCTTGGAAGGTGAACTGCCGGGACGGTCGGGCGAGTTGCTGCCGCCGGGCGCGGGGCTCGCGCTGCTGCCCGGTGACTGGGCGTGCACTCCGCCGCCGTCGCTCCACGGCTGGAGCACGGCGAGCGTTCCGCCGCCGACGGTGAGGACGACGATCACGGGCAGCGCGATGGCCGTCCGGCGCCTACGGGGATGCCGTTCCCGCTGCTCCTCGGCCGGGGAGTCGTCCTTCGTGCGGACGACCACCGGTGGCTCGGCCTGCGACGCGGCCTGTGCTGCGGCCTTCGGACGCAGGCCGACCGTCGGGCGGTCCGCCGGCTCCTCGCGCAGAGGCCGCACCTCGGCGTCCAACAGCCGCGCGGCCTGCTGCGCGAGGCGCGTGACCACGTCGGCGGGCAGCCAGGCCCGCCCGGTGCTCTCCGGTCCGACCCGCTCGGGGTCCGCCAACAGCGCGTCCACGCCGGGCCGTTGCTCAGGATCCTTGGTCAGGCACCGGGCGACGAGCGTGCGCAGAGCCGGATCCTCGATGCCCTCCAGGTCCGGCTCGTCCTGCACGATCTGGTACATGACGGCGTGCTGATTGCTGGCTCCGTGTCCGAACGGCAGCCGCCCCGTCGCCGCGTACGTGAGCACGCACCCGACCGTGAACACGTCGCTCGCGGGGCCCGCGCTCTGCCCGCGGACCTGCTCCGGCGACATGAAGCCCGGCGAGCCGACGACCATCCCCGTGCTGGTCAGCAGCGACTCGACGGAGGTCTCCAGGGCCCGTGCGATCCCGAAATCGATGACCTTGGTGCCGTCCACCGTCAGCATGACGTTCGAGGGCTTCAGGTCGCGGTGCACGATCCCCGCGTCATGGATGTCCTTGAGGGCCTGCAGCAGGCCGTCGGCGAGGGTGTGCACGGACGCGGTCGGCAGCGGCCCGTGCCACCGCACGACCTGCTCCAGCGAGAGGCCCGGCACGTACCCGGTCGCCACCCACGGAGGGTTCTCGTCGGGCCCGGCGTCGAGCACCGGCGCGGTGAACCGCTCGGCGACCCGCCCCGCCGCCTCGATCTCCCGCCGGAAGCGCGCCCGGAACCGCGCGTCGGACACGTGCTCCTCGTGGACCACCTTCACGGCGACGGTGCGCCCGCTGTCCGACCGGGCGAGGAACACCCGCCCCATGCCCCCGGCGCCGAGCCTGCCCAGGAGGAGGTACGGACCGATGCGTGCCGGGTCGAAGGGGGTGAGCGGCTTGATGCCCCCGTCGACGTAATCCTCCCGCCGGCCGGGACCGTCCCCGTTCGTGCTGCTCATGCCGGTATTGCTCCCCCGTGTTCGCCCCGCGTGGTCGTGCCTGCAACGACGTTGAGAATAGGGGCTGTTGAGGATCCCGGTGTAGCGGGGAGCAAGTGAGGCGGGGAGGGCGGCAGGCGTCCGAAGGGGAAGCGTTTGGAGGGGAGGACGGATCCTCCCCGTACGCGCGTCGCCGCCCACGGGCCCGGCTGTCCCACAGCCGGATGGTGATCCGACGACTTACCCAGCATGCGCGGCCGCGGCCCTTACGGGAACTGAGTACGCGCACTCACGCCGGCCGCCCCGCCCCGGCGGACGATGGACCCACCATCGCCGAGACCGGGAGGTCCCCTTGCTCAGTCGCCTGGCCGCCCTGCTAGTCCCGGCCTTCGGCCGGCTCACCGTGACCGCCGACGACCGCGCCGCGCTCGCCCCGGGCAGCCTGCTCGTCGCCAACCACACCTCACTCACCGATCCCGCCGTCGTGCTCGCCGCCCTGGAACGGCTCGGCGCGCGCCCCGTCGTGATGGCCGCCGCGGGGCTGTGGCGGGCCCCGCTGCTGGGACGCGTGCTCTCCCACGAGGGGTACATCCCGGTGCACCGCGGGGACCGCCGGGCCGCCCGCGCGCTGGATCTCGCCGCGGCCGCGCTGGGGG
>NZ_JAAGMG010000158.1 GCF_010548525.1 Streptomyces sp. SID14478
TACGGGAGCGGCCCGGGCTACGGCGCCCCCGGCCAGCCCGGCTGGGGCGGCGGCTGGCAGGGCAAACCGATCGCGGCCAAGCCCGGCGTCATCCCCCTGCGCCCGCTCGGTGTCGGCGAGATCCTCGACGGCGCGGTGTCCACGATGCGCACGTACTGGCGCACCGTCCTCGGCATCTCGCTCGCGGTCGCCGTGCTCACCGAGGTCCTCGTCGTCCTCCTGCAGGGCTTCGTCCTCAACGACTCCGCGACCACCGACGCCCTCGACGACCCGAGCGCCACCGCGGGCGAGGTCACCCGCGCCATGGGCGACGTCCTGATCGGCTCGGGCGTGGTGCAGGTGATCACGCTGCTCGGCACGATCATCGCGACGGCCCTGCTCACCGCGGTCACCAGCCGCGCCGTGCTCGGCCGGTCCGTCACCATAGGGGAGGCCTGGCGCGACGCCCGGCCCCAGGTCCTCAGGCTGCTCGGCCTGACCCTGCTGCTGCCGCTGATCGCCGCCGCGATCGTCTTCGTCGGCACCGTCCCCGGCATCCTCGTCGGCGTACTCGGCTCCTCCGGCGCGGGACTGGCACTCGCGATCCTCGGCGGTCTCGCCGGACTCGTGGTCGCGATCTGGCTCATCATCCGCTTCTCGCTCGCCTCGCCCGCGCTGATGCTGGAGAAGCAGACGGTCCGCAAGGCGCTGGGCCGCTCCGTCAAGCTCGTCCGCGGTTCGTGGTGGCGGGTCTTCGGCATCCAGATCCTCGCCTCGATCATCGCCGGCGTCGTGGCGTCGATCATCCTGGTGCCCTTCAGCCTCATCGCGGGCGTGGTCAGCGGCGACGGCGTCGGCAGCTTCCTCGACAGCGGGGGCGACGTCGGCTGGGCCTTCCTGATCGTCAGTGGCATCGGCGCGGTGGTCGGCTCCACCATCACCTTCCCGATCACCGCGGGCGTCACCGTGCTGCTCTACATCGACCAGCGCATCCGCCGCGAGGCCCTCGACCTCGAACTCGCCCGCGCCGCGGGCCTGCAGGGCTACGGGAACACCCCCGGCGCCACCCCGGGGAGCTGATGCGGTGAGCGCGCCCGGGGGAGTGCTCAGGGCTGCGGCCTGGCTGACCCGCGCCGGAGGCGACGAGCCACCGGTGACGATCCCGCGCGATCCCGCGCGCGAGGCGGCGAAGCGAGAGCTGTCCAAGCCCGCGTACCACGAGAACGACCCGAGCTGGTTCATGCGCGCCCTGAACAAGTTCTGGGAGTGGGTCGACAAGCTGTTCTCCGCCGCTTCGGGGGTCGCGCCAGGCGGCTCGCTCGGCCTGGTGGTCATCCTGATCGCCGTCGTGGCCGTGGCCGCCGCCCTGTGGTGGCGCCTGGGCACCCCGCGCCGCTCCCCCACCTCCGCGGCCCCGCTCTTCGACGACCGCCCGCGCACCGCCGCCGAACACCGCTCCGCGGCCGAGGCGCACGCCGCCCAGGGCCACTGGAACCAGGCTGTCCAGGAGCGCATGCGCGCCCTG
>NZ_JAAGMG010000186.1 GCF_010548525.1 Streptomyces sp. SID14478
GCGGTGCCCGCCGGTCACGAGCACCTCGCGCGCCCGCTGTCCCCGGCCGTCTCCCAGCCCGTCATCGCCGTGCTCCCGCCCGCCGCGGGCCCGGCGGGGGCGGCCCTGCTCGCACTCCTGCGCAAGGAGAACTGGCCGGAGCCCGCCGCCGCATTCCCGCCCCGGGAAATGGCGTACCCGAATTGATTCCGCATCGCATTCCACCGACTCCCCCTCCTCCTACCGTCTCCTGCCACCTCCTGCGATCTCCCGCCACCTCTGCCACCTCTGCCACCTCTTGAGGCGAACTCCTGAGTCCTCTCAGAGTTACCCCTGGGTCATCCCCTGGGTCATCCCCTGGGGAATTCTCCGCCGTCCACGATGAGATTGCTCGCGGTCAGCCAGCTCGCCTTGCCGGACAGCAGGAACAGCACCGCGTCCGCGATGTCGTCGGGCTCCCCGTCGCGCCCGAGCGGAGTGGCGTCGTCGGCGTTCGTCCGGTCCGGCGCCCCGCCCGCGGACACCTCCGCCCACTGCTCCCGCGTCGCCACACCGCCCGGGGTGGCGGTCCGGCCGGGAGAGACCGTGTTGACCCGGATGCCGGCCGGGGCCAGCTCCAGGGCGAGCCCCTTGCTGTAGTTCTCCAGCGCCGCCTTGGCCGCCGTGTAGTGCAGGAACGGTCCCATCGGGGTGAGCACCGCGGCCGACGAGACGTGCACGATCGCCCCGGATCCCTGCTCCCGCATCCCCGGCACCAGCAGCGCGTCAAGGCGCACCGCCGACAGGTAGTTGAGGTCCAGCGCGTCCTGCCACTCCTCGTCGGGGATGGCGGCGGCACCCTTGTACGGCTGCGCGCCGCCCGCGTTGTGGACCAGGAGGTCCACTCCGCCGAGCACGTCGCGCGCGGCCTCGGCGAGCGCCCGCGCCCCGGACGGTGTGCGCACGTCTGCCTGGACGAAGGAGGCCCCGTCCGGCGCCGTCCCCGCCGCGGACCTGGCGGTCGTCAGCACCTCGGCGCCCGCCTCCAGGAGCTGACGTACGACGGCCGCCCCGATCCCGCGCGTGCCACCCGTGACGAGGGCCCGCTTCCCCGCGAGTCCCCCCGTCGCCGCCGTTCCTGCTGCATTCTCGACAGTGGTCATGCCACCGGCCCTTTCCCTTTTCGACACCGGACGCGTATCGCATTGCATTGCATTGCATCGCATCGCATCGCATTCGGTGGCGTACACGTAATTTCCCGCTCGGAGAAAAAGGTACGTACGGGAATGGGCGGGCGGCAAAGACGAAATGACAGCACGCGCCATAGGTGATTCCTATACGGCGACGGAACGGAAACGGCACACCCCCGGTACGCCCGGCCGTACCGTCGTCGGCCGGCTTTGACTTCAAGCGCTTGAGGTGTGCTCTGCTGTCGGTCATGGCGACGTACACCATTAAGGATGTTTCCGGGCGTAGCGGACTGAGTGAGCCCACGCTGCGTTACTACGAGGACGTCGGGCTCATCGGGCCGGTCGGCCGGGACGGGACCAGCGGACACCGCCGGTACGGCGCGCGCGACCTGGAGCAGGCCGAGACGCTGGCGTGCCTGCGCGCGGTCGGCGTCGGCATCGAGGACATGCGCACCTACCTGGCGAACCGGTCGCGCGGGCGGGCGGCCGCGGCCGAGCAGCGGGATCTGCTGCTGCGGCACGCCGCACGCGTCGAGGCCGAACTCGCCGCGCAGCAGGCCCGGTTGAGCTATCTGCGCCAGAAGGCGGAGCTGTGGGACGCCCGCGAGCGCGGCGACGCCGCGGCGGAGGACGAAGTGATGCGGCGCCTCGTCGTCGCGGTCGAGGGTCTGGAGGCACTGCGATGAACAATCCGGTACTGGTCACCGGCGGGAACGGCTACGTAGGAACGCGGTTGATCGCGGAGCTGCTGCGCTCCGGCCGGGAGGTGCGCGCCACGGCCCGTTCCACCGCCCGGGAGGCCGAGCTGCGTGCGGCGGTGCGCCGGGGCGGGGCCGACGACGACGGTCTGCGGCTCGTGCCCGCGGACCTGTTGCGCGACGAGGGCTGGGTGGCCGCCGTGGCCGGCTGCGAGGAGGTCCACCACGTCGCCTCCCCCATCCCGGTCGTCCAGCCCGACGACCCCGAGGAACTCATCGGCCCCGCCCGCGAGGGCACGCTGCGGGTGCTGCGCGCCGCCCGCGACGCGGGTGTCCGCCGCACCGTCCTGACCTCGTCCTTCGCCGCTGTCGGCTACACCCCGAAGCCCGGCGCCGAGTTCACCGAGGCCGACTGGACCGACCCCGACACCCCGGGGCTCGCCCCCTACCCCCGGTCCAAGGCGATCGCGGAGCGGGCGGCGTGGGACTGGATGCGCGGCGAGGGCGGTGCCATGGAGCTCGTCGTCGTCAATCCGACGGGCATCTTCGGCCCGTCCCTCACCCCGCAGTTGCGTTCCTCGACGCAGCTGATCAAGTCGATGCTCGACGGCACCATGACCGTCGCCCCGCGCCTGCGCTTCGGCGTCGTCGACGTACGCGACGTCGCCGACCTGCACCTGCGCGCCATGGCCGCGCCCGAGGCGGCGGGCAAACGGTTCCTGGCCGTCAGCGACGACCCGGCGCTGAGCTTCCTCGACGTCGCCCGGACCCTGCGCCGCCACCTCGGCCCGCTCGCCGCACACGTCCCCACGCAGGAAGCGCCCAGGGACGAACCCCCGAGGCCGGTCATCCACAACGACCGGGCCCGCCGGGAACTGGGCTGGCGCCCGCGCCCCGCCGCCACCACGCTCGTCGAGACGGCGGAGAGCCTGCGCGACCTCGGCATGCTGGACTGAGGAGGACGCCGCACGCGTCCAGACGTCCCGGACGCCAAGCGGGCAGCATCCCAGACGTCATCCCAGACATCCCAGGTGTCCCAGGTGTCCCAGTCATCCCTGACGTCCAAGTACCCCGGTGCCTCAGGTGCTTACGTCGGTAGGCGCGTCCCCAGTCACATCCCTCGCCGCACCCCTCCTCAGCACATCCCGCGGAGCGTTTGCCGAGCCCTCCGCCGCCGCCCGGGCCCGCCCAGCGACACCGCAGGCCGCCGCGATCGGCACCAGGAGGAACACGAACGCACCGGCAAACGCGGGGAGTTGGCCGCTCGCAGCCGCCGAGACCGCGCTGAACAGGGCGGAGGCGAGGGCCAGTACGAGGGTCTGGCCGAGGTTCTGCGAGGTCTGCATGGCGCTGCTCGCGTACCCCTGCCGGTCCGCCGGGGCGTGCGCCAGGGACAGCAGGGTCAGCGACGGCGCCGCCAGGCCCATGCCGACGGCGGCGAGCACCATGGAGGACCCCGCCGTGGCCGCGGGCACCGCCGGCAGCGTGCAGAGCGCGGCCAGTGCCACCGCCACCGCCATGACCAGGGCCCCTACGCGTACCAGCCGGTGCCGGTCGACCCGGCCCTGGAGGCGCCCCTGCAGCCAGGACGCACCGGCCCAGGCCAGCGCGGCGCCGGTGAACGCGAGCCCGGTCACCACCCCCGGCACCGGCC
>NZ_JAAGMG010000225.1 GCF_010548525.1 Streptomyces sp. SID14478
TGATGTCCACGTGGACGAGTTCGCCGGGCCGGTCGCGTTCGTAGCGGCGTATGACCCGGCCGGTTGCCCGGTCCAGGTGCGTGAGCCGGGCGAGCTGGTAGCGGGTCAGGACGCGGTGGACGGTCGAGGGCACCAGGCCGAGCAGGTGAGCAATGCGTGCCGGTCCCCAGCGGCGCAGGACACGGACTTTGATGATCCGGCGTTCGGTGCGGGTCGGTGTCCGGTCCGGGCTGTGACGGGGGCGGCTGGAGCGGTCGCTCATGCCGGCCTCGCCCAGGGCACGGTAGCGGCCGGCCCAGCGCTGGGCGGTGGTGGGCGAGACCTGAAAGCGTTCCGCGGCCCGGCGCAGCGGCCAGCCGTCATGGACCACGCAGCGGGCCAGCCGCAGCCGTCCGGTCTCGGTCAGAGGTGCATTACGGTGGGGCACGAGGGCCTTTCTGTTGCTGGTGCAGATGTCGCAATCCACACCAGGCCAGAAGGCCCTCACCCATTTCAAGATCGATCAGCCGTGAACCCTGTCACTGTCCACAACCTCCCCGGACAGAACACCTAGGGCCGTCGACTACAGCGTCACGCCCCGCTCGGCGAACCACTTCACCGGGTCGACGCCCGACCCCAGATACGGCGTGAGCCGCACCTCGAAGTGCAGGTGCGGCCCCGTCGAGTTGCCGGTGGTGCCGGACTGGCCGAGCCACTGCCCCGCGCGCACCTTCTCGCCCTGGTCCACTGCGGCGGCCGCGAGGTGCGCGTACTGCGTGTAGTAACCGCCCGGATGCTGCACGACGACCTCGATGCCAAAGGCGCCGCCGCAGGACACGCTCACGACGCGTCCGGCACCGGCCGCCCGCACGGGCGTGCCGATGTCGACCGCGAAGTCCTGGCCGGTGTGCCGGTGCGCCCAGCGCTCGCCCGCGCTGTCGAAGCCCGCGGACAGCGCGTACTTCTCCACGGGAGGCAGCCACGCGCGCGTGGCGCGAATTTCCGGCTGTTCGAGACGGACGGCACCCCGGCACTGCCCCGCCGCCACCGACCGGTCCGCCTCGCCCTGCAGCTCCCACTGCGCCTGCTCCAGCTTGCTGGCGATGCTCTTCTTCAGGTGCGCGAGTTCGACGTTGCGCACCCGTAGGGAGCTCCATTGGGACTGCGCCTCGCGCTGCCCCTCCGAGAGCTTCCGCTCCGCGCGACGGCTCTTGTCCACCGCGTTGTTGAGCGCGAGATCGGCCTGCCAGACGGCCCGTTGACCGTGCATCAGCTCTTCGGGCTCGGCGGAGAGCAGCATCTGCGCCGTGAGCGGGATGTCGCCGCCGTTGCGGTACTGGGCGCGGGCGATGCGGCCGAGGTCGTTGTGCAGCACGGCGATCTCGCGGCGCTCCCGCACGAGCAGCCGTTCCATCCGCTGTGCCTTGGCCTTTTGTGCGGCGGCGGCCAAACGTCCCTCTTCGTAGTGCTGCGTAGCCGCTGACGCTTCCTCAAAGAGGCGGGCGACTTCGGCACTCGGCTCGGGACCCTCCGCACCCTGGGACAGCGTGGGCGGGCCGCCGAGTGCGAAAAGTGCGCACAGCAGCGCCGGTACGACGAGGGAGCTGCGGGAGCGGCGGGGTCGTGGGCGCATGTCTCGGATGGTTGCCCGCTGCGCTGCCGCCCTCCCTGTGGACTCGTACGGCCGGGGGAACGCATGCCCCGTACGGCGCAGAAACGTACCGCCGATTCAGGGAGGTCCGGGCTCAGTACGGTGCCTGCCACACGACGGTCGTGCCGCCGTCGTCGTCCCCGAGGCCCGGCCCGTACCAACTGTCGCCGCCGAGCGACTCGGCCCGCCTCTTGAGGTTCTTCAGGCCACTGCGCCGCCCGCCCTCGGGGATGCCCACGCCGTCGTCGGCGACGGTGAGGCGGACGCCCTGCTGCCCGTCGGGAAGGATCATGGCCGCGTCCACGACGACGTCGATCCGGGACGCCTCCGCATGCCGGAACGCGTTCGACAGGGCCTCGCGCAGCGCCGCGATGAGGTTCTTGCCGGTGAGTTCGCCGACGACCGTGTCGACCGGCCCCAGGAAGCGGTGCGAGGGCTTGAAGCCGAGCGGCACCGCCGCCATGTTGATCTCGCGCAGCACGCGCGTGCGCAGGCCCGACGGCGCCTCCGTCGGGCCCTGTTGGAGCGCGAAGATGGCGGTACGGATCTCCTGGATGGTGACGTCCAGTTCGTCGACGGACTTGCCGATGCCGGTCTGCACCTCGGGCACCACCGACCGCCGCTGGGCCGACTCCAGCATCATGCCCGTGGCGAAGAGCCGCTGGATGACGAGGTCGTGCAGGTCGCGCGCGATGCGGTCGCGGTCCTCGAAGACGGCGAGCCGCTCCCGGTCGCGCTGCGCCTCGGCCATCATCAGCGCGAGCGCGGCCTGTGAGGCGAACTGTGTGGCCAGCGTGCGCTCCACGTCCGTGAAGGGACGCCCCCCACGCGCGCGGGGCGTCACCAACGTCCCCAGGACGCGCCCGTCGCTCTGCAGCGGCAGCATCATGGCCGGGCCGTAGCCGCGCGCGAGATCGGTCATCACCCGGGGGTCGGTGGCCGCGTCGTCGACGAACACGGCTTCCCCGCCGAGCAGTTCGGAGACGATCTCGCTCTCCGGCGGGATGATCACGCCGAGCGCGGCCGAGGGCTCGTCGGAGGCGACGGCCACGATCTCCATGCCGCCCTCCTCGGCGGGCAGCAGCACTATGCCGGCCGCCGAGTCCGAGAGGTGGCGGGCCTGTTCGGCGACCACTTGGAGCGCGTCCTCCGCGTCGCCGCCGGAGAGCAGCGCGGTGGTCACGGCCACGGATCCGTCGATCCACCGCTCCCGCTGCCGTGCCGCTTCGTAGAGGCGCGCGTTGCCGATCGCGATGCCCGCCTCGGTGGCGAGCACCCGGACCATGTTCAGGTCGTAGTCGTTGAACTCGCCGCCGCCGTGCTTCTCCGTGAGGTAGAGGTTGCCGAAGATCTCTCCCTGTACGCGGATGGGGACGCCGAGGAACGTGCGCATCGGCGGATGGTCGGCGGGGAACCCGCACGAGCGCGGGTCGTCCGCGAGGTCCGCCAGACGCAGTGGCTCGGGGTCGTGGATGAGCGCGCCGAGCAGCCCCCGGTGTCCGTCGGGCAGCCGCCCGATGAGCTGCGCGGTCTCCTCGTCGACCCCGTAGTAGACGAAGTCGGAGAGCCCCTCGCCGTCCTCGGAGACGACGCCGATCGCCGCGTATCGGGAGTCCGCCAGCTCGGCGGCGGTCTCGCAGATCCGGTCGAGCGTGGAGTGCAGCTCCAGGCCGGTCCCGACGGAGCGCATCGCTTCCAGGAGCTGCGGCACCCGTGCGGTCAGCTCCGTGGACAGCCCTTGCAGGCTGCGGGTGGCCTGGGTCGCGGCCTCCACGGCGTCCGCAGTGGGCTCGGCCGGGTCCGAGGAGGGAAGAGGCGCGGGGTCCGTCGGGGCTGCCATGCCCTTGAGACTAGTTAGTCCTATTTGGCGAGGAAAGTCGGGGTTCCGGTCCGCGCTCAGGCGCCCGCCGCCGCGACCAGCAGTTCCGCCGCGCCCTCCCGCTCCCGAAGCTCCCGCAGCGGCCCGTCGACGGCCGTCAGCTCGGCATGGGCGCCACGCTGCACGACCCGCCCGCCGTCGAGCACGATCACCTCGTCGACGGCGTCCAGACCGGCGAGCCGGTGCGTGATCAGCAGCGTCGTCCGTCCCCGGGTCGCGTCCAGCAGGTCCGCGGTGAGCGCGTCCGCCGTCTCCAGGTCGAGGTGCTCGGCGGGCTCGTCCAGGACCAGGACGGGGAAGTCGGCCAGCAGCGCGCGGGCCAGCGCCAGCCGTTGCCGCTGCCCGCCGGACAGCCGCGCGGCGTGCTCGCCCACCAGGGTGTCGAGCCCGTGGGGCAGCGCGTCCGCCCACTCCAGAAGGCGTACGCGGTCGAGCACGGCCCGCAGCTCGTCCTCGCCGGCGTCCTTCTTGGCCAGCAGCAGGTTCTCGCGGACGGTGCTGTCGAAGAGGTGCGCGTCCTGGGCGCACAGCCCGACGCTGCGCCGCACCGCATCGCCGTCCATCGCGTACGCGTCGCCCCCACCGAGCGTGTACGTCCCGGCGTCCGGGTCGAGGAAGCGCAGCAGCACCTGGGCGAGCGTCGTCTTGCCGGATCCGGAGGGACCGACGACGGCGACCCTGCGGCCCCGGTCCAGTGTCAGGTCGACCCCGGCGAGCGCGTCCCTCGCCTGGCCCTCGTGCCGGGCGGTGAGCCCCCGCACGACGAGCGGGAAGGGGTCCTGCGGCGCCTGTGCGGGCCGTTCGGGTTCCCGTACGGGTTCGGGCGCGTCCAGGACCTCGTAGACGCGCTCAGCGCTCTTGTGGACCCGCTGGCGGTACTGCACGGCGAGCGGCAGCCCGAGCACCGCCTCGAACGCGGCGAGCGGCGTCAGGACGACGACCGCCATCGCCACGCCGTCCAGCTGCCCGGCGCGCACGCCCTGGATGCCGACGAGGGCGGCGCCCGCCACGGTCAGGCCGGTGATCAGCGCCGTGAGCCCGTCGCCGAGCGCGGTCGCGGTCGCGGTACGCGAGGCGATCCGGGTCAGTACCGAGTCGGCATCGCCGGCCTCCTGCTTACGCTGCGGAAGCGCTCC
>NZ_JAAGMG010000268.1 GCF_010548525.1 Streptomyces sp. SID14478
CACCGTCCTACCGGGGAGCGCGGGCGCCCTGCTGTCCGCGGCGGGCGACGCCACCGTACGCGTATGGTCCGCGGCCGAGATCGGCCGGCGGCTCACCTCCGGCGACACCGCCGCCCCCAGCCGTCCCACGGCCACCGCGCTGTGGCACGCCGACGAGGGCCCGGTCGTCGCGACCGCCCACGACACCACCGTCCGCCTCACCCACACCCGTACCGGCGCGGTCACTTCGGCGTTCACCGCCCCCGGCCGGGTGACCACCCTGACCTGGGCCCGGCGCGGCGCGCGGCACCTGCTCCTGTACGCGGACCCGGCCGGCACCGTCCGCGCCTGGGACCCGGCCGCCCCCGCCGCACAGCCGCTGCCGCCGCTCGACTGCACCGCGCCGACGCACCACATCGCCGCCTGCACGAGCCCGGACGGCGCGCTCGCGCTGCTCCTGACCGCGTCCGAGGACTACCGCGCCCGCCTGTGGGACCTGCACACCGGCAGCCTGCTGCGGACGTGGAACGGCCACACCATGAGCGTCAAGGCGATCGCCGCCGCCCGCACCCCCGACGGCCGGCCCCGTCTCGCCACCGGCGGCACCGAGGGCGTCGTCCACCTGTGGCACCCCGACACCCCGGACGAGGGCGCCCGGCGCATCCGCTGCGACCAGGGCATCCTGCACGCGCTCGCCCTGAACACGGCGCCGGCCGGCGACCTCGCGCCCTTCGTCGTCACCGCCGGGGACCAGGGCGGCATCCGGCTGTGGGACCTCGACACCGGCCGACCGCTCGGCGGGCCCCTGACGGGACACCACGCCCCGGTCCAGGCCCTGGCGACCTTCACCGCCGAGCACCGTACGTACGTCGTCAGCGCGGCCCGCGACGGCATCGCCTTGCTGTGGGACGCGGCCACCGGGCGCCAACTGCTCACCCTCGCCACGGCGTCCCCGCTGACCTGGCTGGATGCCACCGTCCAGCCCGGCACGGCGACGGTCCTGCTGGCCCTGGCCGGGCACGCCGGAACGGCCCTGACCGCCCTCGACCTGGCGCATCCCGCGCTGGTCCAATAGACCCGGGCCGGCCGCCCACACATGCTCACGGCCTATGCGCCCCCCGGAATGCATCGTGCGCCCCCGGGATGTCCCGCAAGAGACTCGCGTACCGTGCGCCCTGGTACCACAATTGATCAACTGGGCCGTGCCCCCGCCCCGGTTCAGGACCCAAGACACAGAACTGAAGACACAGCGCCCTCACCGGCCCGTCGGCCCGCGTCGACGGGCTGCCCCGTTCGGAGGGCCCCAACGGACGTACCGTTCGTCCCGGAAGCCGAGCCAGCCCATGACCACCGACCCAGCAGCCGACGTCGCAGACGTCAGGGACGTCCGACTCGTACCGGCCCCGGCCGGCGGCGTATGGCGACTGGGCAAGACGTCCGACCCGCTCGGCTACGACGTCCTCGCGGCCCCGGACGAGGACAGCACCGCGGGCAACGCCTGGAGCGCCAGCACCCACGGCACCCTCTACTGCGCCTCCCGGCAGGACGGCTGTTTCGCCGAGGCGCTCGCGCCGTTCCGCGTCCACCCCGACGTGCGCGAACTCGTCGACCTCGACTGGCACGAGCCCTATTTCGTCGCCCCCGGCAAGATGGTCCGCGACTGGAGCGCCAAGCACACCCTGCTGCGCCTGGAACCCGCGAAGGACAGCCGCTTCTTAGACGTCGACGACGACACCACCCTCAAGGCCCTCGCCACCCTGCTCGAACCTTTGCTCCCCGCGCTCGGCGTCACCCGCAGCGAGCTCACCCGCCACCACACCCTGGGCTCGCACCGCCGCCTGACCCGCGCGATCGCCCGCTGGGCACACACCCAGACGACCCCCGACGGCGCTCCGCGCATCCACGGCATCGCCTACAAGTCGCGCTTCGGGATGCGCCAGTGCTGGGCCCTCTTCGACAACACGACGGTGACCCGCCTGGAGTCCACGTACGTCTTCCCGGAGTCGGAACCGCTGCGGACGGTGGCGCACGAGTACGGGCTGCAGATGCTCTGAACACCCCGCACCGCCCTCGAAAACACCCCTCGATCCCCCCTCGACCCCACCCGTTGAGGTGCCTGCCGTACGGCGGAAAGCGGCCAAACATCGACGGCACGCAGGTGGCTGAAACCCCTCAGATGCCCTCCGAACCAGCAGGTGAGAGCGGTACCGACGGAGAACTCGACGGCGCGCCGTGGCATATGACGCTTGCTCAAAGTGGGGCCGGACAGGTGGAGTTGACCCCCCTTCGTGGGTACGCTTCCGGTATCACCTTGGGAGGGAGGACGTATGAAGCATCCTTCGTGGCGTGCGCCGTCCTCCGGACGCGCGACTCCCGTAGTGGTCATGCTTCCCGGCGGGAGCTCTCCACAGAACGTCAAGATGCCCCGCCGGGTCCACGAAGGAGAGACTTGATGCCTGCCCTGAAGACCGCCAAGACCACGTTCCGGAAGCAGCCCGCGCCGTCGTACGTCGCGGCGCACAGCGTCGCCGTCAGCATGCCCATCGCGGACATCGCGCGCTTCCTGCAGGACAACCTGGGCCAGCGGCTCACCGCCCGCATGGCGGGCATCAGCGACGCCAAGCAGGTGGGCAGGTGGGCGTCCGGCTCCAGCAACCCGCGGCCCGAGGCCGAGACCCGACTGCGCGACGCGATCCAGATCTTCCATCTCATCCAGTCGGCGGAGTCGGTCTACACCGCCCGTGCGTGGATGATCGGGATGAACCCGCAGCTGGAGGACATGGCTCCGGCGCTGTGCATCGCCGACGACCGGGCCCGTGACGTCATGGTCGCGGCCCGCGCGTACGTCGAAGCGACGGACCGTACGCGTGCCGTTGCGCCGACCGGCGCCTGAAGATTCGCGCGACGCACGACGCAGCCGTTCCCGCGGCGCCCTTCATCCGGCCTGCGGGAACGGCTGTTTCTGCTGAGGGCGGGGCCGGTCGGGTGAGCCTGCGGCGAGGGTGTTGATCTATCCGAATGACGGGCCGTGACGTTTCTTCTCCCGAGCTGTTCCAGCTGGCAATGACGGCGGACACCGCCGTGCATCCCCCCACAGCTTTGGAGCAGTGATGATCCGTAAGGTTCTGGCCGGTGCCGCGCTCGCGTCCGCTGCCGCCGCCGCGACCGTCGGTGCCACGGGTGTCGCGTCGGCCGCCCCGCAGACCGAGACGATGACCACCGCGCACGACATGAACGACGCCGCGCGCGCCGCGTACGGTGACACCGTCAGCGGCACGGGCACCTCGGAGTTCGCCACCGACAACGGCGATGTCGCCATCGCCGGTGACCCGGGCGGCGTCGCCAACACCTACGGTGCCCCGTTCGTCGACGTCGACCTGCGCTGCGCTGTCGCCTCCCCGCAGGGTGTCGGCGGCAACGTGCTCGGCGGCCCCGTCGCGGACTGCACCAACCAGCCGGTCGACCAGTTCGACGCTGACGAGCGCATCCTCTAAAGCCCCCGCTTCACTGGGCATCTTCTTCCTCGGCACCGGGGATGAGCAGGGCCCTCTTTCTCCGCGTCCCCTCCTTGCGCGGCGAGAGAGGGCCCTGCATCCATATGCCCACGCTTCCGACGCGAATCAGGGGACCAAGTCGGCTGGAGGGCTTGGCTGTTGACTCTCGCAAGAGCATTGCTCTCAGATCGGGATCTCGACGGTCCCGGGCGCAACCGGCCCCTCGCCCGCATAGGTGTCGCCCCGGGGCGCCGACGGGGCGTCGTCCTCGGCGAGCGTCGTGCCTCCGTAGTTCACGTCGGTACCGCTCGCCGGCCCGTCTGCGGTTCGTCATCTTCCCGGAGCGACGAGCGTCGTGAGCGCGCGCAGGCCGGCGACGACGTCGGGCGCCCGGGGTGCCTGCTGGGGGTCGGTGAGCCATTGGGTCATCAGGCCGGTGAAGAGCGCGAGTTGGGCGGCTCCCAGGGTGCGGGCCGTGGCGTCGTCGATCTCGTCCTCCGGTACGCCGCGCAGCAGGGCCGCGAGCCCGCGGCGGCCCTGGACCTGTCCGCCGGACAGATAGCGGCGCAGGTCGTCGGAGTGCTCGGCCTGCACCAGGCCCTCGAGCGTGGCGAGCCACAGCTTGCGGTCATCGGTGAAGGACTGGATGACCGCGGCCCACAGGGCTTCGTAACGCTCCGCCTCGCTCGCGCCGTCGGTGCCGTACGCGGACAGGGTGCGCCCCAGCCGAGTGCCCCATGCGTCGATGGCGTCGATGAGGGCCGTGGTCAGCAGCGCTTCGCGGGAGCCGAAGTGGTAGCCGATCGCGGCCATGCTCACCCCCGATCAGGCGGGCGGTGGCGTCGACGGCAGGTCGGGTGTTCGTTGAGGTCGCCGCACACCACGGCGTGTTCGCCATCCACCGCCCCGATCCGGTCGAGCAGCATCCGGCCCTGCGCGTACCGCTCGTCCTTCTGCAGGCTCGGATGGCAGCTGGCGACGCTCACGTTCACGCTCGTCCGGACAGACGACGGCTGGAAGATGACCGAGGCCAACCAGACCGAGGGCCCCGACCCCCAGCAGACCAGCTAGGCCTTGGCGTCCTTGCTCAGACACCAGCCGCAAAGCAGCGGGGGAATCGCGGATAAGGCCTGGGCACAGCGACATCCTTCCCACCCACCCCACAGGGCAAGCCAGTTCAGGATGGCACCCGATCGTGCAGCAGGCCCGCGCAGCGGCGGAACGCGCTCAGGGGACATGTAGCTTCCGGCGGGCAGGGACGGGGGCGAAGGCCCTGCGAGTGCATGGGCGGAAATTTGTGGGCTCCGTGTCACATTCGGCTCAGTGTGCGGGTCAGTCAGGCAGCGGATCACTTCCGCCTGAGGAAACGCCTGTTGAGGAGTGCCTGATGTCTGTCGCCCACACCGTCGTCACTGTTGTCGCCGCCGTCATGGCCGGTTTCTCCGCCTACTCCGTCTTCGCCCGCGCAGAGTGGGTCGTCAAGCCGATGGCCGACTACGGGGTGCCCGCCTCGTGGATGCCGTGGCTGGGCGCTGCCAAGGCCGCGGGCGCTGTCGGCCTGCTGGTCGGGCTCGCGGTGCCGGCCGTCGGCGTCGCGGCCGCGATCGGCCTCGCCTTGTACTTCGCCGGGGCCGTGGTCACCGTGGTGCGGGCGCGCTGGTTCTCCCACGTGCCCTTCCCGTTGGTGTACGCGGCCCCGGTGGTTGCCGCACTCGTCCTGTCCTAGGGAAGAGGGGACCGGACGTGCATCCGCACCCTCCCAGGTGGTCGACGGCGCCAACTGCCGGGCTGGGGTTGGTGCTGGTCCCTGGTCGCGGCTACGCCGTCAGTGCAGCGGTCTCCGGCAGCGGCTCGTGTTTACTACGCAGCTCGCGGCGGTGGCTCCGCGCATTGTTGCGGGTCGGCAGTTGGCTTTGGACGTAGTGGCCGATGAGGGCGAGCAAGGCGACGTCGCAGCCGAGCAGCAGCCGTTCCACCAGTCCGATCAGTTCACGGTTGCCTGGTCCTGCCGACAGGGCCATGACCGCGGCTCCGGCGATGGCGGCGATGGACAGCCGCCGCAGCCACTGCACCGTTCGTCGCGCCTCCGTGCCGGCGCCCGCGGTTCGAAGACGCCGCGCCAGGACGAGTCCGGCCAACGGCATGGCGAGGAACGCCACGATGGAAGCGTAACGATGCACGTATGCCGATGCGCTCAGATGCACGGTCAGCGGATCGGTGGGGATGACAGCTGCGGCCACCAGGCCCGCACCCCAGGCCACCATCAGCACTGCCACCGTGCCGCGCAGGGCCGCGACGCCGCGCCGGGCCACTGCCAGCAGGGCGAACGAAGCCACGCCCAGACACGCCATGCCCGCCTCGATCGGTCCACCGCGGTCGAGCGCGGCGAAGTCGCTGACCGTCAGTGAAAGCTGGCTCAGTTGAGGGTCGGTGTCGAATGGAGCTCCCAACGCCGCCACCACCGCCACCATGGCGGCAGCCCACACCCCAGGGACGACGAACCGGCTGAGAACACTGCGCACACGGGACCCTCGAAAGTTCATGTACGGAGCCTTCACCACGGACCGGGGCCCCGGCAGCAGGGTCAACCCCGACAACACCCTGATCTCCACCCTGAGTTCGCCCCCGCCACGACGCCACCAGCCCGGTACGCTCCATCGGTTCCTGGCCGGGTCCGGGTTGGCATCCGGGCTCAACCAGTCAGCGCCTCCGCTTGCGCGTCGACCGCCCGTAAATGATCACCGCGATGATGACGGCTTTCGCACGCGGAAAACAATCACCCCGGCTGTTCCGTACAGCCGGGGTGATTGTTTTCCGGTGGCGAAAGCCGACCGCCATTCGCACGCGGAATCTGCTTCAACTGCCTCATATCTCTCCTCGATGTGGCACCCCGCGGCTGGTCATGGCTGTCGGCATGCCCGAGGCTTCCCGGACGAAACCGGTGGTGTTCTCCCGCATCAGGCCGTCGCTGCGTTGGTGAAGGCCGAACTGCCGCTGGTCTGTTCGGCGGTGAACCGTCCGATGCTCGGTGTGATGTGGCTCGGCTCTGCGCGGGTCCGGAGCCGGGGGAGCACGCGCCAGGTTGCGTGAAGAAGACGCCCGCTGTGGCCGGCTGGCCGGGCCGAGCAGGCACCGAGACAGCCGCGTAGCTGCCTGCCGCGCTTTCGCATGCTGGCCGCTAGGCACTCTGGGGCACCGCGGATGCTCAGGATTTGCTCAGAGCCCGCTTGCAGGGCGCAGACGAGGGCCATGCTTGCTGCACAGTGCTCGCGAGATGCCGGGTGAAGAGGGGGCCACATGGCACAGCCGGACAACGTCGCTCGCGTCATAGCGTTCTGCAGCGCAGCTTTCACCGCTGGCAACGTGAGCGTGGCCATCGCGGCTTTTCGACGTAAGCGACCCACCGTCAAAGTGCGTTCCCCGGGTCTCTTCCTTACGAGAGCAGAGGCCGGGCCTGCCGCCTCCGCCGACCGTGACATCCCCCACTTCGGGGCAGTGCTGAAGACCCGGAGCGAGGTCGACGTCAGGATCGACTCCGTAGTGGTGCTCTTCTACGCCTACCAGTGGGTCATCATCAGGACCAGACGGGTGCCGCGGGGCACCAGGGTGAGAGAGCTCAGGTATGTGGGCACGTACCCCCTTCGCACCCAGGACGGCGAGCAGATCACGCTGGAGGCGTTCGGGCGGCGGAGCCTGAAATGGCTCCTTGTGCCGCCTCCCGGCACCGGCAAGCCTGTCCACCCCGCAATGGCGAGGCTGCGGGCGTCCCTCTCGAATGGCCAGACAGTCACCAGCAAAAGATTCCCGGTCAGCCCGCAGGCGTTCCCCTGTCGATGCTTCCAGTGCTCAAGTTCGGGGACCCAGCTGACCTTCGACGACCTCACCGAGTAGGTGGCGCTGCTCACCCTGAGTCCGAATATCGGGCGTGGACACGCAACAACAGAGGGAACGGCCCCGGACCGACCAACCCAGAGCCACGGATTCGACGCCCGTGCGCCCGGAGAGCCCGGGATGCCGGACGGTGGAAGCGATCGATACCGTAGGTATTCCCGCGGGTATACTCGGGGTGTGGATACAACGATCAAGATCGCCTCGGAGACACGGGACAAGCTCGCCGCCCTGGCCAAGGCCAGGAATACGTCGATGCGTGCATTGATCGAGGAGTTCGCCGCCACCGCGCTTACGGCTGACGAACTGCGCGAGCGCGTTGGGCGTACCACTGACTTCCTGGAGGAGGAGTTCGGTCACCGCATCAGCCAGGACGAATCCGACGATCTGCGTGAGCGCATGCGCCAGGCACAAGCTGCACGGACCGCCCAGGTCAAGACCCCCCGGACCGGTCGGGACGCCGCCGCGTGATCCTCGAGCACTACGTCCTGGATGCCGACACCCTGCTCGCGCTCGGCGGCAACAAGCAGGTCTCTGCGCTCGTTCACGTCGCGGCCGGCGACCCCACCGTCCGCCTGTGGGTTCCCGTCGCCAGCGCGCTGGAAGCCGAGCGCGAACGCACCGGCATCATCGACTACCTCGGCATCCTGGACGTCCTGCACACCCTCGACACGGACTATGGAGCCGCCCACACCATCGCCACCCTGCACCGCGCGGGCATCCCCTTCGGCGTCGCCGCCGCCGTCCACGGAGCCCGCCCCACCCTGGACCGCCCCGACGGCGCGCTCGTCGCCACCGTACGACCGGACGCGTACGAAGGCCTGGGCGTCCCCGTCATGGATCTCAACCGCTGACTCTTGCGGCTGCCGTACCTCGTGCGCGCGGAAGCCGCCAGGTGATCCGGCGGTGCCTGCATTGCGATCGATGGGAGGCCGGCCATTTCGCGAACACATCATGAGCCTGCCGCGCCCACTCACCCCGGGCCAGCCCCGCCCGCTCACCTGCACTCAGATCCCAGCGGATCGCCCGATGCAGGGTGGCCAGCGACGGCACCGGCCCCTGCGCCGGATCCACCCGCGCTCGCTCCATCAGCTCGGCATGGACCCGCGAGGCATTCCCGCCCCACAACACCAGTAGCAGTCGCACCTCCGGCGTCACCGTGAACCGTCCAGGAACCCGCTGCGACAGCCGCCCTTCACGCCCCGCAGCCAGCCACCGCCACACCGTCCGCTCAGAACGCCCCAACGCCTGTGCTAACAAGCGGGCATGACGAGACATCAGTTCACCTCGTGCATCGAGACCTAGGAGCCGCTCCACCGCAGCCGCACGCTGCACGCCGGACGAGTCCGTCATACCGTGGTTGTCCCACAGCTTGTTCTGGCGGAGGTGCAAGTTCGGGATAGCGAAGACAGGCCGGGCCTGTGGCCATAACTTGCCGACCGGAAAAACAGGGGGAGTATTCTCACCCAAAATTCGAACTGGCAAGAAAAGCAAAGGAATTGACGAATAGTCAAGTTCCTTGAAAGGTGTGAGGATCGGGGAAGGTGGCACTGGGGTGTCCGAGTTCCCTCGCCATTGAGGCGGGGGCTTTTTTGTGCTGGTCGTCGGGTGTTTCGGGTGGTTGGTGTTGGTGGTGGTGTTCCGGGTTTGGTGGTGGTGTGAGTCCGGATTGGCTGGTGGTGTGTTCGCCGGATCTCCTTTGGGTTGTGCTCTGTAGCGCATGGGGGTGTGGCGTGGTGAGTGGAACGGGGATTTGTCACTCGTCCAAGTGATCGCGGGGACTCTTGTCGGAGTGTCGGCCTTAGCGTCTCATTCGTCGCGTCTGTCACGGGCGTGACGTGAACTGCCCTGTGTGGGGCGGTAGTTGACGTCATGGAGGCTGTCACTGTGATCGCTGCTCGGTTGCTGGTTCGTTCGTGGCCTGTGTGTCGGCTGCGGTGACGGCGGACGGCGACGTCCCTGGGGTCGGGGCTGGGGATGAGGGGCTGGGTCGGCATCGGGACGAGTTGCGGCCTGCCGCGGTGCGTGAGTTGCTGCGGCTGCGCGCGTCGGGGGAGTTGACGACGGCGCATGTGCGGATGGCCGCGGGTGTGGTGGGGGTGCACAAGCGGACGGTGTGGTCCTGGCTGGAGCAGGCGGAGTGCACGGGCAGTGTGGAGAAGCCTGAGCGGCGCCGGTTCACGATCACCGATGAGGTTATCGAGGTCCTCGCCGACTATCAGGGCAATGTGAAGCGCGCTCACGAGCATCTGGTGCGCATCGCGAAGCAGGCGGGGCGCAGGCCGGTCGGGCTGTCGACACTGCACGATGCGATCGCCCGGGATCTTGATCCGGGTTTCATGGCGGGCCTGCGCGAGGGGATCCCCGCGGCGCGGGGGTTCGATCCGTGTTTTCAGCGGCCGCAGGTGGAGCGGAACGCGGTG
>NZ_JAAGMG010000315.1 GCF_010548525.1 Streptomyces sp. SID14478
TGCGCAGTTCGTGCGAGGCGTCGGCGACGAACCTCCGCTGCCGCTCCACGGAGCCCTCCAGCGCCGCCAGGGTCTCGTTCGTCGTGCGGGCCAGCCGGGCCACCTCATCGTGCGTGTCCGGTTCGGGCACCCGGCGGGCGAGGTCCTGGGACGCGGTGACGGCGGCCATCTCGGCGCGGATGCCCTCGACGGGACGCAGGGCGCGCCGCGTCACCAGGTACGTCACCGTGCCGACCACCACGAGCAGCACCGGGAAGCCGATGAGCATGGCGGTCAACGCCGTGCCCACAGCGCCCTGTTCGGCCGCGCGCGGGGATCCCGCGAAGACCGTGAGGGTGCCGTACGCGGTGTCCTCGACCTCGACGGCCGCGAACCGGTAGTCGGCGCCGTCGCCGTCCACGGTGGCGGCGCCGTCGCTGTAGTCGGTGTCGTCGGAGACCTTGCCCGCGCCGGAACGGTCGTCGTCGCCGTGGTCGTCCCCGGCGTCGTCGGCCCTCGCCGCGACCGGGGTGACCGCACCCGTCGACGTCCCGCTGATCCGCTCCAGGTCGTCGGAGGCGGCCAGCAGCCGCCCCTCGTCGTCGACCACTTGGACCGGCTGGTCGTCGTCCAGGTCCAGCGCGTCGGGCGCGACGCCGGTGGCCAGGGACGTGGCGACGCGGCGCGCACCGGAGTCGGCGGCGCTGTCCGCCTGTCCGGTGAGGTTCGTGCGCAGGGAGATCAGCACGGCGGCGCCCGCCGCGATCAGGGCGACCGCGACGACGAGGGTGGCGGCGAGGGCCGCGCGGGCCCGTACCGAGCCGAGGAGGCGGAGGGGCCGGTGCCTCATCGCGGGATCTCCAGGCGGTATCCGGCGCCGCGCACCGTGTGGATCAGGGAGGCGTCGAGCTTGCGGCGCAGGGCGCTGATGTACACCTCGACGATGTTCGGGTCGCCCTCGTAGGCGAAGTCCCAGACGTGTTCGAGGATGTCGCCCTTCGACACGACCTCGCCGGGGCGCAGCACGAGCTGTTCGAGGACGGCGAACTCCTTTGCCGTGAGCGGGACTTCACCGTCCTCGGTGTGGGTGACGCGACGGGCGGCGGTGTCGACGGCGTAGGGGCCGACGGCGTGCACGGCGGAGGCGCTGCCCGCGCCCCCCCGGCGGCGCAGCAGCGCCTTGACCCGCGCCACGAGGACGACGTACGAGAACGGTTTGGTGAGGTAGTCGTCGGCGCCGGTGTCCAAGCCCTCCGCCTCGTCGTACTCGCCGTCCTTGGCGGTGAGCATGAGGATCGGCACCTCGTTGCCCGCGGCGCGCAGGGCCGCGCAGACCCGGTAGCCGTTCATGCCGGGCAGCATGATGTCGAGGACGATCAGGTCGTACGGGGACTCGCTCGCGCGGTACAGCCCTTCGAGGCCGTCGTGGACCACGTCCACGGCGAACCCCTCCGCGGTGAGGCCCCCGGCCAGCGACAGGGCCAGCCGCTTCTCGTCCTCCACGATCAACAGTCTGGGAGGGCGGCGCGCGGTGCCGCGGGCAGGGTGGTGGTGGGAGGCGGGTGGGCGCATGCGCTTCAGGGTGACAGGTCGAACCTGAAGGACCCTTCAGGCTTCTTCAGCGGGGCTTCAGGATCACTCGGGCAGGGTTGTTCCCGTCGACAGAGCACGACCCCACGACGAACGGGAGAACCTCATGAAGCGCCGTACCACCACCCTCTCCGCCCTCGCCGCCGTGGTCCTGCTGGGCGCGGGCACGGCCACCGCGGTGGCCGTCTCCGACGACGGCGGGTCCGCCGCGACGTCGACCGTGCACGTCAAGGACGACGGCGTCAGCGACGCCCGGGAGAACGCGAACGAGGCGAAGGGCGCGAAGGTCAGGGCCGAGGACGCGATCGCCGCCGCCCTGCAGCACACACCGGGCGTCGCCACCGGCGCCGACCTCGACTCCGACGACGGCGGCCTGGTCTGGGAGGTCGACATCGCGGGCGCCAAGGCCTGGCACCACGTCGACGTGGACCCGGGCACGGGCAAGGTGCTCGGCTCGCACGTGGAGAAGGCCGACGGGGACGACGACGGTGACCCCGCGCAGGTGGCCGCCGCGCTCAGGAGCGCGTCGACGTCCGCCGAGGACGCGGCCCGCGCCGCGTCCGCCAAGGGCACCGTGACCTCGGTGGACGCGGACGACGACGGCTCGGTCCGGGTCTGGGAGGCCGAGACGACCTCCGCGAACGGGACGCAGCAGGACTGGCACGTCGCCTTCGGGTCGGGCGCGGTGACGGCGGACCGCTCCGCGGACGACCACGGCGACGACGACTGACAGCCGGCAGCTGACAGTCGACGGCTGACGGACGACGGACGACGGACGACGGCTGACGGCTGACGGCTGACGGCTGACGGCTGACGAACGACGGCCCGGATCAGCGGGCCGTCTCCTCCTGCGGCGCCGGTGCCTGCACCGGCGCCGCCGTCCGTGCGGACACCGGCCCCCGGGTCATCGACACGAGCACCGTCAGCAGCGGCGCCGTGGCCGCCACCGCGAAGCACACGGCCGTCGGGAGATGGCCCACCAGGGCGCCGACGGCCGCGGTGCCGCCCGAACTGCCCGCATTGACCGCCGCGTTGACCCAGGCGCCCGCCTGCGTACGCAGGTCCGGGCCCGCCGCCTCGTCCGCGATGAGGTACGCCGTGGTCAGCGCGGGCGCCACGAAGAAGCCCACGCACGCCGCCGCCAGCCCGAGCGTGAGCAGTCCGGGG
>NZ_JAAGMG010000356.1 GCF_010548525.1 Streptomyces sp. SID14478
GGCCGCGACGACTTGCTCCGCGGCCTGACCGCGCTCGGCGACGGCGCGGAGTCCGCCGCGGTCGTGCGCGGCGCCGCCCGCAAGCTCGGCGGCGTCGCCTTCGTGTTCCCCGGACAGGGCTCGCAGTGGGCCGGCATGGGGCGGCAGTTGTACGACACGTTCCCGGTCTTCGCGCAGTCCCTCGACGCGTGCGCGGCCGCGCTGTCCGAGTGGGTCGACTGGTCGCTGCTCGACGTGGTGCGCGGCGTGGAGGGCGCGCCCGCTCTGGACCGGGTGGACGTCGTCCAGCCGGCCCTGTTCTCCGTGATGGTGTCCATGGCCGCCCTGTGGCGGTCCTGGGGCGTGGAACCGGCAGCGGTGGTGGGCCACAGCCAAGGCGAGATAGCCGCCGCCTACGTATGCGGTGCGCTTTCCTTGAGGGACGCCACCAAGGTCGTGGCGCTGCGCAGCAAGGCCCTGGTGGACCTGATCGGGCACGGCGGGATGGCCTCCGTCGCGGAGTCCGCGGACGTCGTGACGGAACGCCTCGCCCCGTGGAGCGGCCAGGTGAGCGTCGCCGTGGTCAACGGACCCCGTTCCGTGGTGGTGTCCGGGGAGCCCGACGCCCTCGACGAGTTCATCGAGAAGATGCAGGCCGAGGGCGTACAGGCCCGGCGGATCTCGGTCGACTACGCCTCGCACTCCGCGCACGTGACCCGGGTCCGCGACAAGGTCACCGGCTCGCTGTCCGACGTGCGCCCGACCACCTCGGCACTGCCGTTCTGCTCGACGCTGCACGGCGAACTCATCGACACGGCGGAGCTGAACGGCGACTACTGGTACCAGAACCTGCGCGAGAAGGTCCTCTTCGAACCGGCCGTGCGACGGCTCGCCGACGACGGATTCCGGGTGTTCGTCGAGATGAGCCCGCACCCCGTGCTGACCGTGCCGGTGCAGGAGATCGTCGAGGACGTGGACGACGCGCTGGTGCTGTCCTCCTCGCGGCGCGACCGCGACGAGGTGGAGGCCGTGCTCGGCTCGCTGGCCCACCTGCACGTCCGGGGCGGTTCGGTGGACTGGGACGCCCTGTTCGGGGCGCGGCGCCGGGTGGACCTTCCGACGTACGCGTTCCAGCGGCAGCGGTATTGGCTGAACTCCTCGCACACGGCCGCGGCGGCCGAGGTGCCCGCGACGGAGCAGCCCGCCGGCGACGACCACCTCGTCCCGCTGCCGGAGCGGGTCTCGGCCCTGTCCGACGGCGAGGCGAAGGCGCTCGTGCTCGACCACGTCCTCGCGAAGGTCGCCGCCGTACTGGGACACGCCTCCAGCGAGGCCATCGGCCCCGACCAGGACTTCAAGGAGCTGGGATTCGACTCGCTGCTGTCGGTGGAGCTGAGCAAACGCCTGGCCGCGTCGACCGGACTCAAACTGCGGGCCAACCTGGTCCTGCGGCACCCGTCACCGCGACTGATCGCCGACCACGTCACCACGTCCATGACGCGCCGTTCATGACGCGCCGTCCATGAGATGACGTCGAGGACACGGCGTTGCTGACCTGACGCGGGGATGTCCCGCCGGCGGGACACCGCAAGCCCGCCGGACGGCTCGCCCCGCCCGGCACCACCTTGTCTTGAGCGGCTGGGCCGCTGCCCCGAGAGTGGGGGTGATCTGCGAATTCCCCCGATTCCCGGGCCTGTTGCTGAGGGGTTGATCTGTGTGCGTTCGTTCGGCGCGTCGTCTGCGCATAAAGGACTGTGGCTGGCGGAGACGGTGTCTCCCGACACGCTGAACCATGCGCTGACCATGTGGGATGTGGACGGTGAACTGGACGCGGCCGTCATGGAATCCGCGTTCCTGCACGTGATGGACGAGGCGGAGGTGCTGCGCGTCACGTTCGCCGACGACGGCGACGGACTGCGGCTGAGGCCACGGGAGCTGGGGGACTGGCGGCCGTTCTTCCTGGACCTCAGCGCCGCGGCCGACCCGGAGCAGGCGGCGCGCGAAGCGCTGGCCGACGTGGTGCGAAAGCCCTTCGACCTG
This sequence comes from Streptomyces sp. SID14478, assembly GCF_010548525.1. GTDB lineage: Bacteria > Actinomycetota > Actinomycetes > Streptomycetales > Streptomycetaceae > Streptomyces. The sequence goes on from NZ_JAAGMG010000356.1 coordinate 2,020, forward strand.
CAGCGGGACCTGCTCTTCCGGCTGGGCGTGGTGAGGCTCTCGGCGGCCCGCTCCCTCGTGGTGATCGCCTACCACCACCTCATCTCGGACGGGTTCGGCACCGGAGGCCTGCTGTCGCGGCGCCTCGCCGAGGTGTACACGGCGCTGGCACGGGCGCAGGAGATACCGCAGCCGGCGCACCCGTGGGACGCCGAGTCGTTCGCGGCCGAGTCGGCGCAGTACCGCGACTCCCGGAAGTTCACCGAGGACACGGAGTTCTGGCGCGACTACCTGACGGACGCGCCCGCGCCCGCCCAGGTACCGCGCGTCGCCCTGTCCGATGCCCAGCGGGCCGCGCTCTCGCGGCCCATGAGCGGCGCCGACCGCTGGGGCGAGCTGACCGAACCCATCGGCATGGTCAGCCGCACACTGACCGTTCCGCGCGCCGAGGCGGACACGTGGACCGAGACCGCGCAGTCCCTGGGCGTGTGGATGTCCACGCTGTTCACCGCGGCCGCGGCGGTGTTCTTCCGGCACCGCTGCGACCGCCCGGAGTTCCTGCTCTCGCTGGCCGTCGGCAACCGGGTCGGCGTGGCGAGCAGGACGCCCGGACTGGCCGTCAACGTGGTGCCGGTACGCGTGAAGGTGCCGCTCGGCGCGACCTTCACCGAGATCGCCGACGCGATGGTCGACGAGACGTACGAGCTCTTCGGCCACACGGCGTGCCACTACTCGGAGATCCAGCGCGCGAGCGAAACCGTCCTGAGCGATCGCGGCAGTTTCGGCGCCGTCATGAACGTCGTCGAATTCGTGGAGCAGCTCCACTTCGCCGACCACCCGGCGCGCTACCTCGGGGGGACGACCGGCGCCTTCGACGAACTGTCGATCGCCGTCTACAGCGACGGGAGCGCCGACAGCGACCTGTACATCCGGCTCGACGCCCCCGCGAGCCTGTACGACCGCGCCGAACTGTGCTTCATCGGCGCCGAGTTGACCGATCACATCCGCGCCGTGGTGGCCGCCGCCGAGCAGCCGGTCGGTGCGCTGGACGTCCTGAGCGGCGACGAGCGGGACCGGGCGCTGATGGCGCCGAACGACACGGATGCGGCGGTCCCCGGCTCGACGGTGCCGCAGCTGTTCGCCCGCCAGGTCGCGCGGCAGCCCGACGCCGTCGCGCTGGAGTGCGGCGACGCGACGGTCTCGTACCGGGAGTTGGACGAGCGGTCGACCACCCTGGCCCGGGCCCTGCGCCGGCAGCACGTGGGACGCGAGACGGTCGTGGCGGTGACGATGCCGCGCTCCGTGGACCTGGCCGTCGCCCTGCTGGGGGTGGCGAAGGCGGGCGGCGCCTACCTGCCGGTCGACCCGTCGTCCCCGGCGGAACGGATCAGGACGCAGGTCGCCGGTTCCTCGGCGCGCGTCCTCCTCACCGACGCGGCGACGGCCGCGGCGCTCCCCGCGGACCTGACCGTGGCGACGCTCGTCCTCGACGACATCCGGTCCACCGCCGCCACTGCCACCGGCAACAGCGGCGTACGAGACGACCCGCTCCCCCCGCCGCACCAGGACAGCCTCCTGGCCGTGGCATACGGCTCAGGAGCGACCGAAGCGACCGGAGCGACCGAAGCCACCACTGAAGTCGCTCTCACGCACCGGAACATGGCACGGCTCGTCCTGGACCGCTCCTGGCAGGAAGCCGGCTCCGGCACCGTGCTGTGGCACGCACCGCCCACCCCCGATGCGCTCGCCCTCGAAGTGTGGGTGCCGTTGCTGAACGGCGGCCGCGTGGTCGTGGCTCCTGGGGGAGAGCTGGACGTCGACGCGCTGAGCGAGACGCTGGCGGCGCACGAGATCACCGCGGTGTGGCTGCCCGCGACCCGGTTCTGCGCGGTCGCGGCCCATCTGCCCGAATGCCTCACCGGGGTGCGCGAGGTGTGGACCGGCGGCGACCACGTGCCCGCGGCCGCGGTGCGCCGCGTGCGGGACGTCTGCCCCGACCTGACGGTCGTCACTGGCCACGGCCCCGCCGAGGCAACCGGGTTCGCCGCGTCCCACCGCCTCACCGCGGACCGGCCGGCGCAGCGCGAGGGCGAGTGGGGCCGCCCGATGGACCACACCGCCCTCTACGTATTGGGGCCGGGGCTGGCGCCGGTCCCCGTCGGCGTCACCGGCGA
>NZ_JAAGMG010000400.1 GCF_010548525.1 Streptomyces sp. SID14478
GGCCCGGCGGCCCCCTGCCCCCTGGAACCCGCCCTCGTACGCCGCCCCGGCCCGCCGCCCGGGCGCCCCGCCGCTCGCCGGGCACCGGCTGCTCATCGCCCTCGGGGTCGACCGGAACTGAAGGCCCTGCCGCCTCCGCGTTCCGTACCGACCACTCGAAGGGCACGTACACCTCTCATGATCGGCAAGCTCCAGCCCCCGGCCGCACCGGCCGCCGTGGGCAACACCCCCGTGCTGTGGATCACCCACGACGCCTCCTCCGGCCGCTCGGCGCGCGGCTACTGGGCCAAGCTCGAAGGCTTCAACTTCGGCGGCATCAAGGACCGGGCCGCCCTCTACATGGTCGAACGGGCCAGGGAACGCGAGGAGTTGGCGCCCGGCCGCGCCATCGTCGAGTCGACGTCCGGCACGCTCGGCCTCGGGCTCGCCCTCGCCGGGGTGCACCACGGGCACCCCGTCCACCTCGTCACCGACCCCGGGCTCGAACCGCTCGTGGCCCGGATGCTCGCCGCGCACGGCGCCCGCGTCCATCCCGTCGAGCGGCCGCACCCGGTCGGCGGCTGGCAGCAGGCCCGGGTGGACCGGGTCGCCGAACTGCTCGCCGCGCTGCCGGGCTCCTGGTGCCCGAACCAGTACCACAACCCCGACAACCCGGCCGCGTACGCCGCTCTCGCCGCCGAACTCGCCGAGCAGGTGGGGGAGTTCGACGTGCTGGTGTGTGCCGTGGGCACCGGCGGTCATTCGGCGGGACTCGCGCGGGCGCTGCGCGGGCGGCACGCGATGGCCGGGCTCGAACTCGTCGGCGTCGACTCCGTCGCGTCCACCGTGTTCGGCCTGCCCGCCGGGCCGCGGCTGATGCGCGGGCTCGGCTCGTCCATCCACCCCGGGAACGTGGACCACGAAGCGTTCGACGAGATCCACTGGGTCAACCCGGCGGAGGCGGTGCGCAGCGCGCGGCGGCTCGCGGGGCGGCAGTTCGCGACCGGCGGCTGGAGCGTGGGGGCGGTGGCGCTCGTGGCGGGCTGGCTGGCGCGCACGCGGCCGGCCGGGACCCGGATCGTCGCGGTGTTCCCGGACGGCCCGCAGCGGTACTTCGACACCGTCTTCAGCGACGAATTCTGCGACGCGCACGGGCTGTTGGCGGGCACGGTGGCACAGGCGCCGCGCGAGGTGGCCGGTCCGCAGCCGGGCATCGAGAGCTGGTCGTACGTGCGGTGCCGGGCCACGGTGTCGGCCGGGGGCGTCCGATGATGCGCACCCCCCAACTCCTCGTACGTACGCGGCAGTTCGAGCCCGCCGTCCAGCTGTTGTACGTCAACCAGTTCACCATCAACCTCGGCTTCTACATGCTGATGCCGTACCTGGCCGCGCACCTGTCGGGCGAACTGGCCCTCGCCACCTGGGCGGTCGGGCTCGTCCTCGGGGTGCGGAACCTGTCGCAGCAGGGCATGTTCCTGGCCGGCGGCGCGCTCGCGGACCGGTTCGGGTTCAAGCCGCTGATCGTCGCCGGGTGCGCGCTGCGCACGGTCGGCTTCGGCGCGCTCGCCCTCGCCGACACCCTGCCCGTCCTGATCGCGGCATCGATCGCGACGGGCCTCGCGGGAGCGCTGTTCAACCCGGCGGTACGCGCCTACGTCGCCGCCGAGGCCGGCGAGGAGAAGGAAGGGGGCGCACTGTCGCAGGGGCGGCGGGAGACGGGAGGGCGGGTGGAGGCCTTCGCGCTCTTCAACGTCTACTACCAGGCGGGCATCCTGCTCGGACCGCTCGTCGGGCTCGCCCTGACCGGCGTCGACTTCCGGCTGACGTGCGCGGTGTCGGCGGTGCTGTTCGCGGTGCTGTCGGCGGTGCAGGCGGTGCGGCTGCCCGCGCGGCGGCGTCCCCCCGGTGCCGAGGCGGGAGCGGCCGGGCAGTGGCGGACCGTGCTCGGCAACCGCTCCTTCTGGCTGTTCTCGTGCGCCATGACCGGGTCGTACGTGCTCTCCTTCCAGGTCTACCTGGCGCTGCCGCTCACCATGGAGCGGCTGCTCGGCGGGGGCCGGGCCGGGCAGGCCGCGACCAGCGCGCTGTTCGTGGTCTCGGGGCTCGTGGCGCTCGTGGGGCAGCTGCGGATCACGGACTGGTGCCGGCGCACGTGGAGCCGCGAGCAGTGCCTGGTCGCCGGGCTCGGGCTGATGGGCGGTGCGTTCGTCGTGCCCGTCGTGCTGCGCTCGGGGTGGGCCGGGGTGGCCGGGCTGCTGCTGTGCGCGGCGGGGCTCGCCGCCGCGACGGCCGTGCTCTACCCCTTCGAGATGGACACGGTGGTGTCGCTGGCCCGCGGTCGCTGGGTCGCCACGCACTACGGCCTCTACAACACGGTGTGCGGGATCGGGATCACCGTCGGCAACCTCGGCATGGGCGCCCTGCTGGAGGTCGGCGGGCCCGCGCCCTGGCTGGTGCCGGCCGCGGTCGGCGCGGCCGGGGCCCTGGCGCT
>NZ_JAAGMG010000443.1 GCF_010548525.1 Streptomyces sp. SID14478
CGACGGCGTCGCGGGCGGGCCGCAGGAGCACGCCCACGGAGACCCGCTCGGGCACCGGCCAGCCGATGCCGGCGGCGCGTTCGGTGAGCGCCTTGACGGGGTCGGGCGGTGCGGCGGCCCGCCCCGCGCCTTCCTCGAGGAGCAGGTCCATCAGCCTTCGTTGCTGGCGCAGGCGTTCGCCGGCCTGCCGGGCGGCGGCCTCGGCGTAGCCGCGGACCGACTGGTCGACGAGGCCGTCGAGGTACTCGTATCCGGACTCGGCGAGTTCGTACATGGCCGGGGGCGGGATGCGCAGCCGCTGCCCGAGGTCGGCGAGGCGGCGCCAGGCGAGCTTCACGCCGAGCCGGTACATCGCCTGGAGCGCGTCGAGGCTGCGCCCGTGCAGGCTCTGGCCGCGCCCGAACTCCTGGAAGACGACCGGGGGTTGCTCCTGCGGAGCGGTGTCGTCGGACACGTCGGTCAGGCGTCGCACGAAGCCCTCGATGGCGCGCCGGATGCCGACCAGGGCCAGGGGCTCGCCGGACGGGTCGAGGAGCAGGGGCAGGTGGGGGAACTCGCGGCGGATCTCGTCGAGGATGTCCTGGGCGAGCCGGGGCGCCTCGTCCATGGCGAGCCCGGCGAACTGTTTGACCTGGAGGCTCGGTACGTCGCGCCATGCGGAGCGGACGGCCGCGGGCACCTCTCAGCGCCCCGGGTCGGGCGTCTCGTACGTCACGAGCGGGGTGTTCGGCTGGTCGGGGGTCGCATTGATCAGCGCGAGCACGCCGAAGGACGCGGCCACGGCGAGCGCCGCTCCGGCGGCCGCGGACAGCGCGGCGGCGAACAGTCGGTTCATCGCAGGGTCAGCCTCTCGTCCGTGATGATTTCGGAGTGCTGAGGTCGGTCCCCACCCTGTGTGTTCCGTCAATTCCCCAGTCTTTTCCAAGGATTGACACTGCGTCAAGAGTGCGTCTACGGTTCCCGGCCCATGACCGGACACGTTTCCTCGAAGATCCGCTACGTATCCGTAGGTCTCGGCACGTTCCTGCTCGTCCTGGCGGGTCTGCTCGCCTGGTTCGTGGAGCCGCGCGCCGAGCGCACGCCGGTCGACACCGACATCACCACCGTGTTCACCGGGACCGGCAGTTACTTCGACACCGAGAAGATCAGGACCGTGGACCACAGACGTCTCACGGTGACCCGTCAGGTCCGCGGCGACGTCGCGGAGAGCGAGCGCAGCGGCCGCGCGGTGTGGGACGTGGTGACGTCGGTCGACACCGACACGTCACTGCCCGCGAGCGATCCGCACGACGCGCTGCAGTGGACCCAGGAGCGCTGGGTCACCGACCGGCGCACCAACGCGCCCGTGCACTGCTGCGGCGAGCAGCCGGCCTTCGAGGGCGAGGCCTACCTGAAGTTCCCCTTCGGCGTGCAGAAGCGCACGTACACCTGGTGGGACAACACGCTCGGCGCGACGGTTCCGCTCCGCTTCAGCGGGACGACCAAGGTGCAGGGCCACGAGGGCTACCGGTTCACCGGCGCCGTGGCGCCCGCCAGGACGGGCTCGCGCCTGGTGCCGGGCGTGATCGTGGGGCAGCCGCAGAAGAGTCAGGTCCTCGCCGAGGAGTGGTACGCCAACCACCGCGTCGAGCTGGTCGCCGACCCACGCACGGGCCGCATCCTGTACGCGGCGATCGGGCCGCGCAAGACGCTGCGCGCGCCGGGCTCGACGAAGGACGCGGCCGTGCTCCTGGACAGCCGCAAGATCGCGTTCACCGCGGCCACGCAACGCGCACAGGTCGCGCTCGCCCGCGATGACAACGACCGCCTGACGCTGCTCGGTACGACGCTGCCGATCGGGGCGGGTGTGCTGGGAGGGCTGCTGGTGGCGGCGGGGGTCGTCTTCGTCGTACGGGGCAGGGGTGGCCACGAGGAGCCCGACGGGCGGGGGCTGCCCGATCCCGATTCGTCCCCGACGACTCTGGAAACGTCCACGATGTGACGGTACGTCAGTTCGGGAAAGCCTGAAACTTGTCACCTGGGTGAGTAGCCGCGGCGTACGGCTCGGCGAAAACTGTCCCACCCCACCTTGTGCACAGCCCACGCACAACCCCGGCACAGTACCCGCCGGTTCGTCTCGGCAGACCGCACCCTGCCGAGCCACTCTCCCCCCACACCCCTGCACGTACCGACGAGTTGGAGCACCCATGCCCCAGCACGTGCCCTCGTCGCTGCGCACCGTGCCCACGGGCACCGCGCAGCCCCGGCCGGCCACGGCCTCACCGCCGCGCCACATCGTCTTCCTCGCCCACCGCGACCTCGGCAACCCGGCCGCGGGCGGCTCCGAACTCCTCGTCGACCGGCTGGCCGAGGGGCTGACGGGCCTGGGCCACCAGGTGACGCTCCTGTGCGGCGGACCGGCCGGCCACGGCGCCTTCCGGGACTACCGGGTCGTGTCGGCGGGCGGGCAGGCCGCCCACTACCTGCGCGCCCGCTCGGCGTTCGCCCGCCAGGTCGGCGACTGCGACCTGCTGGTCGAGGTCTGCAACGGCATGCCCTACCTGGCACCGCTGTGGCACCGGGGGCCCACGCTCTGCCTGGTCAACCACGTCCACACGGACCTGTGGCGGATGCGGCTGCGCGGACCGCTCGCGCCCGCGGCCCACCTCGGCCGAAGACTCGAACACTGGGCGCTGTCCGGAGCCCAGCGCGGCAACCTGCTCGCCGCCGTCTCCCCCTCGACCGCGCACGCCCTGCGCTCCATCGGCGTCGACCAGGGCCGCATCCGCCTCGTCCCGAACGGCGTCGAGGAGCCCGGCCCGCGCGCGGACCGCTCCCCGGAACCGCTGTTCCTGGCGATGGGCCGGCTCGTCGAGTACAAGCGGATCGACCTGCTGCTGCGCCTGTGGGAGCGGGTGCGGCCGGTGACGGGAGGCCGCCTGGTGATCGTCGGCGACGGCCCCGAGGGCCCCCGGCTGCGCCAACTGGCGGGCGCCGACGTGGAGTTCACCGGTCACGTGTCCGAGGCCGACAAGCACCGGCTGCTCTGCGAGGCCTGGCTGCTGCTGCACCCCTCGGCCGTGGAGGGCTGGGGCCTGGTCATCACCGAGGCGGCGGCGCGCGGCACGCCCGCGGTCGGCTTCGACGTGCCCGGCGTCCGGGACTCGATCGAGGACGGCGGCACCGGCCTGCTCGCCCACGGCGACTCGTCCTTCGCGGCGGCCTGGTGCACCCTGGCCCTGTCCACGCACCGCCGCGCGCTCATGGGCAAGGCGGCACGGGAACGCGCCGCCCGCTACCGGTGGGCGCACACCGTACGGCAGTTCAGAGCGGTGGCGCAGGAGGCGGTGAGGGGCTGGGCGCCGTGACCGCCACCGGCTTCAAGGACCCGTCGCTGAGCAGGTCGCTCACCCTCTTCCGGGCGTTCCTGCACGAGCAGCGCGACCCGGAGTCGTGTTACGCGCTGCTCGCCCGGGACGCCGCCGACCAGGTCGAGGCGTACGGGAAGGTCGCGGGCAAGGTCGTCGTGGACGTGGGCGGCGGCAGCGGGCACTTCACGCGCGAGTTCCGGGCACGCGGCGCCCAGGGCATCCTCTTCGAGCCGGACACACGGGAGTTGGGACCGTCGCCGCCGCACGCGACGGTCGTCGCCGACGGCTATCTGCTGCCGCTGGCCGACGCCTCGGCGGACGTCACGTTCTCCTCGAACGTCCTGGAGCACGTCGCCGACCGCGACACGTTCCTCAGCGAACTCGCCCGGGTCACCCGGCCGGGCGGGCTGATCTACGTCTCGTTCACCAACTGGCTGTCCCCGTGGGGCGGCCACGAATGGGCGCCGTGGCACTACCTGGGCGCCGCACGGGCGCAGGCCCGCTACCGGCGGCGTACCGGCAGGGCCCCCAAGCACACCCTCGGCGAGAACCTCTTCGCCCACCACATCGGCCCGACACTGCGCCACGTCCGGGCCCGTGACGACGTGACGCTCGTCTCTGCGCGCTCCCGCTACTGGCCGTTCCTCCACCAGGCCGTGGCGCGGGTGCCCGGCGTGCGCGAGTTCGCCACCTGGAACCTCCTCCTCATCCTCAGGCGGTGCGCCCCATGACGACCATGGTCCAGGCCCCACCCGCCGCGGCGACGAGCCCGGACCCCGAACCGGGGCCGCGCTCGCGCCGCTGGCTGCTGTCCTTCTGGGCCGCGGCGTTCGTCGCGTTCTGCGCGGTGCATCCCGGCCGGACGACGTTCGAGACGAAACTGGGCGTGGCCCTGGACCCGTGGCAGTTCCTCGCGGACCTGGGGCAGTTGTGGCACGACCGGGCCGGGTTCGGCGGGATCTCCGACCAGTACATCGGCTACGCGTTCCCGATGCTGCCCTACTACGGCCTGACCGACCTGATCCGGGTGCCGGTGTGGCTGGCGGAGCGGCTGTGGCTGTCGCTCGTGGTGACGGCCGCGTTCTGGGGTGCGCTGCGGCTCATGGAGCGGCTGCGGGTGGGCACCCCGGGCAGCCGCCTGCTGGGGGCCCTCGCGTACGCGCTGTGGCCGACGTTCACGATCGTCATCGGGTCGACGTCGGCGGCGGCGCTGCCCGGCGCGTTCCTGCCCTGGGTGCTGCTCCCGCTGGCCGACCCGGCGACGTCGGGGCGCGTCTCGGCGGTCCGCTCGGCGCTGCTCGTCCCGTTCATGGGCGGGGTGAACGCGGCGGCGACGCTCGCCTCGCTGCTCCCCGTGGGCCTGTACCTGCTGTCCCGGCCGCCCTCCGCGCGCAAGCGGCGGCAGATCGCCTGGTGGTTCCCTTCGGTGGTCCTGGCGACGCTGTGGTGGACGATCCCGCTGCTCCTGCTCGGCACGTACGGGGAGAACTTCCTTCCGTTCGTGGAGAGTTCACGGACCACGACGGACACGATGGCGGCGACGGAGACGCTGCGCGGCGGCGGCAACTGGGTCGCCTACCTGCACCTCGGCGAGGCCTGGCTGCCGGCCGGCTGGACCGTGGCGACGGCGGCGGTCACGATCGTCTGCTCGGCGCTGGCCGCCGCGCTCGGTCTCGCCGGGCTCGCGCGCCGCGACCTGCCCGA
>NZ_JAAGMG010000489.1 GCF_010548525.1 Streptomyces sp. SID14478
CGACTTCGATGCGCTCCTCGCGCTGCTCGCCCCCGAGGTCGTGCTGCACGCCGACCGGGCGGTCATCCCCACGCCCGAGCCGGTCACGCTGGCGGGCGCCCGGATGGTGGCCGAGAGCGCGATGGCCGCGATGGCGCGGGCCCGGCTCACGGGCGTCGCGCTCATCGACGGCGCGCCCGGCCTGGTGATGGCGGTCGGCGGCCGCCTCGCCCTGGTGCTCAGGTTCGGGTTCGACACGAGCGCCGGGCAGGACGGGCCCGACGGCATCGCCCGTATCGAAGTGGTCGCGGAACAGCAGGAGTTGGCGAAGCTGGAGATAGCCGCGCTCTGAGCCGCGACGGCCGCGCGCCTCCTCACCGGCTGACGGGGGTCTCCCGCTCCACCCGCGACAGCTTGTCGGGGTTGCGCACGGCGTACAGGCCGGTGACGAAGCCGTCGTCGATGCGGACCGCGACGACGGCGACGATCCCGCCGTCGAGCCGGAAGGTCAGCGCCGGGGCGCCGTTGACCCGGGTGGGCTCCGCCGACACCCCGGACGCCACGAACCTGCCCAGCACGTGGGCCACGTCCCCGATCCCGACGACGGGCTCCAGCGCGGCCTGAACGACGCCGCCGCCGTCGCCGAGGAAGACGACGTCCGGCGCGAGGATGTCGAGCAGTCCCTGCAAGTCACCGGTGTCCACGGCCCGTTGGAAGGCCTCCATCGCCCCGCGGCTCTCGGCGCGGGAGACGGACGCGCGCGGCCGGCGCGCCGCGACGTGCGCGCGTGCCCGGTGCGCGATCTGGCGCACGGCGGCCGGGCCGATGCCGCTGAACACGCCGAAGCCCAGGTAGGCGACGGTGACATGCGGCGCGTAGGCCAGCGACAGATAGCCGAGAAGGGTGCCGCAAGCGCCCAGCGGCCTCCGCGATCTCGTCGTACCCGAGGTCGAACACCTCGCGCAGCACGAACACCGCCCGCTCGGTCGGCGCGAGGGTCTCCAGGACGAGCAGCATCGCCATGGAGATGCTGTCGGCCAGCTCGACGTCCTCGGCGACGTCGGGCGCGGTGAGCAGGGGCTCGGGCAGCCAGGGGCCGACGTAGGACTCCTTGCGGCGGTCGAGCGTACGCAGTCGGGTCAGCGCCTGACGCGTGGTGATCCTCACGAGGTAGGCGCGCCGGTTCTGCACGGTGCCGAGGTCGACGCCGACCCAGCGCAGCCAGGTCTCCTGCAGGACGTCCTCGGCGTCGGCGGCCGAGCCGAGCATCTCGTAGGCGACCGTGAACAGCAGGTTGCGGTGGGCCACGAACGCCTCGGTGGCGGGGTCGGCCATGACGGGCTCCTTCTTCGCTCTCGCGCGGGCGGCGCGGGCGGCTCTCTCGACGGTGTCGCCCACGAGACGCCGGCGCGCCCCGCTCTGTGACAGCAGACCTCAGTGGCCCACGTCACATTGCCGCACCGTCACAGGCCGCGGGTCGCCGGCATCTCGTGTTCGTCAGAGCGCATCCCCAAGGGACGCATTCAGGTGATCGGCCATCCGGTCATCCGGTCGGCCATCCAGTGAGGACGACACCATGGAAAAGCACGCACCCCGCCTGGACCTCTTCGGCAGCCCGGTCGTGGCGAAGGCCCTGAAGCACTTCGCCTCGGCCAGCAGGACGCTCATCAACGACGCGAACCTGCCGAAGGTGACCCAGGACCTGGTCATGCTCCGCGCCAGCCAGATCAACGGCTGCGGCTACTGCACCGACGCCCACAGCAAAGATCTCGCGCACGCCGGGCAGAGCGCGACCCGCATCAACCTGGTCGCGGCCTGGCGCGAGTCGCACGTGTTCACCGACGCGGAGCGCGCCGCCCTCGAACTGACCGAGGAGGGCACGCGCATCGCCGACTCGGCCGGTGGCGTACCCGACGAGGTCTGGGCGAACGCCGCCAAGCACTACGACGAGGACCAGCTCGCCGCGCTGGTCCTGTTCATCTCGCTCATCAACGCCTCCAACCGCATGGGCGTCATCAACAAGCAGTCGGGCGGCGACTACCAGCCGGGCCAGTTCGGCTGACCGCGGCGGCGCCGGCGCGGGCCGGACCGGCTACAGGTCCAGTTCGGCCCACGTCGTCTTGCGCGGGGGCGGCTCGCGGGTCACGCCCCAGCGGGTCGCCAGCGCCTCCACCAGGAGCAGGCCCCGGCCCGACTCCGCGTCGGGGTCCGGGGCGCGGGTCTCGGGGGCGAGGTCTCCTCTCGTGTCCGTCACCTCGACGCGGATCGTGTCGTACGCCGTCGAGCGCAGCGCCAGCCGCAACCGGAAGTCCCGGCCGGGTACGCGGCCGTGCGTGACGGCGTTCGCCGCCAGTTCCGCCACGACGTGCGCCGCCGCCTCGTACGGGACGTTCCACGCCCGGAGTCGTTCCGTCGCCAGGAGGCGGGCCAGCCGTGCGCCGCGCGGTGTCGGCGACAGCTGGAGGCTGAACTCCCGTTCGGTTGCGGCGCGTTGAGATTCTGTTTCCATGTCACTCAGCGTTCCGGAACCGGGCCCCGTCGAGCAGGCATGACTGCGGTGCGTATCGCATCTGTCCCGCGTCTGTCCCGCCCTGTCCCGGCTGTCCGGAGCGGCGTACGGGTACGGCTCGGCGTGGGAGGTGGGTGCGTATGGACGAGCCCGGGTGGGATGTCGACCCCGAGGACGAGATCGCTTCTGCGGTGGAGATCGTGGGCGACCAGCTGAAGTTCCTGCGGGAGGCCGCGGGTCTGCGGACACCGGAATTCGCCGAGGCCGTCGGGTACGGCGAGGATCTTGTACGCAAGATCGAACGCGGGGCGCGCATTCCTCGCCCCGAGTATCTGGACAAGGTCGACGAGGTGTTGGACGCGGGCGGGCAAGTCCGCGCCATGAAGCCCCGGATGGCCCGGGCCCGCTATCCGAGGAAGGTGCGGGAGCTGGCGGACATGGAGGCGCGGGCCGTCGAGATGTGCCTCTACAGCAACCACAACATTCACGGGCTGCTTCAGACCGAGGGTCACATGCGGGCCCTCTACTCAGGGTGGCTACCTGCATATTCGACCGTCGAGCTTGAACGCGGCGTGGCAGCACGGTTGGGCCGACGAGCGATCTTCGAGCGGGACCCTGCCCCGGCAATGAGCTTCGTCCAGGAGGAAGCAACACTGGTTCGCCGGGTTGGCGGCACAATGGAATGGCGTCAACAACTCGAACGCCTGCTGGAACTCGGCCAGTCGAGCAATGTAGCGATCCAGGTTCTACCGACCCGGACGGAGGAGCATCCCGGCACGGGTGGCCTCATCGAGGTGCTGAAGTTCGCCGACGGCTCTGCTGTGGGCCGATCCGACGGCGCGTTCCACGGCCGCCCCGTTTCGGACCCAAAGCAGCTCCGGATCCTCGATCTGCGCTATGGCATGATCCGGGCCCAGGCGCTTCCGCCACGGGAGTCAGCAGCCCTCATCGAGCGAATGCTGGGAGAGACATGATCCGCAAGACCTTCGCCGAACAGGCCGGTGGTCTGCGCTGGTTCAAGAGCAGCCACAGCAGCAGCGGCGACACCAGTGACTGCATAGAAGTCGCCCTTGACTGGCGAGTGAGCACCTACAGCAGCAGCAGTAACGGCGAGGACTGCGTCGAAGTCGCCCCCACCCCCACCACCATCCACATCCGCGACTCCAAGAACCCCGACGGCCCGAGGCTCACCGCGGACCCGGCCGCCTGGGCGGCCTTCGTCACGCACGCCGCCACCACGCGCTGAGCCGTACAGCCGGTTCAGCGCGTCACAGCGCCTTCAGCGCGGCCGCGGTAGCCGCCGAGAGCCGCTGGAGGTGGCCCTTGGGCAGCTCCGGCGTGCGGACGACCACCGCGCGCCAGTAGAGCGGGCCCGAGATCAGGTCGAGCGCGAGGTCCTCGTCGAGGCCGTCGCGCAGCTCGCCGCGCGCCACCGCCGCCTGCACGATGCCGCTCGCGACCCCGTGCTGCCCCTCCCGCAGAGCCTTCTGCATGGCCTCGGCGATCTCGGGATTGCGGGCCGCCTCCGCCTGGAGGTCGGGGATGATCTGGCCGGCCACCGGGTGCTTCAGGGCCCGGGACGTGACCCGGTACAGGAGCAGCAGGTCCTCCTCGAGCGAGCCGGTGTCGGGCGCGGGCAGGCCCTGCACCGCTATCGCCGAGACCAGGTCGAGGACGAGGTGGAGCTTGGAGCGCCAGCGGCGGTAGACCGCCGTCTTGCCGACTCCCGCACGGCGGGCGATGCCCTCGATGGACATCCGGGCGTACCCCACGGCGGCGAGCTCCTCGAAGACCGCCGCCTGGATGGCCTCGGTCACGTCCTCGCGCAGAACGGCGGCTCCCGCGGGGGCCCGGCGACGCGTCGGCTTGGCGGAGTCGGCGTTGGTCGTCATGCGGCCAGCATAGTTCCGTAACGACGAAACGGTTGCGTTCCGACGTCGAATCGTCCTACTCTCACGTCACGACGATACGGGTCCGTCCCGACGTAAACAGCAGGCAAACACCAGCCCCGAAAAGGGCAAGTCACCCTCGCGGGCCCGCATCGCGGGCCCGCATCGCACCCCCTCCCGCAGTCCTCCCGCAAGCCCTCCCCGAGCGAAAGCAGCGGATGTGAGTCAGGTCCTGGACACGCCTCCCACACCGGCGGCCCCCGCCCCTCCCGTGGAAGACCCTGCCGTCCTCGCGGCCCGTTACGGGCTGACCGTCAGCGGCGCCCGCCCCTCACTGCGTGCCTACGTGGGCCAGTTGTGGCAACGCCGGCACTTCATCACCGCCTTCTCGACCGCCAAGCTCACCGCGCAGTACAGCCAGGCGAAGCTCGGCCAGGTCTGGCAGGTGGCGACGCCGCTGCTGAACGCGGCGGTCTACTACTTCATCTTCGGCGTGCTCATGGGCACCAGCCGGGGCGTGCCCGACTACATCCCGTTCCTGGTCACAGGCGTCTTCGTGTGGACGTTCACGCAGTCCTCGGTGATGGCGGGCACCCGGGCGATCTCCGGCAGCCTCGGGCTCGTCCGGGCCCTGCACTTCCCGCGAGCCTCGCTCCCCGTCTCGTACTGCCTCCAGCAGCTCCAGCAGCTGCTGTTCTCGATGTGCGCGCTGATCGTCATCCTGCTCTGCTTCGGCGTCCCGCCGACGCTGTCCTGGCTCCTGGTGATCCCGGCGCTGTTCCTGCAGTTCACCTTCAACACCGGGCTCGCCCTGATCATGGCGAGGATCGGCGCCCACACCCCGGACATCGCGCAGCTCATGCCGTTCCTGCTGCGTACGTGGATGTACGTGTCCGGCGTGATGTGGAGCCTGAGCCACCTGACGGCCGGGAAGGACATCCCGTCGTGGGTGACCCCGGCCCTGCAGGCGAACCCGGCCGCCGTCTACATCGACCTGATGCGCTTCGCGCTGATCGACAGCTTCACGTCCGATCAGCTCCCGCCGCACGTGTGGCCGCTGGCCGTGGGCTGGGCCCTGCTGCTCGGCGTCGGCGGATTCATCTACTTCTGGAAGGCAGAGGAGACGTACGGCCGTGGCTGACCTCACCAAGGACCGGGACGCAGCCGTCCCCACCGTCATCGTCGACGGCGTCGACATCGTCTACCGCGTCAACGGCACGGGCGCGGGCCGCGGCACCGCCACCGCCGCCCTCAACCGCATGCTCGGCGGCAGGAAGAAGGCCGAGAAGCGGGCGGGCGTGCGGACCGTGCACGCCGTGCGGAACGTCTCCTTCACCGCCTACCGGGGCGAGGCCATCGGCCTCATCGGCACGAACGGGTCCGGCAAGTCGACCCTGCTCAAGGCCGTGGCCGGGCTGCTGCCCGTGGAGAACGGGCGGATCTTCACCGACGGGCAGCCCTCCCTGCTCGGCGTGAACGCGGCCCTGATGAACGACCTCACCGGCGAGCGCAACGTACGGCTCGGCAGCCTCGCGATGGGGATGAGCCCGCAGCAGGTGCGCGAGCGCTACGACGAGATCGTCGACTTCTCCGGGATCAACGAGAAGGGCGACTTCATCACCCTGCCGATGCGCACGTACTCGTCCGGCATGGCGGCCCGGCTCCGGTTCTCCATCGCGGCCGCCAAGGACCACGACGTGCTGCTGATCGACGAGGCGCTCGCCACCGGCGACCGCTCCTTCCAGAAGCGCTCCGAGCAGCGCATCCGCGAGCTGCGCAAGCACGCGGGCACCGTCTTCCTGGTCAGCCACAGCAACAAGTCGATCCGCGACACCTGCGACCGGGTGCTGTGGCTGGAGCGCGGCGAGCTGCGGATGGACGGGCCGACGGAGGAGGTGCTCAAGGCATACGAGACGTTCACGAACCCTGCCAAGCCGGAACCCAAACGCCCTCAAGCCGCTCTTCCCTCGTGAGACCCATCGAGAGCACACCGAACTTACCCTTTTGTCTGTTTAGTGCAAATATGACGCTGAGCGGTGAACAGAAGAGGATAAGGAGCCCGTGTGCAGGCCATGGCCCAGCCCCGGCTGAGTGTGATCGTCCCCGTCTACAACGTCGAGCTGTACCTCGACGAGTGCCTCAGGTCGCTCGCCGACCAGACCTTCACCGCGTTCGAGGTGGTGATGGTGGACGACGGCTCCACCGACACCAGCGCGGCGATCGCCGCGGACTGGGCCGCCCGCGACCCCCGTTTCCGCCTCATATCCCAGGCCAACCAGGGACTGGGAGCCGCCAGGAACACGGGGGTGCGCGCGCTCGCGCCCGGCGTCGAGTACCTCGCCTTCGTCGACAGCGACGACACCCTCCCGGCCAATGCGTACGAGCTGCTCATCGAGACCCTCGACGAGACCGGCTCCGACTTCGCCGCGGGGAACGTGACCCGCTTCCGCTCCGCCGGCCACGTCCAGTCGCCGGTGCACCGCACCCCCTTCGCCGCCACCCGGCTGCGCACGCACATCTCCCGCTTCCGGCCGCTGCTGACCGACCGCACCGCGTGGAACAAGGTCTACCGCCGCACCTTCTGGGAGCAGCACGCGTTCGCCTACCCCGAGGGCATGCTGTACGAGGACGCGCCCGTCAGCATTCCGGCCCACTACCTGGCCGGCTCCGTCGACGTGCTGAGCGAGCCGATCTACCACTGGCGCGAGCGCGAGATCGGCGAGCGCTCCATCACCCAGAACCGCACCAACCCCCAGGGACTCGTCGACCGGGTGCGCTCCATCCGCATGGTGCGCGACTTCCTGAACGCGCGCGTCGGCACCGACCCGATGTACGCCGACCACCTCGCGGTCTACGACCACAACGCGCTGTACGAGGAGATGCCGCTGTTCTGGAAGGTGCTGCCGGGGTCCGACCCGGCGTACCGCGCGGCGTTCCTCGACCACGTCGGGCGGCTCGCCCGCGACATCGGGCAGGACCGGGTGCGGGCGCTGCCCGTGCCGCACAAGCTCAAGATCTATCTGACCGTGCACCGGCGCATGGACGAGCTGATCGCCCTGCTGGAGTTCGAGAAGCAGCACGGCGGCTCGCTGCCGGTCGCGGGCGTGCTGCGGCCGCGCGCCGACTATCCCTTCCTCGACGCCTCCCGCCCCGTCCCCGACTCCGTACTGCGCCTGGACCACCAGGAGCTGGGCCTGCGCAGCCGCCTGGACACGGCGACGTGGGGCGAGGACGGCAAGCTGCACCTGTCGGGGTGGGCGTTCGCCCGCCAGCTCGGTGCGGAGAAGCGCAGCCAGGCGATGAAGACGCTGATCCTGCGCGAGAAGGGCGGCCGCAAGCGGGTCGTCGTGCCCGTGCGCAGCCACTACGACCCCGAGGCCACGGTCGCCGCGGGCGGGGTGTTCCGGCACGCGGACTGGGCCGGATTCAGCGCCGCGGTGAACCCGGACCGGCTCCGGCGCCGCGGCCGGTGGGTCGACGGCGTGTGGCACGTGCGG
>NZ_JAAGMG010000531.1 GCF_010548525.1 Streptomyces sp. SID14478
GGTCGGGGGCGGCGGCCGCACGTGGGGCGGCGGGCGCGGCGACGGGGGAGCCGTCCCCCTCGGGCTGCAACAGGACGAGGACCGTGGTGCGCGGCTCGTTTCCTGGGCGCAGGCCCGTCAGGGTCGAGCGGACAGCGGCCTGCGGGTTCTGCTGGAGGTGCACGGTCAGGCCCCGGTCGCCCTCGCCGCGGGCCACCGCCGCCACCTGCGAGCGGAACGCGGCCCGGTCGGCGTGGGCCAGGAATCCGGTCAGCGGGCGGCCCGTCGCGTACCCGGCGCGTACCCCCGTGAAGAGCGTCGCGGCGAAGTTCAGGCGGCGGACCACCGACTCGCGGTCCACGAGCGCGACGGGCAGCGGCAGCCGCTGGAAGACGGCGCGCAGCAATTGCTGTTCCTGCCGGTCGGCGGTGGCCGAACGGCTCGCCGAGGCGCCCGGGTCGGCGGTCCGCTGCTCCTGCTGCGGCCACAACGTGGCGACCACGTGGTCGAGTTCGAAGAGCGCCGCGTCGAGCACGGTCGCCAGTTCGTCCGCGGGCACGGATCGCGCTGTCTTCAACTCGGCTACGCGGCGCACGAAGTCCGCAATTTCTTCACCGAATTCGTCCGCCTGCACCATGCCGAGAACGTATCCTCCCGAACCGTTTTCCGGGACCGACCTGGGGAAGTCGGTGCACAGAGGAGGCGTATCCCGATGACCCAGGGACACATGACGCAACTCGACCAGGAGACACCGGAGTCCGGCCTGCCGGCCCGGCGCCTGTCCGAACTCGCCGAGGAGGCCGTCCGCTGCACGGCCCACTGCTGCGGTGCCGTGGCGACCGTCCGGGACGGCAGCGACGCCCGCCCGTCCGCCGCGACCCACCCGGACCTCGCGGCCCTCGCCTCCGTGCAACGGCGCTCCGGCGTGGGCCCGATCCCGGCGGCCGAGGAAGGCGGCCTGCCCGTGGACGCCGCCGATCTGCTCCGCGACCGGCGCTGGCCGGAGTACCGGGCGCTGGCCCTCGACTCCGGAGTGCGCTCCAGCGTGACCATCCCGTTCCGCAGCGCCGACCTGACGATCACCCTCAGCCTCTACAGTTTCCGCGTCGGCACCCTCCAGGACGCGCCGCACGGGCCGGTCCGCGCCCTCGGCGACCTCGCCACCACCTGCCTGGTGCGCGACCGCTCCTACCGGGCCGCCCTGACCGAGCTGGACCAGATGGGCGCCGCCCTGCGCACCCGGCCCGTCGTCGACCAGGCGTGCGGAATCGTCATGCATGTGCTGGGCTGCGACGCGGACGAGGCGTTCACCGTGCTGCGCCGCATCTCGCAGACCACGAACCGCAAACTGTCGGACGTCGCCTCCGCCGTCGTCGAGCGGCGCGGACGCGGCCTGGAGCGGGAACTCACCGCGTTGAAGCAGTGACGAGCCCCGCACGCACGCACCGAACACCCCTCGCACGCACGGAAGCGGCCGCGCCGGGCGCGAGCGGTGCTCCGGCCCCGGCCGCACCCCCCTGTCACCCACCCGGCCCAGCCGCCGCGCCCGCTCTCCCGTCCGTCCCGCCCTCCCCGTGGGTACGCACGGTGCGGGGGCGGGGTGCGCGCCGGGATGTGACGCTGGAGGGAGCGCACCCGCTTCGGCGACGGACACACGGCACG
>NZ_JAAGMG010000562.1 GCF_010548525.1 Streptomyces sp. SID14478
GCCCCGACGGGCAGCGGCGCCCCGCCGAGTCCCTCGGTGTGCACCAGCGCGAGGTCGGCCCCGGGCAGCGCGCGGACCGACTCCGGTCCCACCACGCACGTCGCGCCGCCCGGCGCGTGCAGCACCACTCGCCCGAGCCCGTCCACCGCCTCGTGGCTGGTGACGACGGTGCCCCGGTCGTCCGCGAGGAACCCCGCCCCGCGCGGCCGCCCGGCCAGATCACAGATCCGTACCAGAGGCGGATCCACCATGCCTCGAACCTCCCGCCACGCCCCGTGTTCCCGACGGTAGGCGCGCGGTGATCAGCCGGACAGGACGCGACGCGAACGCGCCCCCTTCCGCTCCCCCGGTTCACTCCGAGCGCCTGCTCGAAGGGGTGAAGGGAACGGCCCGGCGGAGAGACCCTGGGGAGGGGAACAGGGGGAACGTGGAGCGGCGGCCACCCGGAAACCGGGCGACCGCCGCTCCACCGCAGGTCCTTCAGTCGGTCAGCCGAAGACGGCCAGGCTCTTCGCCTTGCCCTTCGTCTCCTCGACCAACGCGAGGAAGCGGCCGTCGGCGCCGAAGACGGCGACGGGCCCGGCGCCCGCGTACTGCGCGGGCATCTCCAGGCGCACCCCGTTGAGCAGCAGCTGCCCGCGCTTGGCGTCGACGTCCCAGAGGGGGAACGCGGCGCCCGCGGCCTCGGCCACCGGCATCACGGTCAGCTCCTCCTGGAGCTGGTCCAGGGTGCGCGCCGAGTCGAGCTTGTACGGGCCGACGCGGGTGCGGCGCAGCGCGGTCAGATGCCCGCCGACGCCGAGGCCGGCGCCCAGGTCGCGGGCGAGGGCCCGGATGTACGTACCGGACGAGCAGACCACCGACACGACCAGGTCGAGCACGGGCGTCCTGTCCTCGGCGACCGCCTCCCGGACGTCGTACACGGCGAACGAGGAGATGGTGACGGGCCGGGCGGGGATCTCGAAGTCCTCGCCGTCGCGGGCCCGCTTGTACGAGCGCACGCCCTTGATCTTGATGGCGCTGACCTTGGACGGCACCTGCATGATGTCGCCGCTGAGCTCGGCGATGCCCGCGTCGATCGCCTCGCGCGTGACCCCGGACGCGTCGGTGGAGGAGGTGAGCTCGCCCTCGGCGTCGTCGGTCAGGGTGTTCTGCCCGAGCCGGATGGTGCCCAGGTACTCCTTCTCCGTCAGTGCGAGATGGCCGAGGAGCTTGGTGGCCCGCTCGACGCCGAGCACGAGGACGCCCGTCGCCATGGGGTCGAGGGTGCCCGCGTGGCCGACCTTGCGCGTCTTGGCGATCCCGCGCATCTTGGCCACGACGTCGTGCGAAGTGAAGCCCGACGGCTTGTCGACGATGACAAGCCCGTCGGGCGGTGGGGTGCGGTCGGACATGCTCAGGCGTCGCCGTCCTCGTCCGAGGTGGCGTCGTCGTCCTCTTCCGGCTTGCGGTACGGGTCGGCCCCGCCGGCGAACGTGGCGCCCGCGGACGCCTCGCGCACCTGGGCGTCCGAGGACCGCGCCTTGTCGAGGAGGTCCTCGATCGTCTTGGCGTTGTCCGGGAGGGCGTCCGCGACGAAGGTCAGGGTCGGCGTGAACTTCACCCCGGCGGCCTGGCCGACCGCGGAGCGCAGGATGCCCTTGGCGCTCTCCAGACCGGCAGCCACCTCGGCCCGCTGCTCGTCGTCCCCGTAGACCGTGTAGAAGACGGTCGCCTCCCGAAGGTCACCCGTGACGCGGGTGTCCGTGATGGTGACGTGGGTGCCGAGCCGCGGGTCCTTGATCCCACGCTGCAGCTTCTGGGCCACCACCTCTCGAATGAGGTCCGCCAGCCTCTTGGCGCGCGCGTTGTCGGCCACTGGTCCGTCTCCTTAGTAACTGTCTTGCTTGTTGCTTCAGTCTTCGTCGCTGTGGAGCCTGCGTCGAACCGAGAGCAGTTCCACCTCGGGCCGCCCGGCCACCAGCCGCTCGCAGTGGTCCAGTACCTCGGCGAGGTGTCCCGTGTCCCCGGAGACCACCGCGAGCCCGATCTCGGCCCTGCGGTGGAGGTCCTGGTTGCCCGTCTCCGCCGCGCTCACCGCATATTTGCGCTGGAGTTCGGCGACGATCGGACGGACGAGGGAGCGCTTCTCCTTCAGCGAGTGGACGTCGCCGAGGAGCAGATCGAAGGACAGAGTCCCCACATACATGTGTGTATCCGGATGTCCCGCCGGTCCGGGTTCGTATGGCGCTACGCAGTTACGCCGATACGGGAACCGTACACGCAACGGCCGGGGCCGATCGACGGAAATAAGTCCCGTCGACCGGCCCCGATCGCACTTCAGGTTACGCGCGCGGCTTCTCGCGCATCTCGTACGTCGCGATGACGTCGTCGACCTTGATGTCGTTGAAGTTGCCGAGGTTGATACCGCCCTCGAACCCTTCGCGGATCTCGGTGACGTCGTCCTTGAAGCGACGCAGACCGGAGATGTTGAGGCTCTCCGCGATGACCTTGCCATCGCGCAGCAGGCGCGCCTTGGTGTTGCGCTTGACCTCTCCGGACCGGACGAGCACACCGGCGATGTTGCCCAGCTTGGACGACTTGAAGACCTCGCGGATCTCCGCCGTGCCGAGCTCGACCTCTTCGTACTCCGGCTTGAGCATGCCCTTGAGGGCCGCCTCGATCTCCTCGATGGCCTGGTAGATCACCGAGTAGTACCGGACGTCGACGCCCTCGCGCTCCGCCATCTGCTGCGCACGGCCGGCTGCCCGGACGTTGAAGCCGATGACGATGGCGTCGGAGCCGGTCGCCAGGTTGATGTCGGACTCGGTGACCGCACCCACACCGCGGTGCAGGACACGGATGTCGACCTCTTCACCGACGTCGAGCTGGAGCAGCGAGGACTCGAGGGCCTCCACCGAACCGGACGCGTCGCCCTTGATGATGAGGTTGAGCTCCTGCACCAGACCGGCCTTGAGGGCCTCGTCCAGGTTCTCCAGGGAGAACCGGACGCCGCGGCGCGCGAAGTTGGCGTTGCGCTCGCGAGCGGCACGCTTCTCGGCGATCTGACGGGCCGTACGGTCCTCGTCGACCACCAGGAAGTTGTCGCCGGCACCCGGGACGTTGGTGAGACCGAGCACGAGGACGGGGGTCGAGGGACCCGCTTCCTCGACGTTGTTCCCGCTGTCGTCGAGCATGGCGCGGACACGGCCGTACGCGTCGCCGACCACCATCGTGTCGCCGATGCGCAGCGTGCCGCGCTGGACCAGGACCGTCGAGACGGCACCGCGGCCCTTGTCGAGGTGCGACTCGATCGCAATACCCTGCGCGTCCTGCTCCGGGTTGGCCCGCAGGTCGAGCGAGGCGTCCGCGGTCAGGACCACGGCCTCCAGGAGGGACTCGATGTTGAGGCCCTGCTTGGCGGAGATGTCGACGAACATGGTGTCGCCGCCGTACTCCTCGGCCACCAGGCCGTACTCGGTCAGCTGACCGCGCACCTTGGTCGGGTCGGCACCCTCGACGTCGATCTTGTTGACCGCGACGACGATCGGGACCTCGGCGGCCTTGGCGTGGTTCAGCGCCTCGACCGTCTGCGGCATGACGCCGTCGTTGGCCGCGACCACGAGGATCGCGATGTCGGTCGACTTCGCACCACGGGCACGCATGGCGGTGAAGGCCTCGTGACCGGGGGTGTCGATGAAGGTGATCTTGCGCTCCTCCTCGTTCACCTCCGTCGTGACCTGGTACGCACCGATGTGCTGCGTGATGCCGCCGGCCTCACCCGCGATGACGTTCGTCTTGCGGATGGTGTCGAGCAGTCGGGTCTTACCGTGGTCGACGTGACCCATGACGGTCACGACCGGCGGACGCGCGACGAGGAGTTCCTCGCCACCCTCGTCCTCGCCGAACTCGATGTCGAAGGACTCGAGCAGCTCGCGGTCCTCCTCCTCGGGGCTGACGATCTCGAGGACGAAGTTCATCTCGTCCGCGAGGAGCTTCAGCGTCTCGTCGGAGACGGACTGCGTGGCAGTGACCATCTCGCCGAGGTTCATCATCACGCCGACGAGCGACGCCGGGTTGGCGTTGATCTTCTCGGCGAAGTCGGTGAGGGACGCACCGCGCGACAGACGCACCGTGGCGCCGTTGCCGCGAGGCAGCATGACGCCGCCGACCGACGGGGCCTGCATGGCCTCGTACTCCTGGCGCCTCTGACGCTTCGACTTGCGACCACGACGGGCGGGCCCGCCGGGACGGCCGAACGCACCCTGCGTGCCACCACGGCCACCCGGACCACCGGGACGACCGCCGAAGCCGGGACGGCCACCGCCGCCACCGGGACGACCGGCGAAGCCGCCGCCACCGCCACCGGGACCGCCGG
>NZ_JAAGMG010000610.1 GCF_010548525.1 Streptomyces sp. SID14478
CGCGGTCGCGGCCCCGCCCGCCGCGCCCGCCGGCGCCCGCAGGCAGCACCGGCGGGAGGTCTACGACACCTTCCGGCGGCTCGGCTACGACTACGGCGCACCGCTGCGCGGCGTGCGCTGGGCCGAGGTCGGCCCCGGCGCGGTGCGGGCCTTCCTCCACGTCGACCAGGACTGGGGGTACGGCCTGTCGCCCGCGCTGCTCGACTGCGGGATGCAGCTGTCCATCCTGCTGGCCGCCGAAGAGGCGGCGGGCGGGCCCGTGTTCGTCCCCTACCACCTGGGGCGGCTGAGCGTGGTCCGCGCCCCGCGGGACGAGGCGGTGTACTGCCACTGCGTGGTCAGGCCCGGCGGCTCGCAGCGGACGCGGATGTACGACTTCTTCTTCACCGACGAGCACGGCGACGTCCTGGTGGCCCTGGAGGAAGTGGTGTCCGTGGCCATCGACGCGAAGGGCGCCGGCGCCCCGGCACCAGGGCCGGCCGCGGCAGCGCCCTTCACCGTCGTCGAACTGAACTGACGGGGGCGCGGTGATGGCCAGCGACATCCTGATGTTCCCCGGGCAGGGCTCACAGCGACTGGGCATGGGCGCCGACGTGTTCGACGCGTATCCCGAGCTGTGCGACCGGGCCGACGAGACCGTCGGCTACTCCCTGCGCGAACTGTGCCTGCAGGACCCGCACGCGCTGCTCAACGAGACCTCGTACACCCAGCAGGCGATCTACTTCGTCAGCTGTCTGATGTACCTGGCCCACGTCGAGCGGCACGGGGACGGGCCCGTGCGGTGCCTGACCGGCCACAGCCTGGGCCTGTACCCGGCGCTCTTCGCGGCCGGCGTCTTCGACCTCTTCGAGGGCCTGGAGATCGTCTCCCGGCGCGGCGCCCTCATGCAGGAGGCACGCGGCGGAGCGATGGTCGCAGTCCTCGGACCCCAGGCGCACGACATCGACGAGCACCTCGTCCAGCTGGAGTTCTTCGACGTGGACGTGGCCAACTACAACAGCCCCGAACAAGTCGTCCTCAGCGCCGCGAAGCCGCGCCTGGACGAACTGGTGCCGCGCCTCGAAGAGATCGGCCACCGCTGTGTGTGGCTGCCGGTCAGCGGGGCCTTCCACTCCCGGCACATGGAGCAGGCCCGGCGCGCGTTCGCGCTGTTCCTGCGCGACCGGGAGTTCGCGCCGCCCACCAAGACCGTCGTCTCCACGACGAGCGGCCGCACGCTGGGCGCCGCACACCTGCTGGAGGAGATGGTCTTCCAGCTCGTGAAGCCGGTCCGGTGGTGGCAGACCGCAACCCATCTGGCCCGTACGGGACACAGGACCTTCGACGAGATCGGCCCCGGCAGGGTGCTGACCAAATTGAGCGCAGAGATCCTCGGCGACGCATCCGCGCCGCAGACCGAGTCCAGGAAGTGATGACCGTGGAATCAGCAAACAGCAGGATCGCCGTGATCGGTGGCGGCGGCTCCGGTGCCGTCGCGGCCTGGCAGTTGTCCCAGAAGTACGACGTCACGCTCTTCGAGGCGGGCGAGTACCTGGGCGGGCACGCCTACAGCCACCCCGTCGAGACGGACCAGGGCACCCTCCACGTGGACATGGGCGTGGAGCACTTCAACGAGAAGCTCTCGCCCAACCTGTTCCGGGTGCTGACCGACTTCGGCATCGGCACCTACGTCGCCCCGTCGTCCGTGCACGTGGACTTCCCCGGCGAGCGGCAGACGTGGAACAACCTCGACTTCCTCGGGGCGCTGCGCGAGGAGCTGCACGAGGAGTTCGACCGCTTCCACCTGGAGATGAACCAGCTGCCCCACTCGGGCGACGACTCGTACAAGTCCATGAGCATCGGCGAGTACCTGGACAAGAACGGGTACTCCAAGGCGTTCAAGTACCAGGCGATGAACCCCATCCTGAGCATCTACTCGGGCTGCCACGCGCCGTCGCTCGACTACAACCTCATGTACGTCGCCCTGTCGTTCAGCATGAACCTGCTCTCCTTCTTCGCCCCCGGCTACTGGCGCAAGGCACAGGGCGGCATCCACGGCTACCTGGCCCGCATCGAGAGCGAGCTGGGCGACCGCATCCACCTGAACACGCCCGTCGAGTCCGTCGTGCCGACGGAGTCCGGCGCCACGGTGGTGGCCGGCGGGCAGGAGTACACGTTCGACCAGGTCGTGTTCGCCACGCACGCGGACGTGACGCTGTCGCTGCTGCGCACGGCCGACCCCGAGTACCAGGAGCTGCTCGGCGACTTCGCGTACGTGCCGGTCGAGAGCGTGCTGCACCGGGACGAGAGCTGGCTGAGCACTGTGGGCCGCAACGCCTACTGCCAGTTCCGGATGCCGGACGACTTCGAACTCGCCCGCGCCGAGGAGCAGATGGGCAGCCTCACCCGCAACTGCAACGTGCTCTTCCCCTACCGCAACGCCGGGTTCCCCATCCTGATCACCTTCGACCCGCAGGAGGAGGTGGACCCCGCGCAGGTCATCGTCCGGCGCAAGTGGAAGCTGCCCCAGCTGCGTCCCGTGGACGTGGGCCGCAAGAAGCGGCTGAGCCGGATCCAGGGCCGCGACAACCTCTGGTTCTGCGGCACCGACACCAGCGTGACCGGGCACGAGGGGGCGATCGTCTCCGGCATGGTCATCGCCGACCGCCTCGGCGTCCCCTACCCCTTCCCGGACGACGCGCCGGCCCTCGGCCAGTTCCGCGGCATCAAGGAGTTCATGGGCGTGTGAGCCCACGTCCGCCGGCCTGTCCCGACCTCACTTTCTCTCACGGGGATGACCCATGGAATCGCTAGCCCCTCGGTACACCGACCTCGCCGTCCCGGACGCCTCCGGCGAGCCGGCCGGCACCACAGTGGTGGTCACCGACCGGGAGGACGTCGCGGCCGCGGCCCGCACCCTCGGCACCGAGTGCTGGTACGCCGATCCCGCCACGCTGGGCGAGGACCGGCTCGGGCAGGAACTGGAGCGGCACGCCGCCCGGGCCACCACCCTGGTGGTGGCCTGGGGCGACGGGCCGTCCGGCGGCACCCCCGCGTACGGCCCGGCGGTGCGGTACGCCCGCGCCGGGCTCGTCCTGCTGCAGGCGGTACGCGCGGCAGGGCGCCGCATCCACCTCGTCACCCTCTCCCGCACGGACGACGTACTGCCCGCGCTGCTCGACGGCATGGCCCGCACGGCCGCGCTCGAATGCCCGCTCGTGCACACGGCCGTCACGTACGAAGGCCCCGTCACCGCAGCGCGGCTGCGCGCGTGGATCGCGGCCGGCGCCGCCCGCCCGGGGGCGCG
>NZ_JAAGMG010000642.1 GCF_010548525.1 Streptomyces sp. SID14478
TGCCGAGGACCGCCCGGCGCCACGCCTCACCCGGCAGGCGCTCCACCGCCTCGGTCCTGCGCGCCGTGAACGTCCCCGTCGCCTCGGGGGAGCGGGCGATCCGCAGCGTCACGCTCGCCCCGGACGCGTCCACCGAGACCCGGCCGGATCTCGGTCAGGCCGATCGGGGGAGCGGCCCGCCCGGAGCGCGTGCGCTGCGAACGGGCCGCCGCCGGGGCCGGGCCGTCAGCCGATGTGGTAACTGTCCCCGTACACCTTCCAGTCCAGCGGCGGATCCAGGTCCAGGTTCCCCTGCTGCAGGAAGACGCGCTGTGCCGTGTCGACGCGGCTGGTGTCGCTGTGCGCCTCCTCCTGCTTCATCGCCCACACCCGCGCGTCGAGGAAGGCGTTCAGCCAGGTGACCTCGTCGCCGCCCTGCGCGGGCGGCTGCGCCGCGCCCAGGGCGCGCTCGCGGATGCCGGACAGGCTCGTGGGGTCGGAGCCGCCGCCGTGCATCACGATCGCGTCGTAGTACGCGAACTGCCCCAGCGTGCCGACCCCGTCGGCCTTGGCCTGCTCGACCGCGGGGTCGAAGTAGACCCGGTCGCGCTCGTCGTTCTGCGCCTGCTGGAAGGCCGCGTCCTCGGCCGCGGCCGCCCAGTCCCCGGGGAAGTCCGGGTCGAGGCCGTCGTGCGAGTCGCTGCCGTCGACCGCGCGCAGCGCGGGCAGGTACTTCGCGAGGACGTTGCCGGGCTCGCGGGCGGTGTACAGCTCGACGAGGTCGAGCATGTCGTGGGTGCCGGAGCAGAATCCGATGATCCCGGCGGTGTAGCCGCGCCCGTCGCCGATGTCCTCGATGTATCCGTACTGGGCCTTCCAGTCGAGCGAGGAGTTCTCCGCGCTCGACACCAGCTGCATGGCGATCTCCTTCTTCGCCGGGTCGTCGAGCCCGGCCGCGCCTGCCGGGGCGGGGGTGGCGCCGGCGAGCTGCGGGGAAAACAGGGGAGCCGCGACGGCAGTGGCGCCGAGGAAGGCGAGGAAGGTGCGACGGGAGGTGCGTATGTGGGGGGTGGACACGGGTCCTCCTAGGGGGAGTTCGTCGTTCCGTCGACTGTTAGGAAGGTTTCCTACCAGAGATTCGGAGTGACGTATACCCGTCAAGGCGGCTTGGGGCGGCGCGAGTTGAGGGCCGGGGGAGGTGGGGGTCAGGCTCCGCGCAGCCGTTCGCGCACCTGAACAGCGACTTCGTACGTGTCTCCGGTGGTGCGGGTCGCCAGCGGCCCGGGGTCGCGGGCCCAGGCGTCCTCCAGGGCGAACCAGTCGATCGGCCGCGGCGTGCGCTTCGCGGCGAGACCGGTGCGCAGGGCGGCGAAGCAGGCGTCCCAGCGCGTGCGGTACAGGCCGCCGACGAGCCCGGCCCACTCCCGGTTCGCGTAGTCGTGCAGCCCGGCCTCCGCACCCGACCGCGTCCCCCACGTCGTCACCAGAGAGAGCTGGTCGTGGGCGAGGCGGGCACGCTCCGCGTCGTCGGACCCCCAGGCCCTGGCGGCCGCCACCCAACGCCCCAGCAGATGACGGGAGTCGGTGGCGAGCAGCCGCTCCAGGAGGTCCATCAGGGTGAGCCAGTCACCGGTCAGCCGGTCGAAGCCCGCCGCGTCCCCGGCCTCGTACGCGCCCCTGATCCGCGGCAGCAGCGCGCGCCCGCGGTTCGACAGCGCCTGACGGGCGACGTCGAGGAGGTCCGTGCGGTACGCCGACGAGTTCCGCAGGCCCGCGCGCACCGCCAGCAGATGATCGAGGGCTCGCTCGAACTCTCGCGCGTCGTAGCGCAGTTGCTTCGGCGACCAGGTGGCGGCCGACCGGGCCGTCAAGGAGGGGCGCGCCCCGAACAGGCCGTCCGCGCCCTCCGCCCAGCCGTCGGCGCGCGTCGTACCGTACGCGGTGCGCCGCAGCACGTCCCAGGCCGCGACGGCATGGGCGTCGCGCCCGCCGTACCGCGCCACGGACCAGTCCTCGAACCAGGCCTTCAGGTCCCACTCGCCTTCCGTCCAGGCGAGTTCGCAGAACAGCTCGAACGCCGCCGGATTGTTGTCCGCGGCCTCCGGCATCAGGGCCGTGCCGCGCAGCGCGCTGCCCGGCTTCGTGCGCCAACGACCGTAGAGCTCCGCCCAGTCGCGGGTGTTCGCGCCGAGCGCCGTGTGACCGCCGAAGTTCCAGATGGAGCCGAACGCGTACGGCGTGCCGTCCCAGTCCGCCTCGCGGTCCGTCCCGGCCGGAAGGCGGTCCGCGATGCCGTCGACGACGAGCAGGCGCTGCTTGTCGACCGCGTGCACGATCTCCTTCGGCGGGTTGTGGCGCCAGCCGAGGATCACCCACAGCGCCTCGGGGTGCGCCGCGCGCAACGCCTTCTCGACACCCCGCGCCGCGTCGCCGACCGGCACGTCACCGGCCCGGCCGCCCTCGTGCAGCAGATCCATCTTGAAGAGCCCGGCCGGGCCGAACATCTGCGCCTGCGTGCGGTAGAACGCGGCCGCCACCCGCGCGAAGACGGGCCCGCGCGGATCGAGCCAGTCCGGGCGCCGGTAGCCGTACCAGTCGCCCTGCTCCACCACGTGCGCCCCGGCGTTGCGCTCCGCGAACCCCGGCGGCACCGTCCCGAAGAAGCCGGGCAGCACCGGCTCCATCCCCAACTCCCGGACCCGGTCCGCGATCCGGCGCCCGAGGCGGGCCCGCGCCGCGAGCAGCCCGGCGGGGACAGGGCCGCCTGCCGGGCCCGCCATGTTCTGCAGCAGCCACCACGGCTGGTGCGCGGGCAGCGGGATCCAGTGCAGCAACTCCTCGTCCCCGTAGCCGAATCCGCGCAACACGCGCCGGTACAGGGCGTCCGCGCCCACGGACACGAGCACCTCGTTGCACCCGTGCAGCGCGAGCACGTCCAGCTCCCGCTCCCAGTACGCCCAGTCGTGGTACGCCCCCGTGTAACCGTCGTTCGTGTCGTTGAGGGCGAAGCGGTGCGGGACGTGGGCCCGGCCGGTGAGCGGGTGCGGCGGCGCGGGCAGCCGCCCGGGGAGGCGCAGCTGCTCGCCCGCCCAGGAGATGTTCGCGTGCGCGACCTGCTTCAAGTACTGGCGCAGGCCCATGAGTTGCACGGCAGGCGAGGTGCCCGCGACCCGGATGCGGCCGGCCCGCCCGTCGACGCGGAAGCGGTCGCGCGCCCCCGGCAGCGGGCGGAAGTCCAGCTGGTCCGCGTGGTGTCCGAGGA
>NZ_JAAGMG010000682.1 GCF_010548525.1 Streptomyces sp. SID14478
GGCGGCGGCTTCCCCGGTGGCGGCTTCCCCGGTGGCGGGGAGACGCCCGGCGGGGGCGAGGCGTCCGGGGGTTCCGGCGGACGTGCCGGCGGGGGCGGCATGCGCGGCGGCGGCATGGGCGGCAGCGTCGACAGCGACCTGATCGCCTATCTGGAGAAGCACCAGGACGGCGCCAAGTGGCTGCTCGCGGTGTCCAATTCGCAGTCCGCCGCCTCGGTCATCCTCAGCACCAAGAAGCCCGTCATCTCCATGTACGGCTTCACCGGCTCCGACAAGGGCATGACCGTCGCCAAACTCAAGAAGCTGGTCAAGAGCGGTCAGCTGCGCTACATCCAGGTCGGCGAGGGCGGCATGGGCGGCGGTATGGGCGGCGGCAACGACGTCGGCTCCGCGGTGACCGCCTGGGTGAAGCAGCACGGCACGGCGGTGAAGGAGAGCGCGTACAGCAAGAGCACGTCCGACTCCCGGAGCTCTTCCGAGTCGCGGAGCTCTTCCGACTCCCCGAGCTCGGACAGTTCCCCGTCCGTCTACCGCCTGGACCCGTCCGACGTGAACTGATCAGTCAACTCCCCCACTGCCACCGGCCCCTGACACATAGTCAGGGGCCGGTGTCGTCACAGGACCGACGCCTCGCATTCACCCAATCTATACGTGTCCATGTCACGCTCCGTTCCACCAGTCAACCCGCGTAGAACGGACGGACACCCCACATGCCCGGAATCCACATACGCACCGTCGCCCTCACCACCGCGGCCGTACTGGCCGCCTTCGCCCTCCCCGCGGCCATCGCGGGCCCGGCCGCCGCGACCCCCACCGCGACCACCACCGCGTACGACGACACGTACTACCAGGACGCGTTGGGCAAGACCGGCACGGCGCTCAAGAGCGCGCTGCACACGATCATCAGCGACCAGACGAAGGTCTCGTACGACGGCGTCTGGAACGCGCTCAAGGTCACCGACCAGGACCCGGCCAACAGCAACAACGTGATCCTGCTCTACAGCGGCACCTCCCGCGCCAAGTCGCTCAACGGCGGCGACTCGGGCGACTGGAACCGCGAGCACGTCTGGGCCAAGTCCCACGGCGACTTCGGCACCGCCACCGGCCCCGGCACGGACCTGCACCACCTGCGCCCCGAGGACGTGACGGTCAACGCGGTCCGCGGCAACAAGGACTTCGACAACGGCGGCAGCGCGGTGGCGAACGGCGGCGGCAGCCTCACCGACTCCGACTCCTTCGAGCCGCGCGACGCCGTCAAGGGCGACGTGGCCCGCATGATCCTCTACATGGCCGTGCGCTACGAGGGCGACGACTCCTTCGCCGACCTGGAGCCCAACGAGGCGGTGAACAATGGCAGTTCACCCCACATCGGCAAGCTCTCGGTGCTGAAGGCGTGGAGCGACGAGGACCCGCCGGACGCCTTCGAGGAGAACCGCAACGAGGTCATCTACGACACCTACCAGCACAACCGGAACCCCTTCATCGACCACCCGGAGTGGGTCGAGTCGATCTGGTGACCCTCCCGCCGGGCCCGCATTAGCTGGACGCGAACATCCGCAGCCGGGCCGGCAGGACGACCACGCTCGGCCCGGGTGCGGCGAGCGCCGCCGCCAGGTCCTCGCTCAGCGCCTCCGGCGACGTACGCACCGCGCTCACCCCGAACGACCCGGCCAGGGCCACGAAGTCCGGCCGGGTCAGTTCGGTGCCGGCCGGCTCTCCGTAGGCGTCGGTCATGTACTCGCGCAGGATGCCGTAGCCGCCGTCGTCGACGATCAGCCAGGTCACGTCGAGCGACTCCTGCTGGGCCGTGGCGAGTTCGGCGATCGAGTACAGGGCGCCGCCGTCGCCGGAGACCGCGAGGACGGGGGTGGTCGGGTCGGCGACGGCGGCGCCCAGCGCGGCCGGATAGGCGTAGCCGAGGCCGCCCGCGCCCTGCGCCGAGTGCAGCGCCCCGGGCCAGGCCGCCCACGCCCAGTAGGCCAGGATGGTCATGTCCCAGAAGGAGGGCGCCTTGGCCGGCAGCGCGTCCCGCACCGCCGCCAACACCTGCTGCTCCAGGGCCAGTTCCTGACCGTCGAGGCGTGCGCGTACGGCGGCCAGGACCTCGGCCACCCGGTCCGGCGCCTTCTCGTCGGCGCGGTCCCGCACCGTCTCCAGGAGTGCCTGGAGCGCCAGGCGGGCGTCGGCGTGGATGCCGAGCGCCGGGTGGTTGGCCTCCAACGTGCCGGCATCGGCGTCGACTTGGACGATGCGGCCGCGCGGCGCGAAGGTGTGGTAGTTCGAGGACAGCTCACCGAGTCCCGAGCCGACCACGAGCAGCACGTCCGCGTCCTCCAGGAACGCGGTCAGGTGCCGGTCCTCCATCCACGACTGGAGGGAGAGCGGGTGCTGCCAGGGGAACGCGCCCTTGCCGCCGTACGTGCACACCACCGGCACGTTCAGCTTCTCCGCCAGGGCGCGCAGCTTGCCGGCCGCGTCGGCGCGCACGACGCCGCCACCCGCGACGATCACCGGGCGTTCGGCCTTCTCCAGCAAGTCGGCCGCCACGGCGGTGAGTTCGGGCCGCGGGACCAGTTCGTGCGGGGTGGCGTCCGCCGCCGTCACCACCGGCAGCGCCGTCGGGGCGAGCAGGACGTCCTGCGGGATCTCGACGTACACCGGGCCGTGCGGCACGCTCAACGCCGACTCCCAGGCGGCCGCGATCGCCGACGGGATCTGCGACTGCGTCCGCACGGTGTGCACGGACTTCACGACGTCCCTGAACGCGGCCTGCTGGTCCCGCAGTTCGTGCAGGTAGCCGTGCCGGCCGCCGCCGAGTCCCGCCACCGGCACCTGGCTCGCCACCATCAGCACCGGCGCCGAGGCCGCCGCCGCCTCCTGCAGCGCGGGCAGCGTCATCAGGGCGCCGGGCCCCGTCGACACGAACAGCGGGGCGACCTCGCCGCTCACCCGCCCGTACGCGTCCGCGGCGAACCCGGCGTTCTGCTCGGTGCGCAGACCGACGTAGCGCAGCAGGTCGCAGCGGCGTACCGCATCGAAGAGGCCGAGCGCGTGCTGGCCCGGCAGGCCGAAGACGGTGGACGCGCCGAGACCCGCGAGCGTCTCCACGACCAGGTCACCGCCCGTGCGCCCCGGCGGCGGGTTCAGCGCCGCCTCGATCTGGCGGGGCGTGGGGCTCAGGACGAGGTCGTGGTCGTGGGGCATCGGGCGGCCCTTTCGTGGTGCGTTCCCAGGGATCAGGAAACCGTACGGGACTCCGCGATCTGCCGGGACATGATCGTCGTCAGCTCGTACGCGGTGTGCGAGGCGGCGACGGCGGTGATCTCCGCGTGATCGTACGCGGGCGCCACCTCGACCACGTCGGCCGAGACCAGGTTGCAGGAGGCCAGGCCGCGGAGGATCTCGAGCAGCTCGCGGGAGGTCATGCCGCCGGCCTCCGGGGTGCCGGTGCCCGGGGCGTGGGCCGGGTCGAGGCAGTCGATGTCGATGGAGATGTACAGCGGGCGGTCGCCGATGCGCTGGCGCAGCTGGTCGGCGACCTCGTCGGCCCCGCGGCGGTAGATGTCCGCCGAGGTGACGATGCCGAAGCCCATCTTCTCGTCGTCGGTGAGGTCCTGCTTGCCGTAGAGGGGCCCGCGGGTGCCCACGTGCGAGAGCGCCGACGTGTCGAGGATGCCCTCCTCGACGGCCCGCCGGAACGGGGTGCCGTGCGTGTACTCGGCGCCGAAGTAGGTGTCCCAGGTGTCCAGGTGCGCGTCGAAGTGGAGCAGCGCGACCGGGCCGTGCTTCTTGGCGACGGAGCGCAGCAGCGGCAGCGCGATGGTGTGGTCGCCGCCGAGGGTCATCATGCGGGCGCCGGAGCCGAGCAGGTCGTCGGCGGCGGCCTCGATCGTCTCGACGGCCTCGTTGATGTTGAACGGGTTCGCGGCGATGTCACCGGCGTCCGCGACCTGGGCGAGCGCGAAGGGGGACGCGTCCTGCGCCGGGTTGTAGGGGCGCAGCAGACGGGAGGCCTCGCGGATGGCGTTGCCGCCGAAGCGGGCGCCGGGACGGTACGAGACACCCGTGTCGAAGGGCACGCCGACGACCGCGACGTCCGCGGCGGTGACCTCGTCCAGGCGCGGCAGGCGGGCGAACGTCGCGGGGCCCGCGTAGCGCGGGACGCGCGAGGAGTCGATCGGGCCGCGGGGGGCGGGGTGCTCGCTGGTCATGGCGTGCCTTTCGCGTGAACAGGCGTACAGGTGGAGGGAGGCCGTACAGGTAAAGGGAGGGCGGGGGTGCGCGGGGTCCGTCAGGGGCCGTACAGCCCGGGTCTGCGGTCCCCGAACACATCGTTGTGGTCGCCGAGCCGCTTGTCGCGGGCCCGCGCGAGATCGCAGGCGGCGAGGAGCAGGGCGGGGCCCTCGGTCGGGGTGTGCCCGGCGAGGGGGAAGCCGTCCGGGTCGACGATCACGGAGCCGCCGGTCCAGTGGACGCCGCGCTCGGCGCCGGCCCGGTCGCAGGCGGCGACGTACATCCGGTTCACGGCGGCGTCGGCCTGGACGCGGACGACCTCGCCGGGGCGCTCGCCGTCCGGGCGAGGGAACAGCGGCCAGTTGACGGGGGCGCACAGCAGCTCGGCGCCGGCCAGCGCCACCCGCCGCACCCACTCGGGGAACTCGACGTCGTAGCAGACCATGACGCCGATCCGGCCGACGCCCTCGACGTCGACGACGGGCGGTGCCTCGTCGCCGGGGACGAAGCAGTCCCGCTCGGTGCCGAACAGGTGTGCCTTGCGGTAGACGGCGCGGACGGTGCCGGCGGGGTCGATGAGCACGGCGGAGTTCCGCACCCGTGCCCGGGAGTCCAGCTCGGCGAAGCCCGCGACGAGCGTGACGCCGTGCCGTCGGGCCGCGGCGGACCAGGCGGTGACGGTCGGCCCGTCGACGGGTTCGGCGAGGGCGCGGGCCTCGGCGGCGTCCTCGAACACATAGCCGCTGTTGGCGAGCTCGGGCAGGACGACGACACGGGCCCCGGCGGCCGCGGCGGCCGCGATGGCCTCCTCGGCGGCGGCGAGGTTGCCGGCCACGTCCCCGACCGCGAGGGCGAGCTGTGCACAGGCCACGGTCGTCGTCATCCGGCCATCTCCTCGATTCCCCCGGGTTCGGTACGTGCTCGGTACGTATCAGCAGGATGAACGTAATCCGAGGCGCGTGCCCGCTTCGATCGCCCTGAGGGCGAACCCTGCCCGCAAGCATGGACATCACGTACACCGCCGGTCGGTGACACTGGTACGCATGGCGCTGCTCCTGTCCGACCTGGTCGGCCGCCCCGCACTGCATCTGTCCGTCGCCGCGTGCCCCGAGCACCTGGACCGGCCGGTGCTCGCCGCGCACGCCTCGGAACTGCTGCGCCCCGGCCCGTGGCTGCAGGGCGGCGAGCTGCTCATGACGATCGGGCTGCTGCTGCCGATGGACGTGGCGGCCTGTCGCCGTTACGTCGAGGACGTCGCCGCGGGCGGTGCGCACGCCCTCGCGCTCGGCCTCGGCCCCGACCTGCCGCACCAGGAGGCGCCCGAGCCGCTGGTCACGGCGGCCGCGCAGGCCGGG
>NZ_JAAGMG010000711.1 GCF_010548525.1 Streptomyces sp. SID14478
CGGCTGCCCGGCGCCCTGCTCCCCGCGGCCGCGCCGCGAGTCCTCCGGCTCCAGGGGTATCGGCGAACCGCGCAGCGGCTCGTCCGCCGTCCGCGGCAGCGTGAGCCGGAACTGCGAACCACCGCCGGGCTCACCCCACGCCTGCAGCCAGCCGCCGTGCAGCCGCGCGTCCTCCAGGGCGATGGACAGGCCGAGGCCCGTACCGCCGGTGGTACGCGCGCGTGCCGGATCAGCGCGCCAGAAACGGCTGAACACCCGGGTCGCCTCACCCGGCTTGAGCCCGACCCCGTAGTCGCGCACCGCCACGGCCACGGCGCCGCCCGCGGCCGCGAGCCGCACCACGACGTCCTTGCCGTCACCGTGCTCCACCGCGTTCACCACGAGGTTGCGCAGGACGCGCTCGACACGGCGCGCGTCCGCCTCGGCGATCACCGGCTGCTCGTCGCCGACGATCCGCACGCGTGTGCCCTTGCGTTCGGCCAGCGGTTCGGCGCCGCCGACGACACGGCGTACGACCTCCCGCAGGTCTATCGGCTCGGCCTCCAGCGCGGCGGCGCCGGCGTCGAACCGGCTGATCTCCAGCAGATCGGCCAGCAGCGACTCGAACCGGTCCAGCTGGTCGGCGAGCAGCTCCGCGGACCGCGCGGTGACGGGGTCGAAGTCGACCCGCGCCTCATGGATGACGTCGGCGGCCATCCGTACGGTCGTCAGCGGCGTCCTCAGCTCGTGGCTCACGTCCGACACGAACCGCCGCTGCATCCGCGACAGGTCCTCCAGCTGCTGGATCTTCAGATGCAGGTTCTGCGCCATCTTGTTGAAGGCTTCGCCCAGGCGCGCGATGTCGTCCTCGCCGGTCACCTTCATACGTTCCTGGAGGCGGCCCGCGGAGAGCCGCTCGGCCACCCCGGCCGCCATCCGCACCGGCGTGACGACCTGCCGTACGACGAGCCAGGCGATGGCCCCGAGCAGCACGACCACGAAGAGGCCTGCCGTCGCGAGGGTCCCCTTGACCAGGCTCAGCGACTTCTCCTCCTGGGTCAGCGGGAAGAGGTAGTACAGCTGGTAGGCGTCGCCCTGCGGGTCGCTGAGCCGCTTGCCGATGACCAGGCCGGGCTGCGACTCCTTGCCGTCGTCGTAGACGATCCGCGCGTACTCCTGCGAGGCGCCGGTCATCCGGTCGACCCGCGCGCGCAGGTCGTCGGGGACGCTGCGGTCAGGCACCACGCCGCCGGAGGCGCGCGATCCCCGTCCGTTGCCGTTGTCGACGTCGCTGGGGCTGCGCGTCACGACGTCGAAGGCGCCCTTGCCGCCGCTGGAGAGCTGGGTGGCGAGGTCGCTCATCCAGAGGTTGGAGTTCCGGGTGGTGCGGCTGTCCCCGGAGTCGCCGTCACGCATTCCGGCGGCCGCCGAGTCCGCCTTGTCCTTGGCCGCGCGGAACCCGCCCTCGGCCTGGCTCTGCGACGCCTTCACCTTGGCGTCCAGCAGTCCGTTGCGCACGGAGCCGATGACGACGATGCCGAGCAGGAGCACGACACCGAGTGACATCAGCAGGGTCGTGACGACGACCTTCAGCTGGATGTTGCGCCGCCACAACCGCATCGCCGGCAGCAGCGGACGCCGCACCCAGCGCGTGAACAGACGCAGCACCGGGCTGCCGTTCATCCCGCCCTGGAGCAGCAGCCCGCCGTCCATGACCCGGCGCAGCCAGGGCCCCCTGCCCGCGGCAGAGGGCCCGGCCGCCTGTCCCACAGGCCGCTCCGAGCGAGACCCCGGCTTCCCGGGCGCCGAAGCGGCACTGTCCCGGGACACGTCAGCTCGGTCCGGCCTTGTAACCGACGCCACGGACGGTCACCACGATCTCCGGCCGCTCGGGATCCTTCTCGACCTTCGAACGCAGCCGCTGCACGTGCACGTTGACCAGACGGGTGTCCGCCGCGTGCCGGTAGCCCCAGACCTGCTCCAGGAGCACCTCACGCGTGAACACCTGCCACGGCTTGCGTGCGAGTGCGACCAGCAGGTCGAACTCCAGCGGCGTCAGCGCGATCGACTGCCCGTCCCGCTTCACCGAGTGCCCGGCCACATCGATGACCAGGTCACCTATGGCCAGCTGCTCGGGGGCGGGCTCCTCCGACCTCCGCAGCCGCGCCCGGATACGGGCCACGAGCTCCTTCGGCTTGAACGGCTTCACGATGTAGTCGTCGGCCCCGGACTCGAGGCCCACCACCACATCGACGGTGTCGCTCTTCGCCGTGAGCATCACGATCGGAACCCCGGACTCCGCCCTGATCAGGCGGCACACCTCGATGCCGTCCCTACCGGGCAGCATCAGGTCGAGGAGAACCAGATCGGGCTTGGTCTCACGGAAAGCGGCCAGCGCCTTGTCGCCGTCAGCTACGAACGACGGCTCAAAACCTTCACCACGCAGCACAATGCCGAGCATCTCGGCCAGTGCGGTGTCGTCGTCGACGACAAGGACTCGTCCCTTCATGGACCACATCATCCCATTAGCTACTCGATACCTGGCGTGACCTGGCACACAGCTCACCCAGGCCCTCAGCTGTCACAGGCGCCACCACGCCCCACTCCGTGACGATTGCCGTCACCAATTCCGGTGGTGTCACGTCGAACGCAGGGTTGTACGCCTGCGTTCCCAGCGGTGCCACCGGGATCCCGCCTCCTGCCTCCACTCCGGCCAGCGGCGACTGCGGCGCCGTGACCTCCGTCACTTCATGTCCGGCCCGCTGCTCCACTTCGATGGACGCGCCGTCGGCAGTCTCCAGGTCCACGGTCGTCACCGGCGCCACCACGATGAACGGCACATGGTGATATCGCGCCAACACGGCGAGCGGATAGCTCCCCACCTTGTTGGCCACCGAACCGTCGGCGGCGATG
Organism: Streptomyces sp. SID14478; assembly: GCF_010548525.1. Taxonomy (GTDB): domain Bacteria; phylum Actinomycetota; class Actinomycetes; order Streptomycetales; family Streptomycetaceae; genus Streptomyces. Next base: position 2,893 of record NZ_JAAGMG010000711.1, read on the forward strand.
CGGTCCGCCCCGATGAGCACGGCATCCACCTCGCCGGCGGCGAACAGCGACCCTGCCGCGCTGTCCGTGAGCAAGGTGTACGCCATTCCGTTGCGTGCGGCCTCGTACGCGGTCAGGCGTGCCCCCTGCAGCAGCGGACGCGTCTCGTCCACCCACAGGCGACGCAGCCGCCCCGCCCGGTGCGCGGCGAGCGCCACCGCGAACGCGGTGCCCTCCCCGCCGGAGACCAACGCCCCGGTGTTGCAGTGCGTCAGGATCCGGTGATTGCCGCCGGTCAGCAACTCGTCGAGCAGCTGCAGCCCGTGCGCGGCCATCTTGGCACTGCCCTCGGCGTCCTCCTGGTGCAGCGCCCGCGCGGCGGCGAGCGCGGCCGCAGCGGCCCGCTCCCGCACCGCCTCCCCGTCGCCCGGCCCGTCCCC
>NZ_JAAGMG010000746.1 GCF_010548525.1 Streptomyces sp. SID14478
CGCGGACGAGGCGCTGCCGCGGCTGTTCGAGCGGTTCTACCGCGGCGACCCGGCACACAGCGGCGACGGCAGCGGCCTCGGGCTGGCCATCGTCGCGGCGGTCGCCCAGGCGCACGGCGGCGGCGTGGACGTGGCCAGTGCCCCGGGAGAGGGGACCCGCGTGAGCGTCCGGCTCCCGAAGGCCCCCTGACACGCCCCCGGGGACCGGGTCAGCCGGCCCGGCTCGCGGCGGCGCACTCCTTCGCGCCCTTGCAGTCCTGCAGCCGCTTCAGGTCCGAGGCGAGCCGCTCCTTCGTGCGCGAGGACAGCTGCCCGTAGACGTTGTGCAGCATGTCCGGGTCCTTGCTGCGGTCGTAGTACTCGTGGGAACCGTTCCGGTACGCGACGTACGTGTACCGGTCCGTGCGCAGCGCCTCGTAACTCGGCGGATTGCCGCTGCCCTTGCCGGGCTTGTCGGGATCCTGCGCGGAGGTGTTGGGCCCGTGGTGCTCCACCAGCGCGGTCCGCGGCCAGTCCGCCGGGGTCTCGCCCTTCAGCAGCGGCACCAGGCTGCGGCCGTCGGCGTCCGGGTCGGCCGCGGCGCCGCCCAGCTCCGTGAAGGTGGGGCAGATGTCGATGTTGGAAGCGATCGCCCCTGTGGTCTCGCCCTGCGGGACGCCGGGGCCCGTGACCACCAGCGGCACGTTCACGTCGGTGTCGAAGGCGGTCTGCTTGCCCGGCATCAGGCGGTACTGGCCCATGTGGAAGCCGTTGTCGGACGCGAACGCGAAGACGGTGTTGTCGTACACGCCTTCCTTCTTCAGCTTCTCCTGCAGGTCACCGATCATGCGGTCGACGGCCTGGACGGCACGCACGCGCTTGCGGTACGTGCGGGTGATCTTCTTGATCTGCTGCGGGGTGAAGGCCTTCTTGTCCTTGAGCCACTGCGGGGCGTCCGTGGGGGTCTTGTCGAAGGCCGGTGGCCGCGGCAGCTTCAGATCCTGGAACGACCCCTCGTCCTGGGGGGCCGGGGTGGCCGGGCCGTGCGGCGCGAAGGTGGAGATGTCGAGCACGAAAGGCTTCTTGTCCCGCACCGACGTCCCGATGAAGTCCTGGCCCTTCTCGTTGACGACGTCGGTCAGGTAGTCCTCCGGGTCGTGCCCGTGGTCGACCGTCCTGCCGTTCTCGTTGAGGGCGTAGTCGTACTCCTTGTAGCCGTTCCCGGCCACGTCCCACTCGTCCCAGCCCGGGGGCACGTAGTTCTTCTCGCCGTCCACCGTCATGTCCGGCTGGTAGCCGTTGAGGTACTTCCCCATCATCGCCGTGCGATAGCCCTGCTGGTGCAGGGCGGTGGCGAAGGTCTTGTCCTCGTTCCCCTTCTCGTGGAAGGTCTCGAAACCGCCGTCCGGCGGCGTGTTCGTGAACACCCCTGTGTTGTGAGGGAACTTGCCGGTGAAGAGGGACGAACGGGACGGACAGCACAGGGAGTCGGTCACCGTGTAGTTCGAGAAGGACAGGCCGTCCTTCTGCATCGCCTTCACGTGCGGCATGTGGTCCACCAGGTCCGACGAGAGGTCGTCGGTCAGCACCCACACGATGTTGGGCCGCTGCGGGGAAGCGCTGCCGCGCGGACTCCCGCTCTCCTCGGCCGTGCCCGCACGGCCGTCGTCGCCGCTGCACGCGACCAGGCCGGCCGCGAGGGCGACGATGGCCAGCCATGGCGCGGCGTTCCTGCGCACACCTGCGATGGTCAACGGATCTCCTCCTGGGCTGGGCGACCGAACGGTTCTTGAGAATCCGACGGTGCCGCACGCGCGTGGGAGAACGGTGTGAGCGGGGCGGGCAGGGCGTGGGAATGACACGGTCCCCGGTGAACGGGGCGTGTTCCCAGCGTTCCCAGGGGTCCCAGGGTTCCCGGAGTCCCAGGGTTGCCGGGGCGGGTTCAGTCCTGTGCGCAGCGGTCGAGCGCCGCGCGCACCCGATGGAGGCCCTCCGCGCGCCAGTGGTCCCGGTCGGGCATCTGGTCGTCCCGGCGCCAGCGCCAGGACGAGAACAGCGCCCAGTTCAGGGCGCGGCACCGGTCGACCAGGCCGAGGTCGGCCCCCGGGTAGTGCGGTGCGACGTCCTCGGGCGCGTGGGCGAGATCGAACGCGACCGGCCCGCGGCAGCACGTGCCGAGGTCCACGAACAGCGGTCCTCGTCCCGTGTGGAGGAGGTTGCCCGGATGGGGTTCGCCGTGCAGCAGCTGCTCGCTGTCCTTCCCGGTGCCGATCCCGGTGCTCAGGGCGGTGAGCGTGTCGCGGAGGAACTCCCGCTCCGCAGCGGGCAGTTCGGGGGAGCGGTCCTGGTCGTTCACCTCACCGAGGGCCCGGGCGACGCGATCGGTGAAGTGCGGGGCGTCCAGGTCGATCCGGCGCAGGGCGGCGTGATGGCGCGAGAGCGCGTCCGCGTAGGCGGCCGGCGCGATCTCCGGCTCCAGCGGTGCGTAGTACGTCCACAGCGACAGGGCGAACCCGTCACGCGAGAAGACGCGGGGAGCGACCCGCGGGTCGAGCTCGGCCACCGGGGCGTCGACGACGTCGGCGAGGAGGCGGGCGACCTCCACCTCGAACGTGGAATCGGCCAGGTGTTCCGACGGCGCGACCCGGGCGAGGACATCGCACGGCACCAGGCGCAGGGCGACGCGGTCCGAGTTCTGGATGACGACCACGTCGTCGACCTGGAGGCTCAGTTCCGCAGCGGTGGTCGTTGCGGCCCCCACCGCCCGGCGGAGTGCCGATGGCTCCATCCCGTCCTCCGTCCTCGCCGTCGCGTACGCGTACCGGCGCCCTCATTCGTACATCACGTACGAGGGGCGCGGGTCAAGGCCCAGGACCTCGTCCGGGGTCATGAGGCGGCTGCCGCCCTCGGTGTCCTCGTCGAAGAAGAGTTTGAAACCGGTGTGCACGCGCGGGGGCATGCGCGCGACCAGCCGTTTCCAGGTCTCCCGCTTGAGGTGCGGGGTGCCGATCCCGTCGGCGCTCTTGATGGCGGCCACGCCCGCGGGGACGCGCAGCCGGTCCGCGTCCCGGACGACGGACTCGGCGACCTGGTGGTGGACGAACACCTTCTCCGGGAGGTCGTGCGCCTCCACCAGCGACGCGAGATGGGCGGCGATCCGGGTCAGTTCGGCGCCGCTGGTGCGGCCGTAGGTGTCGCCGGGCTTCTGGCCGGGGGCCATCTCCCACTCCGGGTCCAGGGCGATGCCGACATCCGGGTGGACGAGCCACTTCCGCAGCGCCTTCACCTCGGCGAGGGCGTCGGCGCGGCCCGGTTGGATGTTGAGGAGGAGCAGCGCCTTGTGGCGGCGGGCCGCCGCCAGGAACGTGTGGATCGTGGCGTCGGGGGTGCGGCTGCGGTAGGTGCCGTCGGGCCCGGCGGAGGAGTTGGCGACGACGGCGAGCAGTTCGAGGACGGGCAGCACCGTACGGCCGTCGGCATAGGCCCGGCCCCGCCGTTCGATCTCCTTGACCCGGTCGTCGAGGTCACCCGTGCCGAGCCGTCCGAGGGCGGCGGCGCCGGGCAGGCCGCAGTAGCCGACGAGCCGGTGCTCGGGGAAGAGCCGGCGCCCGCCGCGCGGCAGCTCGGGGCGGCGTCGGGTGGGTCGCGGTGACGCGCTGGGCGAGGAGGGGGCGGGCGAGGACGTGGAGGACGTGGATGCCGCCTGTGTGGTCCGGTCCGGGGTGCGGCC
>NZ_JAAGMG010000792.1 GCF_010548525.1 Streptomyces sp. SID14478
CGGGTGCCTGCCGGGGCGCGGCCGTGGCGCCCGGGGCGGTGGCGAGGGCGGTGCCGAGCAGCGCGGTGACCGCAAGGCCGGAGAGTGCGAGGGCGGGCCGCTTGCGGGCGCGCCGGGATCTGATGCCGTGCATGACGTCCATACGGAAGGAACTCCCTTGTGCAGGACACGTGTGTGGAGGGTGCGGTGACGGGGCCGCGCTCAGGAGAGGCGTCCGACCGTGCGGTCGCTGAGGTCGACGACGAGGGCGCGGGTGTCGATCCACGGCCCGTTCTTGACCTTGGCGACGACGCGCAGGCAGCGGTGCTTGCCGCAGGCGGTGAGGTCGGAGGGGACCTTCGCGACGGTCGCCTTGCGGAACACCATGCCGCTCAGCTGGAGTTGGTCGGCCTTCGTGAGCGCGTGCCCCGTCGCGTCCTTGTAGTCGGCCTTCAGGCCGGCGCCGAGCCTGTCTGCGATCAACAGCTGGGCCGCCTCGGTCAGTTCACCCCGGCTGGGCGGCGGCTGCACGCCCTGGTCGGTCCGGGAGTCCTCCACCTTTCCGGTGTCCAGGTTCACGGTCTTGGTGACGACGGAGTCGCTCCGGTAGTCGTAGTAGACGACGTCCGCGCGGCGCTGCCCCGCGGCGGCGCCGCTCAGCCCCGGGTCGATCTCCGTCAGGTTCGTCGACAGGTGCTGGGGGCCGCGGTCGCCCTCCACGTCCCTGGCGTCCATCCGCAGGCCGTTGTTCGTCACCGCGAGTTGCTCGGCCCGGCCGATCTCGGCGTCGGTGAGCGGATCACGGCCGACGCCCTTGTCCCCCTCCGCCGGGGCCGCCTCGACCTTGCCCTCGGGGGCCACCGCGTCCTGCTGGGCCGCCCCCGCCCTCGCGGCGTCGGCGGCGCCACCGTCGTCCGGCAGGCTCACGCCGACCGCGACGGCGGCACCGGCGACCGCGAGGGCCCCTGTCGCCATAAATTTCCCCAGATGGCGTCTTACTAGCTCGCGCACATCTTCCCCCTGCTTCCCCGGCAGCCCCACGGGTGGGCACCGGTATACGTGGTCAACTTGTAAGAGGGGCCCAACTCGTAGGTGGTTCCGCCACTTTCGGGGGAGAGACTGACTGATGTCGCCCGGGCGGCCGGGCCGGAAGTGGAAGAGTCTCAGCATGCAGGTCTGGCCTGGACAGGCGTATCCGCTGGGTGCCACGTACGACGGCGCCGGCACCAATTTCGCGGTCTTCTCGGAGACCGCGGACCGCATCGAGTTGTGCCTGTTGCACGACGACGGCTCGGAGACCGCGGTGGAACTGCGGGAATCCGACGCGTTCGTCCGGCACGCCTACCTGCCCGGGATCATGCCCGGGCAGCGGTACGGCTACCGCGCGCACGGCACCTACGACCCCGCGCGCGGGCTGCGCGTCAACTCGGCGAAGCTGCTGCTCGATCCGTACGCCCGTGCGGTGAGCGGTCAGATCGACTGGACGGAGGCGGTGTACGGCTATCCGTTCGGCGCCCCGGAGCAGCGCAACGACCTGGACTCGGCGCCGCACATGATGGCGTCGGTCGTGGTCAATCCGTACTTCGACTGGGGCGACGACCGGTTGCCGCGCACCGAGTACCACGAGACGGTGCTGTACGAGGCGCACGTGAAGGGCCTGACGATGCGCCATCCGGCGCTCCCGCCGGAGATGCGCGGCACGTATGCGGCGCTCGCCCAGCCGGAGATCATCGAGCACCTCACCGAACTGGGCGTCACCGCCCTGGAGTTGATGCCGGTCCATCAGTTCGTCAACGACCACCGACTCGTCGAGATGGGGCTGAACAACTACTGGGGCTACAACACCATCGGCTTCTTCGCCCCGCACAACACGTACGCGTCGTGGGGCGACCGGGGCGAGCAGGTCCTGGAGTTCAAGTCGGCGGTGCGGGCGCTGCACCAGGCCGGCATCGAGGTCATCCTGGACGTCGTCTACAACCACACGGCCGAGGGGAACCATCTGGGCCCGACGCTGTCCTTCAAGGGGCTCGACAATCCGTCGTACTACAGGCTGACCGACGACCCGCACTACTACATGGACACCACGGGGACGGGGAACTCCCTCCTCATGCGGTCCCCGCACGTCCTCCAGATGATCATGGATTCGCTGCGCTACTGGGTGGAGGAGATGCACGTCGACGGGTTCCGCTTCGATCTTGCCGCCACCTTGGCGCGGCAGTTCCACGAGGTGGACCGGCTGTCGTCGTTCTTCGACCTGGTGCAGCAGGACCCGGTGGTCTCGCGCGTGAAGCTGATCGCGGAGCCGTGGGACGTCGGCGAGGGCGGCTATCAGGTGGGCAACTTCCCGCCGCTGTGGACGGAGTGGAACGGCAAGTACCGCGACACGGTGCGGGACCTGTGGCGCGGCGAGCCGCGCACGCTCGCGGAGTTCGCGGGCCGGATCACCGGTTCGTCGGACCTCTACCAGGACGACGGCCGCCGCCCGCTGGCCTCCATCAACTTCGTGACCTGCCACGACGGTTTCACGCTGCACGACCTGGTGTCGTACAACGACAAGCACAACGACGCCAACGGTGAGGGCAATCGCGACGGGGAGAGCCACAACAGGTCGTGGAACTGCGGCGCGGAGGGCGAGACGGAGGATCCCGAGGTGCTCGACCTCCGGGCGCGCCAGATGCGCAACTTCGTCGCGACGCTGATGTTGTCGCAGGGCGTTCCCATGCTCAGCCACGGCGACGAGTTCGGCCGCACGCAGGGCGGCAACAACAACGCCTACTGCCAGGACAACGAGGTGGCGTGGGTGCGCTGGGCGGACTCCGACGCCCCGCCGGAGCCCTTCTTGGAGTTCACGCGCGCGATGGTGCGGCTGCGCCGTGAGCATCCCGTGTTCCGCAGGCGCCGCTTCTTCCACGGCCGTCCGGTCGAGGGCACGCACGACGAGCTGTCGGACATCTCCTGGTTCACGCCGGAGGGCGGGGAGATGACGCAGGAGGACTGGGGTGCGGCGCACACCCGCGCCCTGTCGGTGTTCCTGAACGGCAACGCGATCTCGGAGCCGGGCCCGCGCGGCGAGCGCATCCTGGACGACTCGTTCCTGCTGCTGTTCAACGCCTCTCCGACGGCGTTGGAGTTCGTGGTGCCCGTCAACCACGGGTCGGGGTGGCAGCCCGTCGTCGACACGGCGCTGGCGAACGGACTGCCCGCCGACGACGGCCCCAAGGTGCAGGCGGGCGACCGCATGACGCTGGCCGGCCGGAGCCTCACCGTGCTGCGACGGCCTGCGTAGCGGGTTCGAGGGGGCGTACGCGCCACGCGACGAGGAAGGCGAGGCAGGCGGCCGCGCTGCCCACGGCGAACGCCGCCG
>NZ_JAAGMG010000848.1 GCF_010548525.1 Streptomyces sp. SID14478
GTGGTCTTGCCCGCGCCGTTCGGGCCGAGGAAGCCGAGGATCTCGCCGGGTCCGACGCGCAGGTCGATGCCGCGGACGGCCTCGACCGGCCCCTGCCTGGTCGAAAAGGTCCGGGCCAGGCCGGACGTGCTGATGACTGCCATGGGGCAAGAAAAACAGAGTCACTTAAATTTTGCAATCTCCCCAAAATTTCAGGAAGGCCAGCGAATGGCTAGCATCGGGGCATGGCTGAGGGACTCAGGGAGCGCAAGAAGCGCCAGACCAGGCAGTACATCTCGGACGTCGCGACCGGGCTGTTCCTGGAACGGGGCTTCGACGCGGTGACGGTCGCGGAGGTCGCGGACGCCGCCGACGTGTCCGTGAACACCGTCTACAACTACTTCCCGGCCAAGGAGGACCTGTTCCTCGACCGCTCCCGGGGCGTCGTCGACCGGATGTCGCGCTGGGTGCGCGGCCGGGAGCCGGGGGAGTCCGCGGCGGCCGCGGTCCTGCGGGAGCTGCGCGACGAGGTCGAGGCGGTGTCGCCGCGCGTCGGACTGATGGACGGGTACAGCGACTTCATGCGCGTCGTGCACGCCGCGCCGTCGCTGCGTTCGCGGCTGTGGGCGATCCAGCAGGAGGTCCACGACCACCTCACCGGGACGCTGCGGGAGGAGACCGGCGCCGGCGCCGACGATCCGCTGCCGGACCTGATCGCCGGTCAGATCGGCTGGGTCCACCAGACCGTCATGGCGGGCATCGGGCGCCGCATGCTCGCGGGCGGCACACCGGCCGGCGTCTCCCGGGACATGCTCGGCGTGCTCGACGACATCGAGGGCCTCCTGAGCGAAAAGGTGCTCAACTACGCCGTGCGCGACGCCTGATGGGCCGTTGAGGTGTGATGTCCGTCATTCGGACAGGGCGCTTCGGCACGAAGGGCCACGTCGAGGCGGTGGTGGTCGGGTGACGGGCGGGCGTGACGCGCATCTCTTAGCGGTCACACGGCCCCTCACTGACGCTAGGGTCCGCAAAAGAGCAACGTCAACAGTGGTCAAGCGGTATGCGGGTACGCGGTTAGGGGAGTCGCACGTGGCACGGAAGCTCGCCGTCATCGGAGCCGGTCTCATGGGATCGGGCATCGCTCAGGTCTCCGCCCAGGCGGGCTGGGACGTCGTCCTGCGCGACGTCACCGACGAAGCCCTCGCCCGCGGCACCGGCGGCATCAAGGCGTCCTACGACAAGTTCGTGAGCAAGGGCAAACTCGCCGCCGAGGACGCCGAGGCCGCGCTGTCCCGCATCACGACGACCACCGATCTGGACGCCGTCGCCGACGCCGACCTCGTCGTCGAGGCCGTCTTTGAGAAGCTCGAGGTCAAGCACGAGATCTTCCGCGCGCTCGACAAGATCGTGCGGGACGACGCGGTGCTGGCGTCCAACACCTCCGCCATCCCGATCACCAAGATCGCGGCGGTCACCGAGCGCCCCGAGCGCGTCGTGGGCACGCACTTCTTCTCACCCGTGCCGATGATGCAACTGTGCGAACTGGTGCGCGGCTACAAGACGAGCGACGAAACCCTCGCCACCGCACGGGAGTTCGCCGAGTCCGTCGGCAAGACCTGCATCGTCGTCAACCGCGACGTGGCCGGGTTCGTGACGACCCGTCTGATCTCCGCCCTCGTCGTCGAGGCCGCGAAGCTGTACGAGTCGGGCGTCGCCACCGCCGAGGACATCGACACCGCCTGCAAGCTGGGCTTCGGGCACGCCATGGGCCCGCTGGCCACCGCCGACCTCACGGGCGTCGACATCCTGCTGCACGCGACCGGCAACATCTACACCGAGTCCCAGGACGAGAAGTTCGCGCCCCCCGAACTGATGCGCCGGATGGTTGACGCCGGTGACATCGGGCGCAAGAGCGGGCAGGGCTTCTACAAGCACGGCTGACGCGGGTGCGGCTGACGCGATGTCACCCCTCGGGGTGAATTCGGTATCGGTTCGCTTACAGACGGCAACTTATGGGTGCTCCAGCCAGTCAGTTGCAGTGACATACCCAGATCAGTCATCACACGGATCACACGGATATCTCTCGTATCACGGGGAGCGCATATGCACATCAGGGGCGACCACGTCGAGCTGGTCGTCGGGGGCCGCCTCGACGTCCGCAGCGCGGCGGACGCCCGTACGGTCCTGCACACCGCCGTCGACGACGGCATCGGTGACCTGGTGCTCGACCTGTCCGAACTGGACTCCTGGGACGCGACCGGCCTCGGCGTCATCATGGGCGCCCACCGGCGCGCCGGCCGCTGCGGCCGGCGCCTCGTCCTGCGCGGGGTGCCGCCCCAGATGCAGCGCCTGCTCGTCGCGACCCGGCTGCACCGGATTCTGGCCATCGAGGGCGGCATCGGCGTCGAGTCGCTGCCGCGGGTCTGACGTTCCGGCTCCGGACGAACCAGGCCGGGGGAATGAATCGTTCATTCCGGTGGGAAGTGCGCACAATCCTCACGAGACTGTGACGCTTCGGACGGCGCGGGGCCCCGCGTGTTCGGCGATACTGGGCCAAGGTCTAGGGTTCGGTCGCCCGCGGTAAGACGTACCCGCCTCGCGGGCACCGGACCAGAAGCGACAGCGCAGTGTGCACAGGCCGGGAGGGGCAAGCGGCACACCACGCTTTTGGGGGGCTTTGACCATGGACCCGATGCACCGGGGACCGGAAGATTTCAGCCAGGAACCGCGCGATGACGTGCGCGACAGCGGTGGCCGCCAGCGCCAGCCGCGCGATCCGCTCACGCCCGACTTCGGCCAGCCGGCACCCGCGCTCGCACGCACCGTGCAGCTCGTCTCCGGCGACTACCTGCTGACCGTCAATCCCGTCGACGGCAGCGAGATAGAGCCCTGCCCGCCGGGCGAGCGCCCCGGCAGGCCCGTCAAGTACGACGCCACGGAGCGGGCCGAGCTCGCGCGCGCCACGCGCCCGCCCATGCCGCCCGGCCCCGCGCTGCCCCGACTGCCTCTCCTGGAGCGCCAGGAGGAGCGCGAGCGGCTCGTACGACTCCTCGCGCGCGGCCGCTCCGTGCGGCTCACCGGACCGTCCGGGTCCGGGCGCACCGCGCTGCTCGACCAGATCGCCGAGGACTGCCTGGACATCGCGCCCGACGGCGTCATCCGGCTGTCCGGCCACCGGCGCTCGGCGAGCGACGTCCTGTACGACCTGTTCGGCACCGTCTACCACGCACCGCTGCACCGCCCCGACCGCGCCCTGCTGCTCGAACTCGTCCACGACATCGGCGCCGTGGTGGTCCTCGACGACCTGGAGTTCGGCGGCGCCGCGCTCGACGAACTCCTGGAAGCGACGCCCGAGTGCGCCTTCCTGCTGTCCGCGACGCCCGAGATCGCGGCCCCGTCCGCCGACTCCCACGTGGAAGAGGTCTTCCTCGCCGGGCTCGGCCGCGGCGGCAGCCTGGAGCTGCTGGAGCGCGCCGTCGGCCGGGTCCTCACCGACGACGAGGCGCAGTGGGCCGGCGACCTGTGGTTCGAGTCGGAGGGGCTGCCGCTGCGCTTCGCCCAGGCCGGTGCGCTGCTGCGCCGGCGCGACCTGCTCCGCGCCGACCCCAGCGCCTTCGACGCGTACGGCCATGACGTGGGCCCGGAGGCCTCGGCGGCGGTCATCGACGCACCCTTCGACGCCGTCGGCGACTACGACGTCCCGCTGCCCTCGCTCGCCGACGGAGCCGCGCCCGTCGCGCTGCTCGCCTCCGGGCTGAGCGAGTCCGCGCGCGCCACCCTGCGGTTCGCCGTCGCGCTCGGCGGCGAGATCCCGCACCAGGCGCATCTGCCGGCCCTCGTCGGAGACACGCACGCCGACGCGGCCCTCGCCGAGCTCGTCTCCTGCGCACTCGTCACCCCGGTCGGCAGCCGCTACCGCCTCGCGTCCGGCGTCCAGACCCAGCTGGTGGCCGCGGGCCACGGCGACGACATCGTGGAGCACGCCCGCACCGCCGGCCGGCACTACGCCTGGTGGGCCGGGCACCCGTCGGTCGGGCCCGAGCGGGTCGCCGCAGAGTCCGACGC
>NZ_JAAGMG010000887.1 GCF_010548525.1 Streptomyces sp. SID14478
AGAGCGCGGCGGCCGTGCTCCGCGACGGGGTGCGCCTGACCACCCCGCTGGTCCGCTCGACGGCGGGCGCCCTGGAACCCGCCACCTGGGAAGCGGCCCTGGACGCGGTCGCCGCAGGGCTGACCCGCACGCGCACGACGCACGGCGCGGACGCGTGCGCGGTCTTCGGCGGCGGCGGGCTCACCAACGAAAAGGCGTACGCGCTCGGCAAGTTCGCGCGCATCGTGCTCGGCACGTCGCAGATCGACTACAACGGCCGGTTCTGCATGTCGTCGGCTGCGGCGGCGGGCCAGAAGGCGTTCGGCCTCGACCGCGGTCTGCCCTTCCCCCTGGAGGACGTCCCGCGCACCGGCTGCGTCGTCCTGGTCGGCTCGAACCCGGCCGAGACGATGCCGCCTGCCCTGCGGTACTTCACCGAACTCCGCGCGAACGGCGGCACGTTGATCGTCGTCGACCCGCGCCGCACCCGCACCGCCGACCAGGCCGACCTGCACCTGGCCCCGCGCCCCGGCACGGACCTGGCGCTCGCGCTCGGCATGCTGCACCTGGTGGTGGCCGAGCGGCGGGTCGACGAGGAGTACGTACGCGAACGCACGCGGGGCTGGGAGGCGGCGCGGGCCGGCGCGATGGCGCACTGGCCGGAGTACGTGGAACGGGTCACGGGAGTGCCGGTCCCTCAACTCCGGCAGGCCGTAAGGATGTTCACCGAGCCGGAGCACGCCATGGTGCTCACCGCGCGCGGCCCCGAGCAGCAGTCCAAGGGCACCGACACGGTCGGCGCGTGGATCAACCTGGCGCTGGCCACCGGCCGCCCCGGCCGCCCGCTGTCCGGCTACGGCTGTCTGACCGGCCAGGGCAACGGGCAGGGCGGCCGCGAACACGGCCAGAAAGCGGACCAGTTGCCCGGATACCGCAAGCTGGCGGACCCGGCGGCGCGGGCGCACGTGGCCGAGGTGTGGGGCGTCGATCCCGACTCCCTTCCGGGGCCCGGCCGTTCGGCATACGAGTTGCTGGACGCACTCGGCACCGACATCCGCTCGCTGCTCCTCATGGGCTCGAACCCGGTGGTGTCGGCGCCGCGCGCCGCGCACGTGGAGGAGCGGATACGGTCGCTCGACTTCCTGGCCGTGGCCGACGTCGTCCTGTCCGAGACGGCCGAACTCGCCGACGTGGTGCTGCCCGTGACGCAGTGGGCCGAGGAGACCGGCACGGTGACGAACCTGGAGGGCAGGGTGCTGCTGCGCCGCCGGGCGCTGCCCGCGCCGGACGGCGTCCGCTCCGATCTGGAGGTGCTCAACGCGCTGGCCGCGCGGCTCGCTCCTGCCCTGGAGAAGGGCTTCCCCGTCGACCCGGAGGAGGTCTTCGACGAACTGCGCCGTGCCTGCGCCGGGAGCCCCGCGGACTACTCGGGCATCTCCTACCCGCGGCTGACCGAGGAGGACGGCCTCTTCTGGCCGTGCCCGGAGCGGCCCGGCGGGCACCCGGGCACGCCCCGGCTCTTCCTCGACTCCTTCGCCACCGAGGACGGCCGGGCACGCTTCGTCCCCGTGGCGCACCGGCCCGCCGCCGAGGAGCCCGACGCGGAGTACCCGCTGTACCTGACGACGGGCCGGGTGGTGGCGCAGTACCAGTCGGGGGCGCAGACCCGCCGCGTCCCCGAGCTGAACGCGGCCGCCCCCGGGCCCTTCGTCGAGCTCCATCCGCGGCTCGCGGCGCGGCTCGGTGTCGCGGAGGGCGACGAGGTGGCGGTGACGTCGCGGCGCGGGCGGGTGGTGGTGGCGGCGCGGGTGACCTCCGCGGTTCGGCCGGACACGGTGTTCATGCCCTTTCACTGGGCCGGGGCGGGGCGGGCCAACATCTTGACCAATCCGGCGCTTGATCCCGTGTCCGGGATGCCGGAGTTCAAGGTGTGTGCGGTACGAGTGGCTGCCGCCTCGGGTGGGGGGTGAGCGGGGTCTTCCCTCGGCCTGCTGGCTGTCTCGGCCGGGGGTGATGCTGAGCCTTGGGGCTGTCTCTGCCCGGCCGGCTGGGCCTGGCGCCCGGGGGTGATGCTGAGCACCGGGGGCGCTTCTCTCCCGCCGGCTGGGCTGGTGCTCGGGGGTGGTGCTGAGCACCGAGGGCGCTTCTCCCCGGTCCGCTGGGCTGGCGCCCGGGGGTGGAGCTGAGCACCGGGGCTCTGCCCCGGACCCCGCTCCTCAATCGCCGGAGGGGCTTGAAGCGGCGGAGCCGCTGATCGGGGGCGGAGGCGGTTGAGGGGGCCTTGGGGTCGGGTGAGGGGGGACCTTGGGCCTCAATCGGGGCGGGAAAGTCCCGGTCAGCGTCGCTGTTACAGAACCTCCGGGATGCCGCAACAGTCGGTTTCTACCGTCGGAAGCATGCCTCCTCTGAACCGCCTCCTGACGGGCGCCGTCGCGGTCGCGACCGCCCTGGGCATCGCCGCGCTCATGGGCTGCGGCCGCACCGACGGCCTCGGCGCGGGGGAAGCCGCGCCCTCCGTCTCCGTACAGCCGCAGCCGCACGACGTCTGGCCCGCCTGGTCCGGTACGTCGACGAAGGCGCCCGGCGCCGAGGCCTCCACCCACCAGCCGCCGCCCAAGGCGCTGACGGGGCTGCCGCTGATCGGCGCGAAGGGCCTTCGCGGGCTCGACGCGCACGCGGTGCTCCGGGCCGATCCGCGCATGCAGCCGTTCGCCGGACGCGAGGACATCAAGGAGCCGGGGGTGTCGGGAGTGCGCCCGCCCATGTACCGGGACCTGACCGGCGACGGCAGACCCGAGCTGCTCGTCGCCGTCGACACCGAGAGCGGGCGCACGGCGCTGTCCGTCTACACGGAGCGCGACGGGCGCGTGTACCCGGTGCTGTTCACCGGGGGCAAGCGCGTCGCCGTGGAGACCCTCGGCAAGGACCTGCTGCTGCGCAGCTCGTGCACGGACGGCGGGGAGCAGGCGGTGCGCTACCACTGGGACGGGACGCGGCTGTCGACCATCAGCGACGTCAAGAACTACAAGAAGTCGACGCCCACGCCGAGCACGGAGCCGGACACGACGACCTCCCCCTCCCCCGGGAGCGCATCATGATGCGCCCCCGTCTGCTGCGGGCGCGGGCCCGGGCCGGCCGGCTGGGGCTGCGCTGGCGGATCGCCCTGCTGGTCGCATTCGGCTGCGCGCTCGTCGCCGTCGCCATCGGGCTGCTCGTGCACCACGCCCGCCTCGACCAGGTCTCGGCGAACGCCCGCGCGGGCGCCACCGCCCAGCT
>NZ_JAAGMG010000923.1 GCF_010548525.1 Streptomyces sp. SID14478
CAGGACGTGCAGAGCCCTGACGAGCTCCGTGGTACGCGGCTGCGGGCGGTCCACGTCGATGTGCACGGGGGCGCTGTCGCGCACGACGTCCGCCAACCGGCGGGCGGCACCCAGGAGTTGCGTGGCCGTCACACGTCCGACCCCGGGGACCTGCTGCAGCCGGCCGGGACCGGCGTCGAGCACCTGGCGGACCGTGCGCAGCCCGCCCCGCTCCACCGCGTCCAGGCGCAGCCGTCCCTCGGTCACCTCCTGGAGCCGGGACACGGCCAGGGCGTCGAGCGTCTGCGTCACCGCCTCGTCGAGGATCGGCGCGAGCGCCTCCCGCGCCGCCAGCACCGCGCGCTCGTGATCGCCGACCAGCGACCGCGCCGCCGCGTACAGGCGGACCCCGCCCGCCACCGCCTCCCGCTCACTGCGCCCCATCCGGCCGATCCCTCTCTCCTCACGCCCAGGCCCTCGCATCTTCGCAGGCGAAGAGGACGAATGCGGTCCGGATGTCGACAACGCCCAGCCGAGGTGCGACGTGCCGCGTCGAGGCACGCGGCGCAGTTCCCTGCACCGGAGCGTCAACGGTTCGTACTCGCTCCGGTCGACCGCGCCGTCTGCTGGGCGGATCCTGGATCTATGAACGGCATACGCACAACCGCGGTGGTACGCCTCGCTGCCGCCGCCGCGATGTCTGCATGTCTCCTGGGTACCAGTGTCGGTGTGGCGACGGCGGCGGGGTCGCCATCTGCGGACACGGACTGGGGAGACACGAAGAAGTGGGGCGGGGGCTTGGAGGTCACTGTCTCGCAGCCGGTGAAGTTCACGCCCTCCGCCTACTCGATCGGCCACGAGGCCGGGAACCAGGCGGTGAAGTGGCGCATCAAGGTGCACAACGGGACGGACGAAGCGTTCCAGGGCGCACTGATGACGGTGTACGCGAAGTCCGGGAACGATGGTGACACCTGTGAGCAGATCTTTGACGGTGACCTAGGAGCAGGGATAACGGGCAGCGTGTCACCCGGGTCCTCCGGTGCTGCCGAGTTTGCCTTCGACGTGCCCCGGAACCAGCTCAGCAAGGTCGACCTGGAGGTGCGGCCACTCATTTTCCATGACGGGAAGCACTGGGTCGGCGACGTCAAGTAGTGGGCCAGGGCCTCGCCCGCGGTGTCATGCCGCTTCGACGATGTCGCCCTCTGCCGCGCTCGCCCGCGTCCACTCCGCGACGAGGACCTCGTAGCGGGAGCGGGTGTCGCCGTACAGCCAGCCGCCGCAGGAGAGCACGAGCTCGCGGATCTCCGCATTCACGACGGCGGCAGGTCGCACGGGACCCGGGGCCGGGGGAGTGGGAGGCATGACGATCAGTGTAGGAGCTGTCCATGACGCAACCCCGCAGGCGGCGGAATCGGCATATGACGGTCTAGCGATCCTCCAGCCGTCAGCCGTCAGCCGTCAGCCGTCAGCCGTCAGCCGTCAGCCGTCAGACATCGGCCATGCGCTTGGCGCGCACCCGGTGGGTGTTTCCACCGACCCGGCGGCCCTGGCGCTGTGTTCGTGTCTCGCGGCCGCCGTAGCCGCCGGGGCTCTCACAGGAGTGGGGCCGTCGGACCCTCGGGTGCGGTCCGGCGTGCGGTCACCACCGCCTCGGCCACCGCGCGCACCTCGTCCTGCGGCAGAGGGCGGTAACCGTCCTCGGTGACGAGCGCGACCGTGGGGTAGATGCGCCGTGCCAGGTCCGGGCCACCGGTCGCCGAGTCGTCGTCGGCCGCGTCGTACAGCGCCTGCACCGCGACCGTCGTCGCGTCCTGCGCCGACATGCCCGGCCGGTACAGCTTCTTCAACGCCCCGCTCGCGTACGGGGATCCCGAGCCGTCGGAGTGGAAACGGGTCGCCTCGTACGGGCCGCCGGTGACGTCGAAGCTGAAGATCCTGCCGACGCCGCGCGCCGTGTCGTACCCCGCGAGCAGCGGCACCACGGCGAGGCCCTGCATGGCCTGCGCGAGATGGTCGCGGATCATCGCGGCGAGCCGCTGCGCCTTGCCGTTCAGGGTCAGTGGGCGGCGCTCCACCTTCTCGTAGTGCTCCAGTTCCAGCTGGTAGAGGCGCACCATTTCCTTGGCGAGCCCCACGGTGCCCGCGAACGCCACCGCCGTGAAGTCGTCGGCGTGGACCACCTTCTCCAGGTCACGCTGGGCGATCACGTTGCCCATCGTCGCGCGCCGGTCACCGGCCATTAGGACGCCGCCGTCGAAGGTCAGGGCGAGCACCGTGGTGCCGTGCGGGACGTCGTGCACCGGGCCCGTCTCCCGGTTCCACGGCAGGGTGTGCGGTGCCACGCGCTCGACGAGTCGGGTGAACGAAGAGGTGCTGCTGTCCAGGAACGCGGACGGCAGACCGCGCAGTTGCTCGGTCATGAGTGCTCGCCTTCTGTCGCTCAGCGTCGACGGTCTCCTCATCATGGCATCCGGCGATCAGCCCGCGTCGGCGATCAGCCCGCATCGACGAACTACATAAGCACGAAGGCGAGTTGGACGTCCGCCTGTCGAGTCGCGCCCTTTAGGTTCCTGGTCATGCTGATCACGAAGTACACCCATGCCTGCGTCCGGCTCGAGCACGAGGGGCGCGTGCTCGTCGTCGACCCCGGAATCTGGAGCGAGCCGGACGCCCTGACCGGTGCGGACGCGGTCCTGGTGACGCACGAGCACGCGGACCACGTCGACGTCCTGCGCCTGCGGGCACTCGGCGTCCCGGTGCACGCCCCGGCCGGCGCCGACATCCCGGGCCTCGCCGTGCAACGGGCCGCCGCGGGTGCGGAGTTCACCGCCGCGGGCTTCGCGGTGCGGGCGGTCGGTGGACGCCATGCGACCGTCCACGGCGGACAGCCGGACTGCGCGAACCTCGGGTACGTCGTCGACGGCGCCGTCTACCACCCGGGCGACGCGCTGCACGTCCCCGGGGAAGCGGTCGACACGCTCCTCGTGCCGGTCCACGGGTCCTGGCTGAGCACGACGCAGGCGATCGACTTCGTCAACGCGGTCGGCCCGCGCCGGGCGTTCGCCGTGCACGACGCCCAGATCAACGAGCGGGGCCTGAGCAGCGTCAACGGTTGGCTCGGCCGGGAGACCGACACCGACTACCGGTATCTGCGGCCCGGCGACGCCCTCTGATCGGGCCACCGTCCGGCAGACCGTGATCGGTTGCGCTCCCGGTCCCTGATGGCATGTACGGGACTGTTGAGGCCGCCCGGGGTCAGGCGACCTCGGGTATCCGCTCCTTGACGAGGCAGTACAGGACCACCGCGACGGCCATCACCCCGGCGGCGGTGAACACGCCCGGCGCCCAACTGCCCGTCGCGTCGCGCAGGACGCCACTGACGACGGGGCTGGCCACCGCGCCGATCTCGGCGACCAGGTTGAACAGACCGAACAGCGAGCCCCGGTCCTTCTCGTCGGCCAGGTCGCCCAGCAGGCTGTGCACGATGGGCTGCAGCGCGTTGAAGAACAGGCCGGAGAAGAAGAGGATCAGGCCGAGCAGGAGCAGCGACGGCGCGCCGTTCAGCAGGCTCGCGCCGAAGGCCACCGCGAGCACCGTGTGCACCGCCGCGCACGCCACCGCCAGCGGCTTGCGGCCCTTGCCCGCGCGCACCCGCCGATCCGCTATCCAGCCGCCCACGGGGAAGCCGATGATGCCGGCCCCCGCGTTGAACGCGGCCGTGAGGGCCGCCGCGCCGAGGCTGCTGTGCGCGCTCTCCGCGACGATCTGCACCGACCAGAACGAGAAGAACCACAGGTTCCACATCACGGCGATGAAGCCGATGTAGACCAACCACACGTTGCGGTTGAGGAGTTGGGCCGCGCGTCCGGTGGTCACGATGCCGCGGATCACGAGCGCCACCATGACGAGGAACAGCACACCGGAGCCGACCGCGGTCAGCCAGTCCGGCCAGCCGAACTCGTCGGCGAGCAGGAAGAGGGCGACGATCGCGACCGCCGCCGGGACCGAGTAGCCGATCAGGCGCAGCGCGGGCGGGCCCAGGCGCAGCGGGCGGTCGCCGCGGGCCCGGAAGAACCCCCAGGTCGCCGCCGCCACCAGCAGCGACACGCACCCGAACACGTACAGCGGCATGCTCCACGCCCGGCCGCCCATGCCCAGCGAACCGCCCCAGTCGATGAGGTGCGGGGTGGCCACGATGCCGACGGTCAGACCGATCGACAGGCCCGCCAGGACGACGCCGAGGCCGATGGTGCGGCGGGCCGGGGGCGTGTGGTTGATGACCAGGACGCGGTCGTTGGAGTAGAAGACGCCCTCGCCGAGGCCGGTGAGCACGCGTGCGACCACGAATCCGATGAGTCCGCCCGTCAGACCGGACACCAGCGTCAACAGGCCCGCCCACAGCAGCGACACGACGAGCATCTCGCGGTGCCCGTACCGGTCGCCGAGGCGGCCGCCCGCGTACTGCGTGAGCATGTAGCCGGTGAAGAACATCGAACCGATGAGGCCGCCGAGCGTCGCCGGGTTCGAGGCGTCGCCGATGAACCCGGCCTTGTTCTCGATCATCCAGGAGACGACGGGGCCGGTGACCGTGCGGTCCGCGTAACTGATCAGCCAGCCCGCGAGCAGGAAGCCCCAGAGGTGCGTGTGGCGCCCCGAGAACAGCGTGCCGCTCGGTGTGGGCGGTGGTGAGGCGGCGGTACGGGCCGGTGTGGCGGAATCCATGCGTCCCCCTTGACGCCAGGCAGCCTGGGTACGGCTTGCAGCTGGAAAGCGCTTGCCAAGATCGCAGTGGGGAGCCGGTAGGTCAATGGTTGACTTTTGGACTGTCGCTGCTTAGGGGGTGGTTGCGGTCCGGCCTTCGGTGCGGATGTCGTGCCGCCTCCGGTGCGGCGGACGTGGGGGGCCGATCCGGGCGCCGTTCGCCTCGTCCGGCCGGGTGTTCGCGCACCCGGCCGGGGCGGACGCGG
>NZ_JAAGMG010000963.1 GCF_010548525.1 Streptomyces sp. SID14478
AGCGCCTGCGCCTCGATCGGGTCGCCGAGGACCGTGCCGGTGCCGTGCCCCTCCACCGCGTCGACGTCGGCCGGGGAGAGGCCGGCCGCGGCCAACGCCTTGCGGATGACGCGCTGTTGGGCGGGTCCGTTGGGTGCGGTCAGCCCGTTGGACGCGCCGTCCTGGTTGACGGCGGACCCGCGGATCACCGCGAGGATCTGGTGGCCGCGCTCCTGTGCCACGGAGAGCCGCTCGACGAGCAGCACGCCGACGCCCTCGGCCCAGCCGGAGCCGTCGGCGCCCGCGGCGTACGACTTGCAGCGCCCGTCGAAGGCGAGGGCCCGCTGCCGGGCGAAGCCGACGAACCCGCCGGGCGTCGCCATCACGGTGGCGCCGCCCACGAGCGCCATGGAGCATTCGCCGCGGCGCAGTGCCTGCGCGGCGAGGTGCAGCGCCACCAGCGACGAGGAGCACATGGTGTCGACGGTGACCGCGGGGCCTTCGAGACCGAGGGTGTAGGCGACGCGTCCGGAGGCGACGCCCCCGGCGGTGCCGAGTGCGCGTTCCAGGCTGAGGAAGTCCTCGTGGCCGCTGAGGTCGGGGGCGTAGTCCTGGTGCACCATGCCGGCGAACACGCCGACGTCGCTGCCGCGCAGCGCGTGCGGGTCGAGGCCGGCCCGTTCGAGGGCCTCCCAGGACACTTCGAGCAGCTGCCGCTGCTGCGGGTCCATGGCGAGGGCCTCGCGCGGCGAGATCCCGAAGAACGCGGGGTCGAAGAGGCCCGCCTCGTGCAGGAAGGCACCCTCACGCACATAGGTCGTGCCGGGGTGGTCGGGGTCCGGGTCGTACAGGCCCTCGACGTCCCAGCCGCGGTCCTCGGGGAAGGGGGTGTAGACGTCGGCGCCTTCGGACACCACCCGCCACAGGTCCTCGGGGTCCCGGACCCCGCCCGCGTACCGGCAGGCCATCGAGACGATCGCGATGGGCTCCGTGGCCGCGGCCGCGAGCTCGCTGTTCTCCTGCTGAAGCCGGGTGTTCTCCTTCAGCGAGGCCCGCAGAGCCTCGACGACCTGCTTGTCCGGCGCGGACATAACCATCCTCCACGGTTCGTTCACCATCAGGGTCAGCTCGTCTTGCCCAGGGCCCGTTGCACCAGGTCGGCAACGTCCATTGCGTCGATCAGTTCCTCGTCGCCGGCGGCCGTCGGCGCTTCGCCCGCCGCCTGCGCGTCGTCGGCGCCGTCGTTGTCGTCGGCGAGGCCGAGGAGGGCCTCCAGGACGCCGGCCTGCTTGAACCGGGCGAACGGGACGGACGCCAGGACCTGCCTGAGGTCGTCCTCGCGCGGATCCGGTGCTTCGTCGTCCTCGCGGAGCAGTTCGGAGCGCAGGTACCCGACCAGCGCCTCCGGGGTGGGGTAGTCGAAGATCAGCGTCGCGGGCAGCCGCAGCCCGGTGGCCTTGTGCAGGCTGTTGCGCAGGTTCACGGCGGCCAGCGAGTCGAAGCCGACCTCCTGGAACGCCTGTCGGGGGCCGATGCCCTCGGCGCCGCCGTGGCCGAGCACCGTCGAGGCGTGACCGCGCACCAGGCGGAGCAGGACGCGGTTCTGCTCGGTGTCCGAGACCGCCCGCAGGGAGTCCGCGAGGGACGCGGCGGCGTCGCTGTTCTCGCCGTCGCCCTGTGCCGCCTGCAGCACCGCTCGCGCCTCGGGCAGTTCGGCCAGCAGCGGGCTGGAGCGGACCGAGGTGAACGCCGGGACGAAGGCGGCCCAGTCCATGTCGGCCACGGCCACGAACTTCTCGTTGCCGCGCACCGCCTGGACCATCGCGGTCACCGCAAGCCGCGGCGCCATGGGGAGCACCCCGCGCCGGCGCAGCTGGGCCAGAGCGGCCTCGTCCATGCCGACGCCGATCTGGTCGAGCGCGCCCCAGGCGAGGGACGTCGCCCGCAGCCCGCGGGCCCGCCGCCACTCGACGAGGGCGTCCAGGACGGCGTTGGCGGCACCGGAGGGGCCTTGGCCGCCGCCGCCCCACACGCCGGCGATCGAGGAGAACACCACGAACGCGTCGAGCGGGGTGTCCTCGAACTGCTCGTCCAGCCACAGGGCGTTGTCGACCTTGGCCGCGAACACCTCGGCGAGGTCGGCGGGCGCCGTGTCGTCGACGGAGCCGGTCCGTGTGATGTCGGCGGCGTGCACGACGGCGGTGAGCGGGTGTGCGGTGTCCGCCACCAGGCGCGCGACCGCCTCCCGGTCGCTGTCCGCGCAGACTTCCACGGTCGTACGGGCGTCGAGCGCGGCCAGTTCGGCGCGCAGCTCCGCGACGGCCTCGCCGGGCGCGTCCGCGGTGGTCGTGATGACGAGCCGGTCGGCGCCGGCCTGCGCGAGCCACGCC
>NZ_JAAGMG010001002.1 GCF_010548525.1 Streptomyces sp. SID14478
GCGGTCGGCGCGCCCGCCACCCGCGAAGGGGCGTCGGGCGCGGCGGTCACCCTTGCCCCCGGCGCCGCGGCGCACGCCACCCTGCACACGGCGAACCAGGGCGTGAGCGACTCCGGCTGCCGGGCCCGGCACGACCTGCTGAAGGTCTATCCGCCCGGATCCACCGAACCGCTGACCCTGCGCGACGACCGGGTACGGGTGTGCGGTGACACGTTCGCGGTCACGACGATGAAGACGTCGGCCTCCTGACTCCGCAGGGATCGCCTCCCTCCTGATTCCGGAAAAATTTGCCGGGCCGACATCTTGTTTCTCCATACACCTACTTGCATGATGCGGTGATGCATAAGCGGGTTATGGATCGGTGCGACGTATCCGTCTCACCGGAGGAACTGATCGGCGCCGTCGAGCAGTTGGTCCGCCACGTCCGGCGCGGCACCGTCGCCGGAGGCCTCAGCACGGCGGCCTCGTCGGCCCTGGGCAGGCTCGGTCGCGAGGGGCCGCACCGGCTGACGGATTTGGCCCGCGCCGAGGGCGCGTCCCAACCCGGCATGACCCAGCTCGTCACCCGCATGGAGCGGGCCGGTCTCGTGCTGCGCCGTGCCGACGAACACGACGGCCGGGGCGTGCTCGTGGAGATCACCGAGGCCGGTGCGCAGGTGCTTTGGCAGCGGCGCGCCGAACGCGCCGGGATCCTCCAGGACCTCATCGAGGACATGACCGAGGCCGAACAGCAGGCCGTCCGGATCGCCCTGCCCGCACTCTCCCGTGTCATCCAGGACCGGCCGGCGCCCTGACGCGGCACGTCCCACCCCGCTCCCGCACCCACGACGTCGCGAAAGAGACCGCACATGAGTGGACCCCGAGCCAAGAGCGCGAGCCCCTTCAAGCAGCCGAAGGCCGTCTGGGCCGTCGCGTTCGCCTGCGTCATCTCCTTCATGGGCATCGGTCTCGTCGACCCGATCCTGCCCGCCCTGGCCGACAGCCTGCACGCCACGCCGAGCCAGGTGTCCCTGCTGTTCAGCAGCTACTTGATCGTCACAGCCGTCGCGATGCTGTTCGTGGGCTGGTTCTCCAGCCGCTTCGGCGCCAAGCGCACCCTCGTCATCGGCCTGGCGGTCATCGTCGTCTTCGCCGCGCTGGCCGGCGCCACGGACTCCATCAACGGCATCGTCGGCTTCCGCGCCGGATGGGGCCTCGGCAACGCCCTGTTCATCGCCACGTCCCTGGCCGTCATCGTCGCCTCGGCGAGCGGCGGTTTCGGCGGGGCCATCATCCTGTACGAGACGGCGCTCGGTCTCGGCATCGCCGTGGGGCCGCTGCTGGGCGGGGAGTTGGGGGCGATCAGCTGGCGCGGCCCGTTCTTCGGTGTCGCGGCCCTCATGGCCATCGCCCTGCTCGCGACCGTCGCGTTCGTGCCGCACATGCCGAGGCCGCCACGACCCACCTCGCCCCTCGCACCGCTGCGGGCACTGCGCCACCGCGGGCTGTTGACGATGGGCATCATGGCCCTGCTCTACAACTGGGGCTTCTTCACGATGCTCGGCTACGCCCCGTACCCGATGGAGCTGGACGCCCATCATCTGGGCCTCGTCTTCACCGGGTGGGGACTGCTCGTGGCCGCGTTCAGCGTCTTCTTCGCCCCGCGCCTGCAGGCGCGGTACGGCACGGCGCCCGTTCTGTACGCGAATCTGCTCGGCCTCGGCATCGTGATGGCGGTGATCGCCGCGGGTGTCGCCACGCCCGCCGTGGTGATCGTCGCGGTGATCGTGAGCGGCGCCTTCATCGGGATCAACAACACGCTGACCACCCAGGCCGTCATGCTCGTCTCGCCGGTCGAGCGGCCCGTCGCCTCCTCCGCGTACGGCTTCCTGCGCTTCATCGGCGGCGGACTCGCACCGTACGTCGCCGGAAAACTCGCCGACGCCACCGACCTCAGCGTCCCCTTCTACGTCGCGGCCGCCACGTTCCTGCTCGCCGTCCCGGTCCTCGCCAGCGGACACCGGCTGCTGCGCCGGGCCGAGTCGGCGCCGGCCGAGGGTGAGCCGGTGGCGCCCGTCCTCGTACCGGTCGGCGCTCCGGTGCCCGGCGGCGCCGCCCCCGTCGTCGTC
>NZ_JAAGMG010001042.1 GCF_010548525.1 Streptomyces sp. SID14478
GCCGCTGGACGCGCCCGGCGCCCGCGCGGAGGCGCTGCGCCGCGCCGCCGCCTGCGGATATCTCGGAGCAGTCGAGGACAAGGAGACCGGCCGATGAGCCGCCCCGGAGGACACCCCGCCGAGGCCCGCCGCCTCACCCCGTACGAGTACGCGGCCACGCACGGCCCGCGCGCCGGCGACCGGGTCCGCCTCGGCGACTCCGGGCTCACCGTCGAGGTGGAGTCCGACTCGCAGGCGTACGGCGACGAGTTCCTCGCCGGGTTCGGGAAGACGGCGCGCGACGGGCTCCACCTGAAGGCCGCCGCCGTGCGCGACACCTGCGACGTCGTGATCTCGAACGTCGTCGTCATCGACGCCGTCCTCGGGATCAGGAAGGTCTCCATCGGCATCCGCGAGGGCCGCATCCACGCGATCGGACGGGCCGGGAACCCGGACACGCTGGACGGCGTCGACGTCGTCGTCGGCACCGGGACGTCCATCGTGTCCGGCGAAGGGCTCATCGCGACCGCCGGAGCCGTCGACACCCACGTGCACCTGCTGTCGCCGCGCATCATGGAGGCCTCCCTCGCCTCGGGCGTCACCACACTCATCGGCCAGGAGTTCGGCCCGGTCTGGGGCGTCGGCGTCAACTCGCCCTGGGCCCTCAAGCACGCCTTCTCCGCGTTCGACGCCTGGCCGGTCAACATCGGCTTCCTGGGCCGGGGTTCGTCCTCGCACGAGGCACCGCTCGTCGAGGCCCTCGCCGAGGGCGGCGCCTGCGGGTTCAAGGTGCACGAGGACATGGGCGCGCACACCCGCGCGCTGGACACCGCGCTGCGGGTCGCCGAGGAGCACGACGTCCAGGTCGCCCTGCACAGCGACGGCCTGAACGAATGCCTGTCGGTCGAGGACACCCTCAAGGTCCTGGAAGGGCGCACGATCCACGCCTTCCACATCGAGGGCTGCGGCGGCGGCCACGTGCCGAACGTCCTGAAGATGGCGGGCGTCGCCAACGTCATCGGGTCCTCCACCAACCCCACCCTCCCCTTCGGCCGGGACGCCGTCGCCGAGCACTACGGCATGATCGTCTCCGTCCACGACCTGAAGACCGACCTGCCGGGCGACGCGGCCATGGCCCGCGACCGGATCCGCGCCGGGACGATGGGCGCCGAGGACGTGCTGCACGACCTGGGCGCCATCGGCATCACCTCCTCCGACGCGCAGGGCATGGGACGCGCGGGCGAGACCGTGCGGCGTACGTTCGCGATGGCCGGGAAGATGAAGGCCGAACTGGGCGATCCGGGCCTCGGCCACGACAACGAACGCGTCCTGCGCTACATGGCCAAGCTGACCATCAACCCGGCCATCGCCCACGGCCTCAGCCACGAGATCGGGTCGATCGAGCCCGGCAAGATGGCCGACATCGTGCTGTGGCGCCCCGAGTTCTTCGGCGCGAAGCCCCAACTCGTCCTCAAGTCGGGCTTTCCCGCCTACGGCGTCGTCGGCGACCCGAACGCCGCCACCGACACCTGCGAACCCCTCGTCCTCGGGCCCCAGTTCGGCGCCCACGGCGCGACCGCCGCCGAGCTGTCGGTCGCCTTCGTCGCCCAGGCCGCCGTCGACGACGGGCACGACACGATGCCCACGCGCAGGCGCCGCGTCGCCGTGCGCGGCACCCGCGGCATCGGCCCGGCCGACCTGCGCCTCAACTCCCGTACCGGAGCCGTGGACGTCGACCAGCGCACCGGCCTGGTCACCCTCGACGGCGAACCGCTGCGCTCCGAGCCGGCCGAGGCCGTCTCCCTCAACCGTCTCTACTTCCTCTGAGGACTCGACCATGACCTATGTAATGCCGCCCGAGTGGGCCCCGCACGCGCGCACCTGGATGGCGTGGCCCGGCCCCAACCCCACCTTCGCCGACGACCGGGAACTGGCCGACGCGCGCAGCGCCTGGGCGTCGGTGGCCCGCGCGGTACGCCGCCACGAGCCCCTGACCATGGTCGTCGGCACCGGCCAGCTCGACTCGGCCCGTGAACTGCTCACCCCGGACGTCGAGTTGGTGGAGCGCGACCTCGACGACGCGTGGATGCGCGACATCGGTCCGACCTTCGTGAAGGACCCCGCGAGCGGCGAACTGGCCGCCGTGGACTGGACGTTCAACGGCTGGGGCGCCCAGGACTGGGCCCGCTGGGAGCACGACTCCAAGATCGCCCGGCACGTCGCCGACCTCACCGCCACGCCCGTGCACTCCTCGCCGCTCGTCAACGAGGGCGGCGGCATCCACGTCGACGGCGAGGGCACCGTCCTGCTGACCGAGACGGTGCAGCTCGACCCCGACCGCAACCAGGGCTGGACCAAGGAGGGCGTCGAGGCCGAGGTCCACGCGCGCATCGGCACGTCCAAGGCGATCTGGCTGCCGCGCGGACTGACCGGCGACTACGGCGAGTTCGGCACCCGCGGGCACGTCGACATCGTCGCCGCGTTCGCCGCGCCGGGCGTCGTGGTGGTGCACTCCCAGCGCGACCCGGCCCACCCCGACTTCGAGGTCAGCCGCGAGGTCACCGGTCTGCTGTCCGGGGCGACGGACGCGCAGGGCAGGCCGCTGGAGGTCGTCGAGGTCCCCGCCCCGACCCGGCTCACCGACGACGAGGACGAGGGCTGGGCCGACTACTCGTACATCAACCACTACCTCTGCAACGACGGCGTCGTGCTGTGCGGCTTCGACGACCCGAACGACGAGCAGGCCGCGGCGATCTTCCGCCGGCTGTTCCCGTCCCGGGCGGTCACGCTCGTCGACGCCCGGACGATCTTCGCGGCGGGCGGCGGCATCCACTGCATCACGCAGCAGCAGCCCGTGGCCGGGGTCTGAGGTGAGCCGTCGCCCCGCCCCGCCCCTGGACACCGTCCTCGCCCGGGCCATGGAGATGATCGCCGAGGGCGGGCTCGACCGGCTCACCATGGCCGCGCTCGGCCGCGAGGTCGGCATGAGCAGCGGGCACCTCGCGTACCACTTCGGCTCCAAGGACGAGCTGCTGCTGCGGACGCTGGAGTGGAGCGAGGGCCGACTCGGCGACGAACGGCGCCAGTTGCTCGCGGGCGCGGGCACCGCACGGGAGCGCCTCGACGCGTACGTCGACCTGTACGTGCCCGACGGCCACCGCGACCCGCACTGGACGCTCTGGCTGGAGGTGTGGAACCGCTCGCGGAACGCCGACGACCCGGCCCGCGAACGGCAGGCCGCCATCGAGCGCGCCTGGCACCGCGACCTCGTGGCGCTGCTCGCCGAGGGCATCTCGCGCGGCGAGTTCGCGGCCGTCGACCCGGACCGGTTCGCGGCGCGGCTGCGGGCGCTGCTCGACGGTTTCTCGATCCACGTGGCCATCGGGCTCCGGGGCGCCGGGCGGGACCAAGTCCTGGAGCACGTGGGGGAGTTCCTCGCGGAGGGGCTTGCGGTGCGGGACGCCTGACACCCGGCGACGCGGTAGTTCCTCCCGGTGCTGTCGTAGCGCCGCGCGCCTTCCGCGCAGGGCCGCGGGAGCGGCGGGAACCTACGGGTGCACGTGGTCGGCACCGCCGGCGACTACCCGGGCGACCCGTCGGCCGGGCGCGGCCGCGACGGTCCGACGCCGTGGTGTGCGGCGCGGACGCCACGCATGGCGTGC
>NZ_JAAGMG010001081.1 GCF_010548525.1 Streptomyces sp. SID14478
GACCGCGGCGCGCACGGCCTCGACGACCGCGGGGTCGGTCAGCGGGTCCGTGCTCGTGCGCCCCTCGGCGAGGGCGTAGAGCGCGGCGCCGGTCAGCTCGTACGGGACCGGGCCCGCGAGGTCGAGGACGACGGTGTCGGCCTTCTCGTGGGCGGCGGCCTGGAGCGCCTGGTGGAGCGGGACGGCGACGGGCCGGGCCTCGGGGTCCCACAGCGCGAGCGCCTCGGTCGAGGTGAAGGCGGGCAGGGCGGTGCGGTGGCCCGCCTTCAGCGTCGGGACCGCCATGTCGCTGGTCTTCTCGCGGCGCAGGCCGGCGCCCTCCTCCACCTCGCCGAGCACGGCGACGACGGGGACCAGGAGCCGGGCTCCCTTCAGCGCCTCCAGGACCGGGCCGTGGGCCGTGCGGTCCGTCGACCAGGCGGCCAGGGCCTCGGCCAGCCGCGGGTCCGCGGTGCCGTCGTCGTCGGAGAAGCCGGAGTCGGGAATGTTCTTGTTCGCCACGTTCACCGACCCTACCGAGCGGGCGGGGACGGACGTCCGGCGGACCCTGTGGTGCGGCGGCGGTATTGGTCACCGGTGGCGCGGCCACTACCGTCTGCGGGAGGTGCAGGCGCACACCGCGACTGCCCCGGTCCCGCAGCTCGCTGCCGTCCAGGGAGGTTCCGTGTCGCCGTCGCCCCCGCCCGCCGCGGACCGGGACGCCCGGCTCGCCGCGGCCGTGCGGAACCTGGACGGGCACTTCTCCGTCGCCGTGCTCGACGTGGCGGACGGGACCGGTGCGACGTACGAAGCCGGTGACAGCGGCACGACGTACGACACCGCGAGCATCGTGAAGGTCGACATCCTGGCCGCGCTGCTGCTGCAGGCGCAGGACGCCGGGCGGACGCTGACCGCGCAGGAGAGGGCGCATGCCGCCGTGATGATCCGCAGCAGCGACAACGCGGCGGCGACCGCACTGTGGGACGCCATCGGCGGGGCGGACGGGCTCGACGCGGCGAACGCGCGGCTCGGGCTGACCGGGACCAGCGGCGGGGACGGGCCCCGGTGGGGGCTGACGCGGACCACCGCGAGCGATCAACTCGCCCTGCTCAAGCAGGTGTTCGGGGTCGACGAATCGGTGCTGGGCGAGGCTTCGTGGACGTACGTCCACGAGCTCATGGCAACCGTCGAGAGGGATCAGGCGTGGGGCGTCTCCGCGGCGGGGTCGGCCGGTGCCGCGCTGAAGAACGGCTGGCGGTCGCGGAGCGCGGACGGGCTGTGGGACATCAACAGCGTCGGGCGGGTGACCGCGGCCGGGAGGCATAACCTGGTGGCCGTGGTCTCGCAGGGCAACGCCACCAAGGAAGCCGGGATCGCGCTCGTGGAGGCCGTGGCGCAGGTCGCGGTGGCGGTGGTCAGCGCCGGCGCGTGAGGCGGTGGCCGCGCCAGAGGTAGCAGGCCGCGCCGATCAGCAGGGCACCGAGCGTGTACGCGACCGGGGCGACCCAGCCGGCGGGACCCTCGTCACCGGTGTCGTCCGGGCCGGGGCCGAAGTACTTCTCGCCGTACGCCGCCGAGGTCAGGCCGCGCGGTTTCAGGTCCCCGCCCGCGCGGATCGCGGCGGCCGGGTCGACGAGGCCGTAGCCGCGCGAGTCGTCACGACCGCCGGCCGGCGGGTCCTGGGCGGTGGTCTCCATGAGCTGCTTGATCTGTGCGGGGCCCAGACCGGGGTGGGCGGCGCGGACCAGGGCGACGGCGCCCGAGACGAAGGCCGAGGCGGCGCTGGTGCCCCAGGCCGAGTAGTACGTGCCGTCGGGGTCGGGGGTGACGATGCCCCGGCCGGGAGCGGCGACGGTGGCGTACCAGCGGCGGGTGGAGAAGTAGGACCTGCTGCCCGTCGCGTCGACGGCCGTGGCCGCGATGACGCCGGGGTAGGCGGCCGGGTAGGAGATGTGGTCGCCCTTCTTGCCGCCGTTGCCCGCGGAGGCGACGACGGAGACGCCCTTCTTCAGCGCGTACTGGACGGCCTCGTCCTCGCTCGCCTCGGCGTGGGCGGTCGGGGAGTCGTCGCCGAGGGAGAGGTTGATGACGTCGGCGCCGTGGTCGGCGGCCCAGCGGATGCCCTCGGCCAGCGCGTTGCCGCGGGTCTCGCGGGCCTTGGCGCGGGAGGGGTCGCCGTCCTCAAGGATCACGCGGACGGGAAGGATCTTGGCTTCCGGGGCGATGCCGATGACGCCGTCGCCGTTGTCCCGGCCGTGGCCGTGGCCCGCGATGACGCCGGCGATGGCGGTGCCGTGGCGGGCCCAGGGGCGCTCGCCGCGCCGCGCGCCGAAGCCGACGAGGTCCTTGCCCGCGAGGACGTTGCCCTTGAGGTCGGCGTGCCGGTCGTCGACGCCGGTGTCCAGCACGGCGACCGTGATGCCCTTGCCCTTAGTGGTGCGCCAGGCCTCCTGGGTGTGCATCGCGGTGAGGCCCCACTGCTGGGCGCGGACCGAGTCGGCGTGCGCTGCGGCGGACGGCAGCAGGGCGAGCGCCGCCGCACCCACGAGGGCGGCGATCCGGTGGTGGCGGTTCATGACGGCTGCTCCGTGGACTTCTGTACGGCTTTGCGCAGACCCCGTTCGACCCGGTCGGCGATGCCCTGCGCCTCGTGGCCGAGTCCGGCCTGGGCGGGGGCGGAGGTGGCGCCCGCCTTCATGGCGTCGGCGGCGGGCTCGGGGTCGGTGACGGTGCGGCCGTCGGCGAAGCCGGAGACGGCGTAGGCGACGACCGGGGCGTCGGTCAGGACGTTGATGCTCCAGGACGCGCGCTGGGCGTCGCCGAAGCCGGCGGCGGCCGTGCCCTTGACCGCGTAGGGGCGGGGCAGCAGGTCGTCGCGCCGGTCGAGGCCCTCCTCGGTGAAGCGGGTGCGCAGCGCCTTGGTCGCCTCGGCGTCGGCCTTGGTGAACAGCAGGCCGACGGTGGTGACGTCGCTCTGGGTGGAGTCGGTGTACGTGGCCCGCAGCAGGCGCAGGCAGCCGACGGACCGCAGCGCCTTGCGCAGGAGCGGGTCGAAGGCGTCCGTGCAGCCGCTGTCGGGGGCGACGGCGATCCGGGTCCAGGTGCGGTCGGCGCCGCCGGGGCCCGCGCCCTCGCCCTTGAGGGTGGGCGGGAAGAGCCGGTCGACGGGGATGCCGTGCCACAGTTCGGCGGCGTCGCGGTAGGCGGCCTGCGCGGACACGCTGCCGTCGCCGTCGTCGCCGGTGAGCAGCGAG
>NZ_JAAGMG010001119.1 GCF_010548525.1 Streptomyces sp. SID14478
CGGGCGTGGTCGGCTCCTGGCGCGGCGCCGGGGCCGCGGCCGGGACGTGCACCCGCGTGGGGACGTAGGCCTGCGCCGCGCTGGAGCGCCGCCCCTCGGCCGCCTCCGCGAGCATCACCTCGGCCTCCTCGGCACTGGGCCGGTCCGCCGGGTCCTTGCTCAGCAGGGCGCTGATCACGGGCCCCAGCTCGCCCGCGTGCTCGGGGACCTCGGGCTCCTCCTCGACGACCGCCTGCATGGTGCTGATCGGCGACGTGCGCCGGAACGGCGAGATGCCCTCGATGGCCGTGTAGAGGGTGGCGCCGAGCGCCCACAGGTCGGAGGCGGGGCCGGGCTCGGAGCCGCTGACCCGCTCCGGGGCCAGATAGTCCACGGACCCGACGATCTCGCCGGTCCGGGTGATGGTCGAGTCGCCCTCGACCTGCGCGATCCCGAAGTCGGTCAGCTTGACCTGGCCGTTGCGCGCGAGCAGCACGTTGCCCGGCTTCACGTCGCGGTGCAGCACCCCGGCGGCGTGCGCGGCGCGCAGCGCACGCAGCGTCCACAGCCCGATCCGCGCGGCCTCCACGGGCACGATCCGCCCGTGCTCCTTCACGGCGTCGGCGAGCGACGGCCCCTCGACCAGTTCCATGACGATCCACGGCCGGTCGTCGTGCTCCAGGACGTCGTGGACGGTCACGACGGCCGGGTGGTTGATGCGCGCGGCGGCCCGCGCCTCCGTCTGCGTACGGGCGAGCAGCACCGCACGATCGGCCTCCGCCACCCACTGTGCGGCGGTCAACTCCTTGACGGCGACAGCTCGGTGGAGGACTTCGTCGTGGGCGCGCCACACGCGGCCCATGCCACCGCGCCCGATCGATTCACCGAGCCGGTAGCGGCCCGCGAGGAGTTGGCCCTGCATCTGATTCACGTACCCCCGCAATGGTCTTGACGAGGCCACACTAGGGAGCGGGCGCACCGCAAGGAACAGGCGGGGTGCCATGGAGACAGCACTGTGACGCGTTTCGCGTCCGGAACGTCCCGGTTCAGCCGCCGAACTGGTACGTGGACGACGCCTGCTCGTACAGCCGCGTCACCTCGTCGCGCTCCGCTTCCGGGCCCCGCACCTGCACGACGTGGTACTTCCCGCCGACGATCATGGCGAGATTGCGCACGAAGACTTCGCGCCCGTCGGACCCCTGCCAGGTGAACTGCCCCTCGGCCATGCTCCGCCCGCCGACGTCGATGGCCTTCATGCCGCTGGAGGTCGCCCACGTGGAGTCGCGGAACGGCTGCAGCTCGCGCTCGTCCTCGCGCTGGTACTTCATCGGGTCCTTGCCGTACGTGGACGTGGTGTCCCGGCCGGGCACGACGAGCAACTCGAAGTCACCGTGCGTGTAGAGGACCTGCCCCCGCCCGTTCTTCCCTTCCCGCTGCCAGCCCTTGGCGACGGCGACCTCGAAGCCCTCGGGGTCCTTGCGGAGCGTGAACCCGGCGGCGACGTCGGACTGCGGCTGGGTGCTGGAGGGTCCGGAACTCCTCTTCCCGTCCGGCGACTTCGACGTCCTCGGCGCCGAGGGCGCAGGGGAGGAGGGGGTGCGTGCGGAGGGCGCGCCGCCCACCGAGTTGGCGTTCTCCCGTGTCCCTCCGCCCGATTCGCCCTTCGGCATGAAGGCCATCGCGTACGCCACCGCGCCGACGAGCCCGACGAGGATCAGCACGAGCAGCCACTTGCCGAGGGATCTGGGCGCCCGCTCCCGGCGCTCCCGCGGCTGCGGACGGGACTGCCTCTCCCGCGGCTCCGGACGCGGCCGTCGCTCCCGCGGCGCGCGCTCGTCCCTGGCCCTCTTGTGCCGGGCGTGCCTGCTGGCGGGGTACTTCGTGCGCCGCCTGCGTACGAGTTCGCCCCGGCGGCGCACGATGGGCAGCTTGGCGGCGTCGAACGGGGGCGCGGGCACCACGTGGGCGCCCGCCTCCGGCTCCGGCGCCGAGCGCACCAATGAGCGCAGCCAGCCCCGCAGTTCCTCGAAGTCGAGCCGCTCGGTCGGGTCCTGGCGCAGCAGCGACTCGACGACGGGCCGCAGCGGCCCGCACTCCTCGGCGAACGCGGGCGGCTCCGCGCACACCATCTGCACGAGCTCCGCCGTCGCCTCCTCCGGGTACGGCGCATGCCCCTGCACGGCCCGGAAGAGCAGGGCGCCGAGCGCCCACAGGTCGGTGGCGGGCCCCACGGGCGCGGCCAACTGCCAGCTCTCCTGCACCGGATAGGCCTGCTCGGGCGCCCACCGCTCGGTGACGGGCCCGACGACGGTCATCCGCACCTGCCGGGCGCGCTCGGCGGCCACCCCGCCCAGGTCGGTCCCGCGGGACTCCGCGGC
>NZ_JAAGMG010001156.1 GCF_010548525.1 Streptomyces sp. SID14478
ACCTCGTCCCCTGGTACGCCGACTCCCCCGCCGCCTCCTTCACGCTGCCGCGCACCGAGGCCGACGCGGAGATCGGCGGCGGCGCGCAGGAGGTGACGGCGCGGCTGACCGCCCGGCGCCCCGCGGACGTCGACGGCGAACTGGCGGCGAAGGCGCCGCACGGGATCCGCGCCGAGGTGCCGAAGAAGTCCGAGCTGCCGCGCGGCACCACGGTCGACGTGCCGGTGAAGGTCACGGTCCCCAAGGACACCCCGGCGGGGACGTACGACATCCCGCTGACCTTCGGCGGCGAGACCCGGACGCTGTCCGTGCGCGCCTATCCGCGCACGGCGGGCCCCGACCTGGCCCGTGCCGCCAAGGCCTCGTCCTCCGCCGACGAGACCCCGGACTTCCCGGCGAAGGGCGCCAACGACGGGGACGCGGCGAGCCGTTGGTCGTCCCCGGCGAAGGACGGCGAGTGGTGGCAGGCCGAGTTCGCGCAGCCGGTCAGGCTCGGCCAGGTCGTGCTGCGCTGGCAGGACGCGTACGCGAGCGGCTACCGCGTCCAGACCTCGTCCGACGGCCGCAGCTGGCGCACGGCGGCGACGGTGCGCGACGGGCACGGCGGGCGCGAGTCGGTGCGGATGGACGCGAAGGACGTGCGCTTCGTACGCGTCGTCGGCGACAAGCGGGCCACGCAGTACGGGATGTCGCTGTGGTCGGTGGAGGCGTACGCGGTCGCCGACTGACCCGCACCGGAACCTGCACCGGACAAGGAAACGGAATCATGGTTACCACTTAGAACACATCGCGGCCCGCTATGTACTCAGTACATATACGCGGTACATACTCATCGTCATGAGCACCCGCCATGCCTTGCTGGGGCTGCTCGCTTCCGGTCCGAGCCACGGCTACGACCTCAAGCGACGCCACGACGAGCGGTTCCCGCAGGCCCGCCCCCTCGCGTACGCGCAGGTCTACACGACGCTGCAGCGGCTGGTCCGCGACGGCCTGGCCGAGGTCGAGGGCACCGACTCCGACGGGGGGCCCGAGCGGACCGTCTACCGCGCGACGAGCCGGGGCAGGGAGGAACTCCTCGGCTGGGCCCGGGAAGTCACCCCGCCCGCGCCCCACGTCGCCAACGAGATCTTCACCAAGGTCGTCGTCGCCATCCTGCTCGCCGACGGCGGGACCGACCCCGCCGCGCAGCTGCTCGCCCAGCGGGCCGCGCACATGGCGCGGATGCGCGAGCTGACCGCACTGAAGGCGGCGCCGGACTCCGACCTCACCACCGTCCTGTCCGCCGACTACGCCCTCGTCCACCTCGACGCCGATCTGCGCTGGATGACCACCACCGCCGCCCGGCTCACCACTTTGACCGCGGAGGTCACCGCAGCATGAGCACACTCCTGTCCGCCGAAGGACTCACGAAGTCGTACGGCAGGACGCCCGCCCTGCGCGGCGCCGACGTCGCGGTCCGCTCCGGCGAGATCCTCGCCGTCACGGGCGCCAGCGGCAGCGGCAAGTCCACGTTGCTGCACTGCCTGGCCGGCATCGTCCGCCCCGACGCGGGCTCGGTGACGTACGACGGCGAGCGCCTCGACGCCTACGGCGAGGAGCGGCTGAGCGAGCTGCGCCGCACGGAGTTCGGGGTGGTTCTCCAATTCGGCCAGCTCATCCCGGAGTTGACGGCCCTGGACAACGTCGCGCTGCCGCTGCTGCTCGCGGGCCGGCGCCGGGCCGTGGCACAGGAGGAGGCCGACGGCTGGCTGGAGCGGTTCGGGGTGCGCGGCCAGCGGGAGCTGCGGCCGGGCGAGATGAGCGGCGGCCAGGCCCAACGGGTCGCCCTGGCACGGGCGTTGGTGACCGAGCCCCGGGCCGTCTTCGCCGACGAGCCCACCGGCGCCCTCGACTCCCTGGCCACCGAGCAGGTCCTGACCTCACTGGTCCACACCGCGCGCGAGACGCACACGGCCGTGGTTCTGGTGACGCACGAGGCGCAGGTGGCGGCGTACGCGGACCGGGAGGTGAGCCTGCGGGACGGGGTGGTGCAGGAGATCTCCGGCCCCTTCGGGGCCACCGGCGCCGCGTCGCCCTCGGAGGTGGCGCGATGAGCGTCACCTCCGACCTGCGCCTCGCGTGGCTGCTGACCCGCGGCGCGGACCGGCTGGAGCGGCAGCGGTCCGCACTCACCGCCGTGGGGGCGGCGGTGGCGACGGGGTTCGCCGCGGGGGCGGTGGCACTGGCGGGCGTCACCGGGCAGTACGGATTCGCGTACGGCCACGGGCTGCTCGACCAGCCCGGCACCCGGCACGGCGTCGTCGCCGGTCTGGTGCTCCTGCTGATCCCGGTGCTCGGCTTCCTCGGCCAGTGCGCCCGGATCGGC
>NZ_JAAGMG010001200.1 GCF_010548525.1 Streptomyces sp. SID14478
GGCGCCGTGATCTGCCTCGCGCGCCAGCCGTCCGGCAGCACCGGGTACGCGGCGATCGCGGTGACCCCGGCGTCCGCCGCGGTGAAGCGGGCGCTGACCCGGGCGGCCCTGCCCGGCACCAGCACCGGCTCGTCGATCGTGCTCGACGCCGCCTCCAGCGAGACGGTGACGCCCAACGGGTCGGGCAGGCCCATCGCGGGGTCGGTGACGCCCTCGCGGCGCGACGGCACCCGGCCCGCGAACCGGCGCAGGAAGCCCGGCTCACCGTGCACCGCCGCCCCGAAGTCGTACCAACCCTCCCCGGCGACAGGGAAGGTGACGGTGCGCTCGGTGCGGGCCGGCACGCGTATCTCGCGCACCCCGGCGCCGTAGGCCAGGTCGCCGGTGAGGAAGGTGCGGGCGGAGCGGGCGCGGTTGGTGAGGGCGAGCGTGGCACGGCGCCCGTCCCCGGACAGTTCGCACGTGGCGTCGTACGTCCCGTCGGCGTCGCCGCGCAACTGCCACAGGGCCCCGTTCGGCCCGTGCACCCGCAGGTCGTACCCGCCGCGCACGTCCCACACGTCGGACAGGTCGCTGTGCGCGGCGAGCGTGTAGTGCCTGGGCGGCGTCCCCGGCTCCGGACAGACGGCGAACACGGCGCCCTGCGTCCCGCGGTTGGCGAAGCCCAGCGTCAACTGGCCCTTGCGCGTGCGGGACGTGAGCCGCAGGTGGTACGGGTTCGGGCGCGCGGTGCGCGTGCCGCGCTGCTGCTCCGGCTCGGTCTGCGGCTCGGGCACCGTCGGCGCGGGCAGCTTCCCGGTGTCGGTGACCTTCTGGCGGTTGCCGCTGGTGTCGGGCAGCGTCGGCCAGGAGGGCTTCTTGCCGGAGAAGTCGAAGACGTCGGTCAGATCGCCGGTGACCTCACGGCGCCACGCGCTGATGTTGGGCTCGCGCACCCCGAACCGCCGCTCCAGGAACTGGATCACGGAGGTGTGGTCGTACACGGTCGAGGCGACGGCCCCGCCGCGGGTCCACGGCGACACGACGATCATCGGGACGCGCATGCCCAGCCCGAGCGGGAAGGGTCCGCCGGTCTGCGTCTCCCCGGCGGGCAGGGTGTCCGCCCAGGTCAGCGAGGAGTCCGCGGCCCGCACCCGGTACCGCCCGTGCTGGTCGACCGGCCGGTAGAAGGTGTCGGCGCCCTTCGTCACCCGCACCACGACCTCGCCGTCCGGCGGGACGTTCGACCTGCCGCGGCCTTCGGCCAGCGGCGGCACGGGCGGCAGCAGGTGGTCGTAGAACCCGCCGTGCTCGTCGTAGTTGAGGATGAAGACGGTCTTCTCGAAGACCTCGGGGTGGTCGGCGAGCGCCGAGAGCAGCCGGGCGGTGAGGTCCTCGCCGTGCGGCGGCGCGTAACTCGCGTGCTCGGACAGGGCGGCCGGCGCCACCAGCCAGGAAACCTGCGGCAGCGCGTCATCGCGAACGTCCTGCGCGAAGGCGGCGACGAGCGCGTCCCCCATCGCCCACGGGTCGTTGGTCTGCGCCGGGTCACCGACCTTCTTCATGCCGCGCTCGTACAGCGGATCGCCGGGCCGGGCCGCGCGGAAGGTGTCGAACCAGGCCAGCGCGTTGTCGTCGAAGTTCTCCTGGGCCTGGTACGTCTTCCAGGAGATGCCCGCCGCTTCGAGCCGCTCGGCGTACGTCGTCCACTCGAAGCCGGGCTCCTGGTTGTCGACCACGGCGACGTCGCGGACCGTGCCGCCGCTGGTGCCGGACATGAGGTGCTCGCGGTTGGGGTTCGTGCTGGTCTCGACCGAGCAGTAGTAGTGGTCGCAGACGGTGAAGACGGACGCGAGCGCGTGGTAGAAGGGCATGTCGGCGGGCTCGTAGTAGCCCTGGCCGAGCCAGCCGCTGCCGCGCCGGGTCACGTACCCGTCGGCGATGCCGTCGTTGCGGGCGCTCATCGAGTCCGCGAACCCGAAGGCGGCGGCGCCCTGTTGGTAGGCGCTGGTGTGCGCGGCGTTCATCGCGAACGGCGCGAGCCAGCCCTCCGGCCGCGAGGGGTCGGGCTGGTGGGTGACCGGCAGGCCGCCCGCGCCCCGCACGGCGGTGCGGTCACCGAAGCCGCGCACGCCCTGCATCGTGCCGAAGTAGTGGTCGAAGGACCGGTTCTCCTGCATGAAGACGACGACGTGCTCGATGGCGTCGAGCGAGCCGGGCCGCCCGGGGGCGGCGAGCGCGGTGCGCAGGCTCAACGGCAGCGCGGCGAGCGCGCCGGCGGCCGCGGCGCCGCCGAGCAGGGTGCGGCGGGACACGGTGGCCCGTTCGGATCTGACGGGTTCGGGGTTCACGGGGGCGCCTCCAACGGCGTTCAATGCCAAGCCCTTTGGCCCAGACCCGTTATGCATACGAGACCGAAGTGACGGTGGCCAGAGGGGCGAATGAAGTTCCCGTGACCGGGATCCGTAGCGCCGCTCCCGGCGTCCTGACAGACATGGACCTGGAAAAGCGCCCCGAGCCCGCAGGCGGCGAAGGCTGCCTCGTCGTGGCCGTCCGGCTGCCGGTGCGGATCGTCGCGCTCGTCCTCGTGGTACCGGTGCGCCTCGTGTGGGACGCGCTCGTCGCGGGCGGCCGGCTGCTCCACGAGAAGGTGCTGGTACCGCTGGCCCGCGGCCTCGGCCTGGCGCTGTGGGCGGTGCTCGTGTGGCCGCTGCTGATGCTCGGCCGCCACGTGCTCGCACCGGCCGGCCGCGCCTTGCGGTGGCTGGGACGGGTCCTCCTCGTGGTACCCGCGATCTGGCTGTACGCGCACGTCCTGACGCCGCTCGGCAGGGGCGTGGCCTGGTTGGCGAAGGCGTTGTTCGTGTGGCCGTGGGTGTGGCTGTACGCGCACGTCCTCACGCCCGTCGGGCACGCAATCGCCTGGCTGGCCAAGGGAGTTGGGGTCGCGCTGCACTGGCTCGGCACGGCCCTGTTCGTGTGGCCGTGGGTGGCGCTGTGGAGGTACGTCCTCGTGCCGGTCGGCATCGCGCTCGCGTGGCTGGTGCGGACCCTGCTCGTGCTGCCCTGCGCATGGGCGTACGCGCACGTGCTCGCGCCGCTCGGCCGCGCCCTGGCGCTCGCCGTCGCCGCGCTCGGCCGCCTGTTGCTCGTGCTGCCCGCGCTGGCGCTGTGGCGCTGGGTGCTCCTGCCGGTCGGCCGGGTCCTCGGCGTCGTCGCCCGGGAGACCGGCGCGGCCCTCGGGCACGCGTGGCGCGTGGCCGGGCACGTGTCGCTCGCCGTCGGACGCTTCCTCGGGCGGCTGCTGCGGTGGCTGGTGGTCGACCCGGTGCGGTGGGCGTACCGCACCGTGCTCACCCCGCT
>NZ_JAAGMG010001234.1 GCF_010548525.1 Streptomyces sp. SID14478
TGACCGAGGCGGTCCGCGGCGGCCACTGCGAACCCGCCGCTGTCGTGAGGGAGTTGACGCAGGCCCGGCTGTTGAGCCGGCCGCACGTGGTGGACGCCGTGGACTCGCTGCTGGCGGAGGGGCGGGCGCTCGCCGAGGACCGGCTGTACGCGATGGTCGCCGAGCACGGCCTGCCGGACCCGCTGTGGAACGTGGACCTGCGGCTGCCGGGCGGCCCGCACCTCGGGGGCCTCGACGCGTACTGGCCGGACCAGGCCGTCGCGGTGGAGCTGGACACGCGGGCGGCGCGGGCGGAGCCTCGGCAGGAGGGCGACGCGCTGTGGGGCGAGTACGCCCGTAAGCGCGAGCACTTGGAACGGCTGGGGATCACGGTCGTGCACCTGACGCCGAAGAAGCTGCGGGAGTCGCCGGAGCAGCAGGCCGCTGTCGTACGGACCGCCCTGATGGCGTCCGGCGACCGCGATCCGGCGGCGTACGTCGTGGTGCTGCCCAGGTAGTGACGGACCTGGGCGGCAGCTCGGAGGGGAGCGAAGGGGCGGGGCCCGGGCAGTGGGCTCCGCCCCTTCACGTGCTCAACCGGCGTGACCGTCGGTCTACTTGGGGCAGAACTCGGCGAGCGCCACCTTCGACTCGTCGCCCGCCCAGTCCCCGTTGAAGTTGAACGCGAGCGTGTGGCGGCCGTCCTCCGTGCTGAGGGCCAGGGAGGAGGAGCCGTGGATGCCGCCGTCGTGGCCCCAGACGGTCGTGCCGCAGGGCAGCCTCTCCTTCATCAGCGCGAGGCCGTAGCGCGCGGCGTCGGGGTCCTCGGGGTCGGTGACGACGGTCGTCTTCATCTCGTCGAGCTGGCGCTGCGGCAGCAGCTTGCCGCGCAGCAGCGCCGAGTAGAAGGTGCCGAGGTCCTTCGAGTCGGAGATCACCTCGCCCGAGGCGCCCGCGACGGACGGGTTGATCCTCGTGACGTCGACGGGGTCCCCGCTGCCGTCCGCGGTGAGTTTCGCGTAGGCGGGCGAGGACGGCCGCGGCACCGACGTGCGCGTGCCGGGCACCGACGTCGCCTTCAGGTGCAGGGGGGCGATGATGCGGGAGCGGATCTCGTGCGCGTAGGAGGAGCCCGTGGCCTTCTCGATGACCATGCCCGCGAGGACGTAGTTGGTGTTGGAGTAGTGCCAGCCCGCGCCGGGCTTGAAGTAGGGCTGGTGGCCGAGGCCGATCCGGACGAGTTCGGTCGGTGTCCAGGTCCGGTAGCGGTTCTTGAGGAAGCCGTCCTTGGCGAAGACCGCCTGCTGGAACGCCGGGTCCTCGGTGTAGCTGAAGATGCCGCTGGTGTGGTTGAGGAGTTGGCGCAGCGTGACCTCGCGGCCGTCGTTGTCGTGCCCCGTGACCAGGCCGGGCAGCCAGTGGTCGACGGTGTCGTCGAGGCTCAGCCGGCCCTCGGCCTCCAGCTGGAGCATGACCGTCGCGACGAACGTCTTGGTGACGGAGCCCACGCGGTAGTGGTCGTGGGCGCCGCGGCGGCCCGAAG
Organism: Streptomyces sp. SID14478; assembly: GCF_010548525.1. Taxonomy (GTDB): domain Bacteria; phylum Actinomycetota; class Actinomycetes; order Streptomycetales; family Streptomycetaceae; genus Streptomyces. The sequence continues at coordinate 1,523 of NZ_JAAGMG010001234.1, forward strand.
TGCCGTTCCAGCCGCGCCCGTTGACGGTGGCCCGGGCCGTCACGCCGGGCACGCCCGCGCGCACGGCGTCGTCCATCGCCTGCTGGGTGGCCCGGTGGTCGTCACCGCGGGAACCGGGGGCCGAGGCCATCGCCGGAGACGCGAGCGCGCCCGCGGTGATCGCCAGTACCGATGCCGCTGCCAGTAGTCCCGTGCGCTTCAACATGTCTGCTGCTCCCCGTGGTCGCGGTGGCGTGGTGCGTTCGGCGGGAGGGACGACGGGGGCGGGGGCGGAGGTTGAGCCGTGAGGGCCGGCCGCACGGAAGTTCAGCCCTGAGGAGTACCGGCCCCTAGGGGTGTCAGCCTTTCTTGAGGACGAGCTCCGTGTTGCGGTCCCCCGGGTCGCCGGAGAGCGTCGTGCGGGCGCCCGGGGCGTTGAAGGAGAGCTCGCGGTACAGGGCGGCGAGGCCCGTCTGGCTGAGGTCGGTGAAGTCCGTGCGGTGCGGGGCCGCCGACTCGATCAGGGTGGTGAACAGGGAGAGCGTGCCGTCGCCGTTGTCGGCGATCTCGATGATGCGGGCCAGCTGCGGGAAGTCGACGTGGGAGGCGGTGGAGATCTCCCAGAAGCCGCCGCCGGCGTTCTCACCCTCGTGCGGGGTGATCGCGTTCTTGTGGCTGTGGCCGTTGACCCAGGCGAGCACCGGGCGGTGGCGGGCCAGCAGGGCGGCCAGCTCCTTGCCGCCGTGGCGCCGCTCGCCGGGGTGGTGCGGGTCCTCGCGCAGATTGCGCATCGACTTGCTGGTGTGGTGCGAGAAGACGACGACGTGATCGCCGTTCTTCTCGGCCGTCTTCAACTGCGCGGTGAGCCAGTCGAGTTGGCGGGCGCCGATCGAGCCCTCGTAGTGGCCGCCGGGGTCGGTCGTGTCGAGGCTGACACCGAGGACGTCACCGGAGATCCGGAAGGCGTAGTACTGGGTGACGGCGGCGAGGTTGGCCTGTGTGTAGCCGTGGCCGACGGGGCCGGGTCCGGTGCGGGCCGGGTCGAGGTGCGCGGCGAGGTACTCGGCGGGGGTGAACGGGGCGCGGGCCTCGTCCGCGGTGACCGCGCGCATGTGCCGGGCCTGCGCCTTCAGCAGCTCCCTGAACGCCTTGCCCTTGGGGTCGCCGCCCTTCTCCACGTTGTCCCAGACGGCCTTGCCCGCGGCCTCGGGCAGCTCCATCAGCTTGCGTCCGCCGACGGCGATCTCGGCCCAGTAGGAGTCGCCGGGGGCGTAGCAGCCGCCGGGCAGCGCGTCGTGGTTGCCGACCGTGGAGTACCAGGGCAGGTTCAGGCCCGGGCTGCGCAGTTCGGCGATCGCCGCTTCGAGGAAGCCCGGGATGCGCGGGAAGCCGTGGCGTCGCTTGTCGGCGTCGCGCAGGGCGGCGTCCGGGTGCCAGTACAGGGGCAGCCCGCTGTCCTGGACGCCTTCGTAGTGGCGCGGGTCGCCGCTGTTGGGCGTGATGCGGCCGCCGCTCAGGGCCGTGAGGAACCAGTCGAGTTCGGTGTGCGAGTTGTTGTCCGTGTTGTCGCCCGTCGTCATCACGAAGTGCAGCGGCGAGGCGGTGACGGGGGCGCCGCGCAGCGCGTTGACGCGCTCGACGAGGGAGATCGTCCCGGCGACCGAGAGGGCTTCCTGCGGACGCCAGGCGCTCGCCGTCTGCGCCCTCAAGTACTCGTAGCGCAGCGGGTTCTGCACGTCGACCATGTGCAGGTCGGTGAACTGGACGAACGCGGCGAGTGCGGTACGGCGGCCCTCGCGCCCGGACTTCGGCGCCTTGAGGTCCGGGCGGACCACCCGCTGCCAGGCCGGTCCTTCGCCCAGGCGGCGGTAGCCGGGGCCGGCCGGCGCCGTGGCGACGGAGGCGAGGGTCGTGCCG
>NZ_JAAGMG010001278.1 GCF_010548525.1 Streptomyces sp. SID14478
GTAGAGGTCCGCGAGGCCGTCGCCCGGAACCACGGCCACGACGGCCCGCTGCGCCCGCTCGCGCGGCGGCGCCGAGGAACGGGCCGTGTGTGCGTCGCCGAGCGCGAAGTGGGTGATGCGGATGCGGTACGGGCATCCGGCCTCGACGCCGGCCTCCACGGCCGCGCCCGCGTCGTCGACATGCACGTGGACGTTCCACAGACCGTCGCCGCCCACGACGACCAGGGAGTCCCCGAGGGTGTCCAGCCTGGTCCGCAGCCGCTGCACGGCCCGGTCGTCGGCCTCGAGAAGGTAGATGACCTCGAAGGCGGGCCCGACGGCATCGGGCTCTTCGGGGCATTCGAGGGTGGTTTCGCCCTCCACGCGCGCGCGGGCACCGTTCTGGCGCCTACGTAGCGGCGCGCTCTCTCCGGATACGGCTTCGCTCAGCGCCCCGAGCACGGCGACGAGTCCCCGCCCTCCCGCGTCCACGACGCCGGCGCTGCTCAGCACGGCGAGCTGTCCCGGCGTCGCGTCGAGCGCCGCGCACGCGCCTTCGTAGGCGGCATGGACCACGGTCGCGCAGTCGCCGTCCACGGCCGACGCCGCTTCCGCTGCCGAGGCCGCGACGGTCAGGATGGTGCCCTCCACGGGGCGGGCGACGGCTTCGCGCGCGGACTCGGCGGCCCGGCGCAGTGCCAGTCGCAAGGTGCCCGCATCGGCTCCGGCGGAGTGATCTCCGTCACGACTGTCGCCGTCGGCGAGCACCTGCGCCATGCCCCTCAGGAGCTGGGCGAGGATCGTCCCGGAGTTGCCACGGGCGCCGATGAGCGCGCCGTGCGCCATGGCACGCATCACTTCCGGGAGCGTGGGCGCGACCGGCTCGCGGCCGGCCCCGAGCCCCGCGAAGACCGCCTCGACGGCCTGATGCGCGGACTCGACGGTCAGGTACAGGTTGGTGCCGGTGTCCCCGTCCGCCACGGGATACACGTTGATCGCGTCGATCTCCGCCCGGTCGCGGCCGAGCGCCTCCAGGGCGAGGGAACACCAGGCGCGCACCGCGACGACGTCGAGCAGATGCGGCACCTACGCCTCCTTGAGCGGCTGGACTGGCCTCGCAGAGTAGACCCCGCAAGGAGGCCGTCAGGAAAGGGGCCCGGTCCGGGGACCAGGGCAGCAGCCCGGGCAGCCATGGTAGTTTCGTTGTACCGAAGCAGCCGTTGTATGCTGCTCCGGTTGCCCGATATCCATCGGGCCTCCCCCTGGCACCGCCACTCAGATCCTCCGATCTTGATCCCGGCATGCCGGGATCAACCGTAAGTGCATCTGAAGTCTTTGGAGTGACCCGTGGCTGCCAACTGCGACGTCTGCGGCAAGGGGCCGGGCTTCGGCAACAACATTTCGCACTCGCACCGCCGTACGTCCCGTCGCTGGAACCCGAACATCCAGCGTGTGCGTGCAGTGGTCGGTCGGACGCCGAAGCGGCTCAACGTCTGCACCTCGTGCATCAAGGCCGGCAAGGTCTCGCGCTGACGTATGCGTAGCGCGGCCACCTCGCTGGTTGCTTGAAGAAGCCGGTCCCCTCGGGGGCCGGCTTCTTCGTCTGTCCGGACAGGATCCGACCCGCAGGGCCCGGCCGCTCGGGAGATCCGGCTGCTCAGGCACGACTGTCAGTGGCGACTGCCAGACTCTGCGCATGCGGTTTCCCCGACTCCCCGACGGGCGATATAGGCACCGGTACGGCACTGGTCCCGGCCCGCGTCCGTGGCGGGTGAGCGCATGACCACCGCGCGGGCGATCTGAGGTCGAAGGACTACGGCCTATGGCCTGGTCGGGGGCGAATCGCTCTCCGCGGTCGCCCGGAACCTCCAGCCGTGATCCACGGGCCCGATGCCACCGCCGAGCGCGAACCCGGCGGCGATCGCCCCGGTCACGTACTCCTTGGCCGCACGGACGGCCTCGGGCACGGACTGCCCCTTCGCCAGGTGCGCCGCGATGGCGGAGGCGAGGGTGCAGCCGGTGCCGTGCGTGTGACGGTTGTCGTGGCGCGGGGCACGCAGCCAGTGCTCCTCGGTCCCGTCCGTGAGCAGATCCACCGCTTCGGCGGAACCCCCGGGAACGGCACCCCCCGCACCCGAATCCGAACCTGAACCCCCACTCGAATCCGAACTCGCACCCGCACCTGAGCCGTCGCGCAGATGCCCCTCGTCGGCGCGAAGATGGCCGCCCTTGATGACCACCCAGCGCGGCCCGAACGCGAGCACGGCCGCAGCGGCGCGCCGCATGCCGTCCTCCGTCTCGACCTGCACACCCGTGAGTTGGGCCACCTCGTCGAGGTTCGGGGTCGCCACGGTGGCGGTGGGAAGCAGCTTCGTGCGGACGGAGTCCAGGGCCGAGGCAGCGAGCAGCGAGTCCCCGTGCTTGGACACCCCCACCGGGTCGACCACGACGGGAGCCTCGGTACCGGCGAGCAACTCGGCCACGCACTCCACGAGTTCGGGCGACGCGAGCATCCCCGTCTTGACGGCCTGCACCCCGATGTCGTCGACGACACTGCGGTACTGGGCGCGCACCGCCTCCGCCGGCAGCTCCCAGGCGCCCTGCACGCCGAGGGAGTTTTGGGCGGTGACGGCCGTGACGACGCTCATGCCGTGGGTGCCCAACGCGAGCATGGTCTTCAGGTCGGCCTGGATCCCGGCCCCGCCACCGGAGTCGGACCCGGCGACGGTCAGCACACGGACGGGCGCGGACCGGGCGGTGCCGGTGGAACCGTCGGTGCTGGAGGTGCTGGAGGTGCTGGAGGTGCTGGAGGTGCTGGACGTGCTGGACGTGCTGGAGGCGCTGGAGGTGCTGGAGGTGCTCACGACTCGATCTCCCCACCGGGGAAGTCGTCCCCGAAGTGATCCCAGCCGCCCTTGCTGGTCCAGGGCGCGCCGTCCACCGTGACCTGCGGCAGGGCCGAGGGGTTCAGCACCTCGCCGATCACCTTCCAGCGTGCGGGCAGCTTCACGTCCGGCGGGAAGGTGGCCACGATGGCGTGGTCCTCTCCCCCGGTCAGCACCCACTGCAGCGGGTCGACGCCGACGGCCTGGCCGATGTCGTTCATCTGCGACGGCACGTCCACCTCGCCGGACTTGATGTCGATGCGGACCTTGCTGGCCTCGGCGATGTGGCCCAGGTCGGCGATGAGCCCGTCGCTCACGTCGCACATGGCGGTCGCGCCGAGCCCGGCGGCGGCAGGGCCCGCGTGGTACGGCGGCTCGGGGCGGCGGTGCGCCTCCACGAAGGCGCGCGGCGAGCGGAAACCACGGGAGAGCACGGCGTACCCGGCCGCGGACCAGCCCAGCCAGCCCGTCACGGCCACGACGTCGCCGGGCTGCGCGCCGCCCCGGGTCACCGGCTCGCGGTTGCGCAGATCGCCGAGCGCGGTGATCGCGATCGTGATGGTGTCGCCGCGGACGACGTCACCGCCGACCACCGCGGCACCGGCCACCTGGCACTCGTCGCGCAATCCGTCCATCAGCTCCGAGGGCCAGGAGGCGGGGAGTTCCGCGGGCACCACGAGGCCCAGCAGCAGGGCCGTCGGCACGGCGCCCATGGCGGCGATGTCGGCCAGGTTCTGGGCGGCGGCCTTGCGGCCGACGTCGTACGCCGTGGACCAGTCGCGCCGGAAATGCCGGTTCTCCAGCAGGACGTCCGTGCTGGCGACGACCCGGCGGTCCGGTGCCGCGACCACGGCGGCGTCGTCGCCGGGGCCGATCCGTACGGCCGGGGTGGTGGTGAGCCGTGAGGTCAGCTCTCGGATGAGTCCGAACTCCCCCAGCTCGCCGACGGTGCCCTTCATGCGCGTACTACCCCTTCTGCCGCGGCCTGCTTGCGGTCGCGGACCGTCTCTGTCATGGGTACGGTTGCTGTCACGGGCCTGCCCTCCGCTTCCCTCATGGGCCTGCCCCTACGATCCCTTGCGCGGTCGCCGTACACGCGGCGAGTACGCCACAGCCACCCCGGGTCTCCCCGCGACGAGCGGCGACGCGATACCGTGGCGTCCCTTCCCCCCACATGATCCTCGTGGCCGCCCTGGAGGTTCCGTGGTACAGGCGTACATCCTGATCCAGACCGAAGTTGGCAAGGCGTCGACAGTCGCCGAGCTGATCGGAAAGATTCCAGGAGTGATCCAGGCCGAGGACGTCACCGGCCCCTACGACGTGATCGTGCGCGCGCAGGCCGACACGGTCGACGAGCTGGGTCGCATGGTGGTCGCCAAGGTCCAGCAGGTGGACGGCATCACACGCACCCTGACCTGCCCGGTCGTCCACTTGTAGCCCCCGTCTACCCTGTGCCGGTGAACTCTTTTCGTCCCCGGCTCCGCCGTGCCCGTCGCCTCGCCGTCGGGGCGCCCGCACTGTTCCTGCTGGCCGCTGTCGCGGGCTGTTCCTCAGCAGACGGAGTTGCGTCGGCTGCGGTTCCCAGTCCGGGCACGACGGTCACGAAGCTGTGCCAGGACCTGGACAAGGTACTGCCGTCGAAGGTGGACGGCCTCAGTCGCAAGGACCCCGAGCCGGCATCGAAGCTGACCGCCGGCTGGGGAGGCAACGCGATCATACTGCGCTGCGGTGTCCCGCAGCCCCCCAAGATGATCGACCCCAAGGTGGCCGAGGGCAGCGACCCCGACGCCGTCGCCGGTGGCGTGAACGGGGTGGACTGGCTGATGGAGAAGCAGGACGACGGGGCGTACCGGTTCACCACTGCCAATCGCGAGGCGTACGTCGAGGTGAGCGCGGAGAAGGGACGGGACAGTTCGGGGGCTCTCGTCGACCTGGCTCCGGCAGTGAAGAAGGCGATCCCCAAGGGAATCGCCTCCTGACCGCGCGCCGACCGTCGCCTGACCGCGTGGACGCCATCTTCTGAGCGCGTGCGGGCCATCTTCTGACCGCGTGCACGCCGTCCGCTGACCGCTGACCGCTTGCCGACCATTGCCCGGCCGCTTGCCGACCGTCACCTGGTGTCCCGTCGGCAGACGCCTGATGATGTCCGTCGGCAGGCGTCCGATCACTCGCCTCGGGGCCGGCGCCCGGTCACCTCCGACCTGCGACGCCGCCCAAGTGCGGTGCTAGCGCAGCCCCGTGGACCTGCGCAGCGCGGCCTGCAGCAGGCTGTCGACCAGTTCCGGGTAGCTGACCCCGCTCTCCTGCCACATCCGCGGGTACATGGAGATCGGCGTGAAGCCCGGCAGCGTGTTGATCTCGTTGATCACGAACTCGCCGTCCTCCGCGAGGAAGAAGTCCGCCCGCACGATCCCTTCGCAGGACACGGCGTCGAAGGCCTCGACGGCCAGCCGCTGCACCTCGGCCGTCTGCTCCGCGGTGAGCGGCGCGGGCACGATCCCGGCGGCGGAGTCGATGTACTTGGCCTCGAAGTCGTAGAAGTCATGGGCCTGGACCGGCGGGATCTCGGCCGGCAGAGAGGCACGCGGCCCGTCCTCGAACTCGAGCACACCGCACTCGATCTCGCGCCCGACGATCGCCGCCTCGACGATGACCTTCGGGTCGTGGGCGCGCGCGGTCTCCATGGCCTCGTCGAGCCCTTCGAAGGAGTCCACCTTCGTGATGCCGATCGACGAACCGGCGCGGGCGGGCTTGATGAAGAGCGGCCAGCCGTGCTCGCCCACGAAGTCGGCGATGCGCCGGCGCGCACCGTCCCGCTCGCGCTCCCACTCGCGCGGCCGGACGACGAGGTACGGCCCGACCTTCAGCCCGAAGGACGTGAAGATCCGCTTCATGTACTCCTTGTCCTGGCCGACGGCCGAGGAGAGCACACCGCAGCCGACGTAGGGCGTCCCGGACAGGTCCAGGAGCCCCTGGATCGTGCCGTCCTCACCGTACGGGCCGTGCAGCACCGGGAAGACGACGTCCACGTCACCGAGGGCCTTGGGCACGGAGCCCGGCTCGTTGTAGACGACCTCGCGCGATGCCGGGTCCACGGGGAGCACCACGCCGCCCTCGAGCGATTCGGCGAGATCGGCCACGTCCGGCACCTTGCGGTCGCTGATGGCCATCCGCTCGGGATCGTCCGACGTCAGCGCCCAGCGCCCCTCGCGCGTGATGCCGATGGGCAGCACGTCGTACTTGGAGCGGTCGATGGCGCGAAGGACGGCGCCGGCGGTGACGACGGAGACGCCGTGCTCGGAGCTGCGTCCGCCGAAGACGACGGCCACACGCGGCTTCTGCCCGTTCGACGAAGCGCCCGACGACGGGGCGGGCGCAGGGCTCTGGGGAAGGTTCTCGCTGCTCATATCGCGTTGAGCGTACCTGTTGGTAGTACGAGAGTCAGCGCCCGCAGAGCCCTGTCGTGCCGCCGTCGCTCAGCGTCGCTCGGGCTTGGCGGAGCGCGACATCAGCTCCTTGACGGCGACGACCGGCGGCTTCCCCTCGTGGACGATGCCGACGACGGTCTCCGTGATCGGCATGTCGACACCGTGGCGGCGGGCCAGCTCGAGGACGGACTCGCAGGACTTGACGCCCTCGGCGGTCTGCTTGGTGACCGCGATCGTCTCCGCAAGGGTCATGCCCCTGCCGAGGTTGGTGCCGAAGGTGTGGTTGCGCGAGAGCGGGGACGAGCAGGTGGCCACCAGGTCGCCCAGGCCCGCGAGCCCGGAGAAGGTCATCGGGTCGGCGCCCATGGCGAGGCCGAGCCGCGTCGTCTCCGCGAGGCCGCGCGTGATGAGCGAGCCCTTGGTGTTGTCGCCCAGGCCCATGCCGTCCGCGATGCCGACGGCCAGCCCGATGACGTTCTTGACGGCGCCGCCGAGCTCGCAGCCCACCACGTCGGTGTTCGTGTACGGCCTGAAGTACGGGGTGTGGCAGGCGACTTGGAGCCGCTGGGCGACGGCCTCGTCGCGGCAGGCGACGACCGCGGCGGCGGGCTGGCGGGCCGCGATCTCGCGCGCGAGGTTCGGACCGGTGACGATCGCGATGCGGTCCTCGCCGACCTTCGTGACGTCCTCGATGACCTCGCTCATCCGCATCGCCGAACCGAGCTCGACGCCCTTCACCAGCGAGACCAGGACGGTGTCGGGCGCGAGCAGCGACCGCCACTCGGCGAGGTTGCCGCGCAGCGTCTGGGACGGCACCGTGAGCACGGTGAAGTCCGCGTCGGCGGCAGCCTCGGCCGGGTCGGTGGTGGCCCGCATGTTCGCCGGGAGCTCGACGCCGGGCAGGTAACCGGGGTTCTCCCGCGTGGAGTTGACGGCTTCGGCCACCTCGGGGCGCCGGGCCCACAGCGTCACGTCGCAGCCCGCGTCCGCGAGCACCATGCCGAAGGCGGTGCCCCACGAGCCGGTCCCGAAGACGGCGGCCTTCACGGGGCGCGTCACTTGCTCTCCTCCGAGGTACCGGCGGTTGCCGAACTGCCGCCCTGCGCCTGCGACTTGCGGCGCTGCTCGATGCGGGCCTCGCGCGGGTCGTACCGCTTGCGCGGAGGCTCCTCGCCGCGCAGTTCCCCCACGAGCGCGGTGATGTCGGTCATGATGACCTCCGTCACCTCCTTCAAGAGTTCCGGTGTCATCTCCTTGTCGTAGAAACGCGACAGGTCGACGGGCTCACCGGCGAGGACGTGGTGCGTCTTGCGCGGAAAGAAATTCGGCTTCTTCGCATAGGGCGCGAGCGCATCCGTGGCGCCCCACTGGCCCACGGGAATGACCGGGCACTTCGTCTGCAGGGCGACGCGTGCGACTCCGGTCTTACCCGTCATGGGCCACAGTTGCGGATCCCGGGTGAGCGTTCCTTCCGGATAGAAGGCGACGCACTCGCCGCGCTCCACGGCGTCGATCGCGGCGCGGAACGCACTCAGCGCGTTCGTGGACTCGCGATAGACGGGAATCTGCCCGGTGCCGCGCATCGCGGCGCCGACGAAGCCCTTCCTGAAGAGGCCGTGCTTGGCCAGGAAACGGGGCACTCGTCCGCTGTTGTACTGAAAGTGGGCGTAGAGGAACGGGTCCAGATGCGAATTATGGTTCACCGCGGTGATAAATCCGCCGTCGGCCGGAATGTTCTCCATTCCGCGCCAGTCCCGCTTGAACAGAACCACCAGCGGCGGTTTGCAGAGGACCGCTGCGAAGCGGTACCAGAAGCCGATTCTGCGGCGGGACACTCGGACACCTTCCTCTAGGACCTGGCAGGTGGCACCTGCCGGGGCCGCACAAGTGTCGCCCCAGGCCACCGGTCTGTCGAGAACACCGTACGCCCGCCCGTCTTCCGCCACCGCCCCTGTACGGAGCTTCGCGTCCCTCCCCCTTGGGCACGGCCGCACCTCATGCTCAGGTCACAATAGGCGCGTGCAGTGGACCCTGGTGATACCGCTGAAACCGCTGGTGCGGGCCAAGAGCAGGCTCGCGCCCGCGGCCGGGGGGCTGCGCCCGGGCCTGGCGCTGGCGTTCGCACAGGACACCGTGGCGGCCGCGCGGGCCTGCGCGGCGGTGCGTGATGTGG
>NZ_JAAGMG010001323.1 GCF_010548525.1 Streptomyces sp. SID14478
GGGTTGCTCGGCTCGCCCTCCGGGCTCGGTTGTCGCCCTTCGGGCTCGTCCTCAATCGCCGGACGGGCTTGAGGTGGCTCGCGTTGCCCTCGGCCGCGGGACGTCCCTCAAAACGCCGGGCCGGCTCGGCATAGGTCCGGGCGGTGCTCGGTGGGGTGGCTAGCCGAATGCCACGCAGGATGCTGCGGGGAGTCGTAGCGAACCTGTTCTCACCGGGGTTCCCGTCTTCTCGTCCACGGTGAACCAGGTCACGTCGCCGGAGCGTTCGTTCGCCGCGTAGAGGAAGCGGGCCGTGGGGTGGAGGGAGAGGTCGCGGGGCCAGTGGCCGCCGCAGGGGGTCGTGGAGCGGAGCGTGGGGTGTTCGCCCGTGGCGTCCAGGGCGAAGAGCGAGAGGACGTCCTCGCCGCGGGTCGCGGTCCACAGGAAGCGGCCGTCGGGGGACACCACGATCGCGGACGGGAAGGCCTCGGTGCCCGGGGTGTCGGGCAGGACGAGGTGCTCCGTCAGCGGCTTGAGCGTGCCGGTGGTGGCGTCCCAGCGGCAGACCGTGAGGGTCGGGGTGAGCTCGTTCAGCACGTACACGTAGTGGCCCGACGGGTGGAAGGCCAGGTGGCGGGGGCCCGAGCCGGGGCGCAGGGCCGTCTCGTGGTGGACGGTGAGACGGCCGTCGTCGGTCAGGGCGCAGACGCGGAGCGAGTCGGTGCCGAGGTCGACGCTCAGCAACCAGTTCCCGCTCGGGTCGCCCATGATCTGGTGGGCGTGCGGAGTCTGCTGGCGCTGGGGATGCGGGCCCGAGCCCGTGTGCCGCAGGACGTCGCGGCCGGCCGGGTCGGGGGTGCCGTCGGCGCGCAGCGGGAGCGCGGTGACGCTGCCGGAGCCGTAGTTGGCGGTCAGGACGTGGCCGGACCAGACCGACAGGTGCGTGGGGCCGTCGCCGTCCACGGGGGCGGGCGGTCCTGCCGGGGTCACGGGTGTCGTGCCGGTGCGGTACGCGGTGACCGAGCCGTCCCGGGTCTCGCTGACCGCGTACAGCAGGGTGCCCGCGACCGTCAGGTACGAGGGGTCGGGCGTCTCGTCCGTGGCGGCGAGGAGCGTCAGCGCGCCGTCCGTCGGGTCGACCGCGGCGGTGGCGATGCCCCGGCCGCCCGCCGCGGTGAACGATCCGATGTAGGCCCGCCCTGACTGGCTCCCGGTCACTGCTTCCCCTTTCGGCGTACGGGCCCTGTGCCCGTGCGCCGACCGTAGCAGCGGGTCTAGACCAGGTCGTGCCAGGGAGTCGGCTGCCTGTCGTGCCGGGTCACCGCCCGCTCCTCGCCGCGGGCCCGTGCGTGGGCGTCGGGATGGTGGACGAACGAGGGGGTGCTCTCGGTGGTGTCGTACGTGCGGTGGAAGACCGCGGTCGTCGAGCCGGACATCGGCGGCACGATCCACGACCAGTCGGCGCCGACGGTCCGGCCGCGGGCCTCCTCGCGGCCGATGTGGGTCAGGAAGCGGTGGGACTCGGTGTGGTGGTCGGCGATGGTGACGCCCGCCCGGTCGAAGGAGTGCAGCACCGAGCGGTTGAGTTCGACGAGTGCCCGGTCCTTCCAGAGGCTGCGGTCGCTGCTCGTGTCGAGGCCCAGGCGGTGGGCGAGGTAGGGCAGGAGGTTGTAGCGGTCGGTGTCGGCGAGGTTGCGGGCTCCTATCTCGGTGCCCATGTACCAGCCGTTGAACGGGGCCGCGCCGTAGCAGATGCCGCCGATCTCCAGGCACATGTTGGCGAGGGCGGGCACCGCGTGCCAGCGCAGCCCGAGCTCGGGCCACCAGGTGAACTCCGGGTGCTGGAGCGGGACTTCGAGGACCGCGTCCGGGGGCAGGTCGAAACAGCGGGGCTTCTCGTGCGGTACCCGCTGGACGACGAGCGGCAGGACGTCGAAGGGGGTGCCGGCCCCGCCGTGCCAGCCCAGGCGGCGGGCGAGCGCGGTCAGGCCCGCGCCGCGCGGATCACCGACGACATGGCCGTCGCGCTGGACGTAACCGGCGTAGCGGATGAGCTGTTCGTTCCAGATGCGCGGTCCGGGCCTGCCGGGTGCGTCCGGGGCGAAGACCGTGATCAGCGGGCGGATGCGGCCGCCGGGCGCCGCCTCGCGCAGGTGGTCGGCGCAGGCGGCGGCGATCTCCTGCGCTCCGGTGAGCCCGCGCAGGTCGCGCACGCGCAGGGAGCGCCAGTACAGGCGGCCTATGCAGCGGTTGGCGTTGCGCCAGGCGACACGGGCGCCGAAGACGAGCTCCTGCGGGGTGTGGGTGTACGTGCCGGTGGCGGCCAGTTCCGTGTCGATCTCGGCGAGCCGGGGTGCCGGGTCGCCGAGCTGCTCCTCGCTGTGGTGGCGGCGGACGAAGTCGGCCGCCGCGCGTGCCACCTCTGCGGGGCGCAGGCCCTCCGGCTCCGGG
>NZ_JAAGMG010001359.1 GCF_010548525.1 Streptomyces sp. SID14478
GCCCTGGTTCAGCTTGGTCAGCTCGGGGCCGAGGGCGGCGAGCCGGCCGGCCAGGTCGTCGGCCTTGAGCCCCGACTGCCGTACGCCGTCGAGGGCGGTGGTCGCGGCGAGCAGGGCCTGACGGGCGCGCTCCACGGACGGGGCGAGGCGGGCCAGCTGGGTCTCCGCCTTGCCGAGCAGCGGCCCGAGGCCCTGGGCGAACCGCTCCAGGTCCGCCTTCGTCCGCCCCAACTCGTCCTTGGCCTGCGTCAGTTCGGTCCGGGCGCGGGCGGCGGCGGACGCCTCCAGGTCGTCCCGGTCCAGGTCATGGGCGTCGACCGCGGTGATGTACTGCCCGCTGACCTCGTCGATGCGGGCGCCGAGCTGCTGGAAGTCGGTGACGGCGCGGCGGGCCGCGGGCGAGTCGTCGACCGCCGTGATGGTCTCTATCGAGATGCGCAGGTCCCGCTGGGCCGTGTCCAGTTCGTAGAACGCGGCGGCCGCGGCGTCCTTGGCGGCCTGTGCCTCGACCCGCTGGTTCTCGGCGCGGCCGCCGAACCAGCGGCGGGTGCCGCCGCCGGCGAAGGCGGTGGTGACGGTGGCGGCGAGCAGCGGGACGGGGAGCAGAGTGAGGGTGAGGAAGTCGCGGACCCCGCGGCGCCGCCGGGGGGCAGTGCTCTGCGCTCTGGTGGAGCGCTTCTCCGCCGTCTCCGTCACTAACTCTCCCGTGCTGCCCGTGCCGTCATCAGCCCTTGACCGGTGTCCATTCTCCCACCGGTTAAGGACGAACACACGAGCCGGTTAGTTCGCGGTTCGCAGGGTGACTTTTCCGTCCTGGGAGCGGGCGGAGATCTGATGGGCGCTGTGGCTGTCGCGGGGGACCGAGACGTCCACGCCGCCGTCCTGGGTGTGGGTGCTCACCTTGTACTTGGCGCTGTCGGGGACGGTGAGGGTCAGCGACCCGTCGGAGCTGCGCGCCTCGACGCGGTCGGGGACCGAGCGCAGGGCGACGTGCACGGAGCCGTCCTCGGAGCGCACCGTGACCCGGCGGGCGTCGACGCCCGAGGCACGCAGGGAGCCGTCCTGGCCGTTCAGGCGCAGCGGGCCCGAGACGTCGTCGACGTGCACCGAGCCGTCCTGCGTGGAGATGTCGAGCCCCTGCTTGAGGCCGCTGGCCCGGACGCTGCCGTCGCCGTTGCGCACGACGACGGCGATGCCGCGCGGCACCTCGACGCGGTGCCGGGCCGCGCAGTCCGCGATGACGCCGCTGCAGTGCAGCCGCAGTGTCAGCCGGCCGCCCTTGTCGTCGTCCTGCCACTTCCACGTCACCTTGGGGTCGGAGCCGACGACGGTGGACCCCTCGAACCAGCGGGTGACCTTCACCTGGTCGCCGTCGCCCGGCACGAGTTCGAGCCGGGAGTCGTCCGAGTCGACGGTGAGCGTGCTGCCGTGCAGGGCGAACGAGCGGTGGTCGGGGTGGTGGTCGTCGGAGGCGTCGGCGCCGCAGGCGGTGGCGGTCGCGGCGACGGCGGCGACGGCGGCCGCGGTGAGCAGGACGCGACGGGCTCCGCCGGTGCGGAACGGTCGGACGGTCATGGTGAACTCCCCCTGCGGCGGCTGGTGTTGCGGTGCCCGACCGGTGGTCGGCACCCCATGAACGTACGAGAGCGGGGGAGGGCCGCGCGATCCGGTCGGCCACCGGGTCGCGGGTGGGGTTAACCCCACCGCGCGCCCGCCGCTGCGGCCGCGCATCCGGGTTTGTGGCGCACGGGTGTCGGCAAGGTAGGCTGTCGGCTCGTCCTGGTCGCGAAAGCGCAGGATGCCGGGTGCGTAGCTCAGGGGTAGAGCGCCTGCCTTACAAGCAGGATGTCGGCGGTTCGAAACCGTCCGCGCCCACCGCGAACAGACCCCCGGCCATGGTCATGGCCGGGGGTCTTCGTCGTCCCCGGCCGGCCGGTCGCCGACGTGCTGCAGTCGGGCCCGGGCCCGCACGGCGGCGGGGCCGGGCAGCTCGGACCAGTAGCGGTGGCACGTCACGAAGACGGCCAGCTCCAGCTCGCGCCGGCGCAGCTTCTCGACCTCGGCCTGCTCGTCGTCGGTCCAGCCCGGTGAGGCCGGGCGCTCCAGTTTGCGCCAGCCCTGGGTGTCGCTGATCGCGTCGAGGGGCGCGACCGACCAGGGGAGCCGCTTGAACAGGGCCTGCAGATCGGCCCGGATCTGGTGCAGTTCCTCCTGGCCTGCGAGGAGGTCGCTCGGGAAGTCGAACTCGGAATCTTCGGTCGCTGCCACCCGGCAATGGTACGTCTGTTCGAATTAGTGGTGCGAGCGACTTCGGAGACTTCACGCGAACGTGTGATCGGAACATGTGAGCGAGAAGAGGAGGCGTGACGGGGTGGAGCAGCGGCAGACTGGAGACATGTGCCGAAGCATCAAGACCCTTCGCCCGCCCGCGCTCCCGGAAGAGGCCACCGAGGACGACATCAGGGCCGCGGCCTTGCAGTACGTGCGGAAGGTGTCCGGGTTCCGGGCGCCGGCCGCGCACAACCAGGAGGTGTTCGACCGGGCCGTGGACGAGATCGCCCGCGCCACCGCCGCGCTGCTCGACGGCCTGGAGGTGCGGGGCGCGCCGAAGGCGGCTCAGGCCTCCTGAGCCTCCGGGACGGGGCGGCGCATCACGTACGCCGCGACCAGGCCCGCGCCGACCAGCGCGAGCAGCGAGACCACGGTCGACAGCCAGCTCGCGCCGAGCCACTGCGCGCCGAAGTAGCCGAGCGCCACGCTGTACGCGGCCCAGGCCACGCCC
>NZ_JAAGMG010001397.1 GCF_010548525.1 Streptomyces sp. SID14478
GTGCCCTCCTCGCGCGGACGGGAAGGACGTACCCCCAGCGCGGCCAGCACCCCGGCGGCCTTCGCATGCGTCTCGGCGACCTCGCCCGCGGGGTCCGAGCCCCGCACGAGCGTCGCCCCCACCGGCACCCGCAGCCGCCCGGCCGCGTCGACGTCGGCGGTGCGGATGAGGATGGGGGAGTCGAGGGTCTGCGCCCCGCCCGCGTCCCGCCCGATGAGCGCGAGGGCCCCGGCGTAGTAGCCGCGCCCGCCGACCTCGTGCCGCTCGATGACCCGGCAGGCGTTCTGCACGGGCGAGCCGGTGACGGTCGCCGCGAACATCGTCTCCTTCAGCACCTCGCGCACGTCGAGGCTCGACCTGCCCCTCAACTCGTATTCGGTGTGCGCGAGATGAGCCATTTCCTTGAGCCGCGGACCGATGACGACACCTCCTCTGTCGCCGACGGTGCACATCATCTTCAGCTCCTCGTCGACGACCATCGACAGCTCCTCGATCTCCTTGCCGTCGGCGAGGAAGCGGAGCAGGTCGTCGGGGGTGGGCCCGGCGGCCGGATAGCGGTACGTGCCGCTGATCGGGTTCATCACGACGGTCCCGCCGGACATCCGCACGTGCACCTCCGGGCTGGCCCCGACCAGGGTCCGGTCACCGGTGTGCACCACGAACGTCCAGTACGCGCCCCGCTCGCCGTCGAGCAGCCGCCGGAACAGCGCGAGGGCGTCCGCCCGGCCGAACCCCGGGATCTGCCCCTCGTACGTACGCCGGATCACGAAGTTCGCGCCCTCGCCCCGCCCGATCTCCTCGCGCAGCACCCGGCCGACGATCCGCGCGTACGCGTCGTCGTCGACGTCGAAGCCGCCGTCCCGGACGTGCACGTCATGGCGCGGCAGCTGCGCCAGCGCCTCGTCGAGCGGGATCTCGTACGACTCCTCGGGCGTGAGCACCGTGAGCGGCGTGCCGTCGTCGCGGACGTCGAAGCCGCGTTCCCTGATCTGCCGGAAGGGGACCAGGGCGAGGCCTTCGGGAATGTCGGCGAGCCGTTCGTAGCTGCCGACCTCGCCGATCAGGACCTCGACCGTGTCGTGGTCGCGGCCCGGGGCGCGGCGCCGTAGCAGGGCGAAGGGGCGGTCGTCCGCGAGCAGGGCGGAGAGCTGCATGGTCGGTTCCTCTTCCTCGTCATTCGGAGAGGAACGGCCCGGCCTCGAAAACACCGAAGGCCGCCCCTCGGGCGGCCTTCGCGAAGTCTGGGAACGCGCAGTCAGTGGGCCGCCGGATGTGCGGTCCACCACCAGGTGCGGTGCAGAAGTTGCGCGAACATGGGCGCCACCGTACCCGACGCCCGGCTCATGTGTGTCGCCTCCCTCTCATCCGTCTCAAAACATGAGCGGTGGAATGGACGCCCGACACGACCCCGTAATGTGGTCGACGTGACCGTGAACGCTAAGACCAGCGCAAGCGCTGGCAACACCTGGCGAGACCTGCCCGCGGCGCAGCAGCCCGAGTACCCCGATGCCGAGGCTCTGCGCGATGTGATCGCGGACCTCGAGTCGTATCCGCCGCTCGTCTTCGCGGGCGAGTGCGATCAGCTGCGCGCCCGACTGGCGGCCGTCGCCAAGGGAGAGGCGTTCCTGCTCCAGGGCGGCGACTGCGCCGAGGCCTTCGACGCCGTCTCGGCCGACCACATCCGCAACAAGCTGAAGACGCTGCTCCAGATGGGCGCCGTCCTCACGTACGCCGCCTCGGTGCCGGTCGTGAAGGTCGGCCGCATCGCCGGCCAGTACTCCAAGCCGCGCTCCAAGCCGACCGAGACCCGCGACGGCGTCACCCTGCCGACCTACCGCGGCGACTCCGTCAACGGCTTCGACTTCACCGAGGCCGCCCGCATCCCGGACCCCGAGCGCCTGAAGCGGATGTACCACGCGTCCGCCTCGACGCTGAACCTGGTGCGCGCCTTCACCACCGGCGGCTACGCCGACCTGCGCCAGGTGCACGCCTGGAACCAGGACTTCGTGAAGTCGTCCCCGTCCGGCCAGCGCTACGAGCAGCTCGCCCGCGAGATCGACAACGCGCTGAACTTCATGCGCGCCTGCGGCACCGACCCGGCCGAGTTCCAGACGGTCGAGTTCTACGCCTCCCACGAGGCGCTGCTGCTCGACTACGAGTCGGCGCTCACGCGTGTCGACTCGCGTACGGGAGACCTGTACGACGTCTCGGGCCACATGGTCTGGATCGGCGAGCGCACCCGTCAGCTCGACGGCGCGCACATCGAGTTCGCCTCGAAGATCCGCAACCCGATCGGCATCAAGCTCGGCCCGACGACGACGGCCGAGGAAGCGCTGCAGTACATCGAGCGCCTCGACCCGGACCGCGAGCCGGGCCGGCTGACCTTCATCGTCCGCATGGGCGCCGACAAGGTCCGTGACAAGCTGCCCGAGCTGGTCGAGAAGGTCACCGCGTCGGGTGCCACCGTCGGCTGGATCACCGACCCGATGCACGGCAACACGTACGAGGCGGCCTCCGGCCACAAGACCCGCCGCTTCGACGACGTGCTCGACGAGGTCAAGGGCTTCTTCGAGGTGCACAAGGCGCTCGGCACGCACCCGGGCGGCATCCACGTCGAGCTCACCGGTGACGACGTCACCGAGTGCGTGGGCGGCGGCGACGAGATCTTCGTCGACGACCTGCACCAGCGCTACGAGACGGCCTGCGACCCGCGCCTGAACCGCAGCCAGTCGCTCGACCTGGCGTTCCTGGTGGCGGAGATGTACCGCGACCAGTGAGCGTCGCTCGCCGTACGTAAATGCCGTGGGGCGCGGATCACAGGGATCCGCGCCCCACGGCACTTTTGTGCTTCCGGCCCGGCGGGTAAGGTTAGGTTAGCCTCACCGATCAATCGGGACGGCCCTACCTATGAGTCCCGACCGGGAGGTGACCGGCGCGTGTACATCTGCAACTGCTTCGGTGTCACCGAAGCGCAGGTCAAGAAGCACGCGGACGACGGTGCCTGCACTCCCCGCCAGATAGCGTCGGCCTGCAAGGCCGGCACCGACTGCGGTTCCTGCGTGCGCCGGATCCAGGCCCTGCTCGGCCGTGGTTCCTGCCCGCGCCGCGAGCTGGTCGAGCAGGGGGAGTCCGCCGTCGCCCTCGCCCCGCAGGCAGAGCTTCCCGAAGCGGCCTAGGGCGTGTTGTGAAAGTCCCGCCTGCCCCGCGACGCCCGGCACGCACGCTCGCGGCGTTGCCGAAGCGCCCGCATAGCTCCGCTATGAGGACGCTCCGGCGCCTTGCGATCGCACGCACCGGACGCCGCGGGGCCCGCCCTTCGGGCGAACGACGGGACTTTCACAACACGCCCTAGCTGTCCGGCTGCTCGATCTGCTGGGCCAGGTAGAGCGCCTCGCCGAGCTTCTCGATCAGCTCCAGCTGGGTGTCGAGGTAGTCGATGTGGTGCTCCTCGTCCTCCAGGATGTCCTCGAAGATCCGCGCCGACGTCACGTCGCCCTTGGCCCGCATGACGTCGATGCCGCGCTTGAGGCGGTCGATCGCCTCGACCTCGACCTGGCGGTCGGCCTGGAACATCTCCGTGACGGTCTGCCCGACGCGTACGTGGAAGAGCCGCTGGTAGTTCGGCAGGGCATCGAGAAAGAGGATCCGTTCCGTCAGCCTGTCCGCGTGCTTCATCTCGTCGATGGACTCGGCACGGGTGTACTTCGCGAGCTTGGTCCAGCCATTGTTGTCCTGGATCCGGTAGTGGAGCCAGTACTGATTGATGGCCGTCAACTCGCCCGTGAGCTGCTCGTTGAGGAATTCGATGACCTCGGGGTCGCCCTGCATCGCAGAGGCTCCTTCCACGTGGTGGACTCGGCAGGTCCGCGCATCCTTGCACCGGCGCCGAAACGCGTCCAGTAAGTACATGCTTAGTAGGAGTTGCCCGAATCGGACATCGAGGACGTTCGTCCGGCGGCTGCGTGGTCACGTCCACTGCTCGGGGTCTGTCAGGATGGAGGCATGGGTCATCCGGTGGGTCGCGAGTCTGGGGGAGCAGTGCAGCCGGAGCTTCCCCCGGGGCAGCGACTGCAGCGCGGCTGGCCCGTCACGCACTACGGCCCGGTGCCCAAGTTCCGACCCGAGCGCTGGGAGTTCAGGGTCTTCGGGTCCACCGCCGACGGCGAGAAGCACACCTGGAACCACGAGGAGTTCTCGGCGCTGCCGTACGCGACCGTCCTGGGTGACCTGCACTGCGTCACGAAGTTCAGCATGCTCGGTGCCGAGTGGGGCGGGGTGCGTGCCTCCACGATCCTGGAGCTGGCGCCGCCGGACCCCGCCGTCACGCACGTGATGGTCTGGGCCGAGTACGGGTTCAGCTCGAATCTGCGCCTGTCCGACTTCACCGCCGACCGGACCATGTTCGCGACCCACAAGGGCGGGGAGCTGCTCACCGCCGAGCACGGGTTCCCGCTGCGCCTCGTCGTGCCCCATCTGTATGCCTGGAAAGGGCCGAAGTGGGTGCGCGGCGTCGAGTACATGACCGCGGACCGGCGCGGGTTCTGGGAGGAGCGCGGGTACCACAACGTGGGGGACCCGTGGCGTGAGCAGCGCTACTCGTACCAGGAAGAGCTCGGGGAAGGGCCCGAGCTCTAGGTTCGCACGTCCCGTCCGCCGGGCCGGCGCCTCAGTGGTGGTACTGGTGCACCACCGCGTGGCCCTTGTCGCGGCCGATCATCCAGCGGTTCACCGGGGTCGTGACCACGAAGGCGATCGCCAGCGACGCGGCCAGCGCGCCCCAGAACAGGGCGTCGGCGAGCGTGGCGTCCATGGCGCTGGGCCACAGGGCGATCACGCCGTTGTCGATGAGTTCCATGACCGCGATGGACAGGGTGTCCGCGGCGAGCGCGACCCGGAACGCCGTCCTGAAGTCGACGCCCGCCGCGAGGACGCCGCGCAGCGTGAGCGAGTAGCCGAAGACGAAGGCGAGGGCGATCGCCAGGATCATCGTCGGGAGGTTGCCCCAGCCGAGCGCGGTGCCGATCACCATGCCGAGGACCTCGCCGATGGCGCAGCCCGTGAGGCAGTGCAGCGTGGCCCGGGCGGCCATGGGCCAGGTGACCTCGGCGTGGCCGGGGGCCTGGTGCGCGTGGTGCGAAGCGTGGTCCCCGTGCCCGGTGTGCGTGACGTGCCGCATGGTTCCCCCAACGTCGGTAGCGGTTCCTGTCACCGACGAGAACGCTATACCCCCTAGGGGTATTCCGTGGTGGGGTCGCGAGATCTACGAACGCAGCTCCTTGAGGCGGGCGACGTCCGCCGCGTGGCCTTCCTTGCCGCCCGGCGTCTCGATGATCAGCGGGACGTTCTCGGTCGCCGGGTGGGCCATCAGCTCGCGGAACGGATCGGCGCCGATGTGGCCGGAGCCGATGTTCTCGTGGCGGTCCTTGTGGGCGCCGACGACGTCCTTGGAGTCGTTGGCGTGGATCAGCTTGAGGCGCCCCTCGCCGACCGTCTCCACGAGGAGGTCCAGGGTCTGCTTCATACCGGCAGGGCCGGTGAGGTCGTGGCCCGCGGCGAAGATGTGGCAGGTGTCGAGGCAGACGCCCAGCTTGGGGTGGTGGTCCAGGGCGTCGAAGTACGGGCCGAAGTCCCAGGTGCGCGAGCAGAGCGACGCGCCCTGCCCCGCGGTCGACTCCAGGAGGAGGAACGGGTCGTCGTCGTGGGTCAGCTCGTCGAGCAGGGGCAGCAGGTGCGCGCGGACCTGCGCGAGGGCGACCGGGCGCTCGCGCCCGCCGGTCGCGGAGCCGGTGTGCACGACGACCCCGAGGGCGCCGATCTCCCGCGCCCGGCGCAGGGAGTGGCGCAGTGAGTCGACGGACTTCTCGACGGTGGCCTCGGTGTGCGAGCCGAAGTTGATCAAGTACGGGGCATGGACGTAGGCCGGGATGCCCTCGTCGGCGCACCGGGTGCGGAACTCCTCGTCCTGGCGGGGGTTCCCGGTGGGAGTGGCCCAGCCCCGGGGGTTGGCCACGAAGACCTGGACGGTCTCGGCGTCGAGCTCCTGGGCGTAGGAGAGTCCTACGGAGGCGAGACCGCCGGCCACCGGGACGTGGCCGCCGATCGGGTTGCGGGTGCGGGTGCTGCTGTTCACCCGGTCAGGGTGTCATGGCCCGCACACGACCCCGACCGGCCCCTCTCTCCCGTACCCGACTACCTGATGGTGATCTTGATCGTCGAGCCCTTGGGGGCGTCGTCGCCGCCCTTCACGGACTGGTCCTTGACCGTGTCGCCGAAGAGACCCAGCAGGCCGCGGTCCTCGTCGACCTCGAAGCCGGCTCCCTCCAGCTTGGACGTGGCGTCGTCCACGCTCATGCCGGTGACGTCCGGGACCTCGACCATCGGAGGGCCCTTGGAGATCGTCAGGGTCACCGTGTCGCCCTCGGCGAGGCGGCCGTCGGCCGGGGACTGGCGGGCGACGTCGCCCTTGTCCTCGTCGGACGTGATCCGCTGCGTGGCGATCTCCGCCTTCAGGCCCGCTTCCTGGAGCTCGGCGACGGCGTCCTGCTCGGACTCGCCGGTGACATCGGGGACGTCGACAGGGGAGCCCTTGGAGACGACGAGAGCGATCGCGGAGCCCGCGTTGCGGGTGGTGCCCGCGTCCGGGTCCGTGCTGATCACGGAGCCCTTGGCGACGTCCTCGCTGAAGGCCCTGGTGATCATGCCCGGGGTGAGGCCCCGGTTCTTGAGGTCGCTCTTCGCGGTGGCGACAGGAGTGCCCTTGAGGTCCGGGACCTTGACGGTCTGCGGGCCCTTGGACACCGTCAGGTTCACCGCGTCGCCGTCCCGGATGCGGGCGTTCGCCTTCGGGTCCGTGGCCATGACGGTGCCGCGCTTGAACCCGTCGCTGTACTTGTACGTCGTCTTGTCACCCGCGTGCAGGCCCGCGTCGTCGAGGCGCTGCTTCGCCTGCGCCTCCGTCTTGTTGAGCAGGCGCGGGACCTTCGTGAACTGGCCCGAGTTGATGTACCAGACGCCTGCGCCGAGGCCGAGAACCAGCAGGACCGCCGCGACGATCGCGAACCTTCCGCGCCGCCCGTTGCCGCCCCTGGAGCGGGGCGGGGCGGGCGGCGCCGGTGGCGGGGTCTGCAGGCGGCTGGTCCGGTGGACCCCCTCGTTCTCGTCCGTCGGCAGCGGCAGCTGCACCGCGCGCGGGATCACGCTCGTACGGTCGTCGGCGCCCGCGGCCGCCACGTCCCGCGCCTGCGGCGGCACCGCGTCCAACTCGGCGTCGGTCAGCGCCGACCGGGCCTCCCTGGTCTGCGCGAGCAGCGCCACCGCGTCGTGCGGGCGGACCTGCGCGTTACGCGCCGTGGCCGAGGCGACCAGGTCGTCGAGCGCGAAGGGGAGACCCGGGACCGCGGCGGAAGGGGGCGGGACGTCCTCGTTCAGGTGCTTGTAGAGGATCTGGGCCGGGGTGTCGCCGAAGTGCGGCTTGGCGCCGGTCAGCATCTCGTAGAGGACGACACCGCACGCGTACACGTCCACCGCGGCCGTCGCCGTGCCGTCCTCGATCTGCTCGGGGGCCAGGTACGACACCGTGCCGAGGACCGTCCCCGTGGTGTTCGTGACCGTGTCCACGGCGCGGACCAGGCCGAAGTCGGCCACCTTCACCCGGCCGTCGTCCCCTATCAGGACGTTCTCCGGCTTCATGTCGCGGTGCACGAAGCCCGCGCGGTGCGCCGCCCCGAGAGCGGCGAGCACCGGCTCCAGGATGTCGAGGGCCGCGCGGGGCCGCAGCGCGCCGCGGTCGCGCAGGACGTCGCGCAGCGTGCACCCCGCGATGTACTCCATCGCCAGGTAGACGTACGCGCCGTCGGCGCCCTGGTCGTAGACACCGACGACGTTCGGGTGCGAGAGACGGGCCACCGACTTGGCCTCGCGGATGAAACGCTCGACGAACGTGGCGTCCGCGGCCAGCGAGGGATGCATCACCTTGAGCGCGAGCACACGGTCGAGGCGGGTGTCCACGGCCCGGTAGACCGTGGCCATCCCGCCGACCGCGATGCGTGCGTCGATGCGGTACCGGCCGTCGAGCACGTGCCCGAGCAACGGGTCCTGAAGGGTCGTGTCCACGCAGGCGAGTCTACGAGGAGTGACGGACAGGTCCCGCGCCCGCTGCGGGACCGGGCCCGTACTGCAGCAGACCTGTGACCCGCTCAGAAGGCCGGGCGCTCCGGGTCCAGGTGGGCCCTTCCCTCGCTGGGCGAGGAGGCCTCGGCGAAGTGGCGCTTGGGGATGCGGCCCGCGCGGTACGCGAGGCGGCCCGCCTCCACCGCGTGCCGCATGCCCTCCGCCATGAGCACCGGCTCCTGGGCGCGGGTCACCGCCGAGGCGAGCATCACACCGGCGCAGCCGAGCTCCATGGCGAGTGCCACGTCGGACGCCGTGCCCGCGCCCGCGTCCAGGATCACCGGTACGCGCGCGTGCTCGACGATCAGCTGGAAGTTGTGCGGGTTGCGGATACCGAGCCCGGAGCCGATGGGGGAGCCGAGCGGCATGATCGCCGCGCACCCCACGTCCTCCAGCCTGCGGGCCAGGACCGGGTCGTCGTTGGTGTAGGGGAGCACCGTGAAACCGTCGTCGACCAGGGTCTCGGCCGCGTCCAGGGTCTCGATCGGGTCGGGCAGCAGCGTGCGCTCGTCCGCGATCACCTCCAGCTTGACGAGGTCCGTGCCCAGCGCCTCGCGCGCGAGGCGGGCCGTGAGCACCGCCTCTCCCGCGGTGAAGCAGCCCGCGGTGTTGGGCAGCACCCGGATGTCGAGCTTCTCCAGGACCGAGAGGACCGAGCCGTGGACCGACGCGTTCACGCGGCGCATCGCCACCGTGGTGAGTTCGGTGCCGGAGGCGACCAGGGAACGCTCCAGGACGTCGAGGCTCGGGGCGCCCCCCGTACCCATGATCAGGCGCGAGGAGTACGGGGTGCCGCCGAGGACGAAAGCGTCGTCAGCCATGGATGGTCAGCCTCCTTGTACGGCGGTGAGGACCTCGACGCGGTCCCCTTCGGTGAGCGCGGTCGTCGGCCACTGGGTGCGCGGGACGACGGTCTCGTTGAGGGCCGCGGCGACGCCGGAGTGGGCGGTGGTGAGCGTCGTGACGAGGGTGTCGAGCGTGGTCTCGGTGGTCACGCTGCGCGGCTCGCCGTTGAGGGTCACATTCATGCGGGCTGCTCCAAGGAGGCGGCACTGAAGCGTCGGGGGGTGAACGGGCGGGCTTCTTCGGGCAGTTCACCGGTGGACAGCGCGTGCGCCATCACGTCGCCGGTCACCGGGGTGAGCAGCACGCCGTTGCGGTAGTGGCCGGTGGCCAGGAGGAGGCCCGGCAGGGTCGTCGGGCCGAGGAGCGGGGCGTTGTCGGGGGAGGCGGGGCGCAGGCCCGCGCGGGTCTCGGTCAGGGGCAGTTCCGTGATGCCGGGGACGAGTTCGTGGGCGTCCCTCAGGAGTTCGTAGACGCCGCCGGCCGTGACCGTGGTGTCCCAGCCGAGCTCCTCACTGGTGGCGCCGACGACCAGCTCGCCGTTCACGCGCGGCACCAGGTAGAGGTGGCTGCCGCGGACGACCGCGCGGACCGTGCGGCTGAGGAACGGCGCGTACCGCCCGGGCACCGTCAGGCGCAGGACCTGGCCCTTGACCGGGCGGACGGGCGGCAGCACCTCGTCCGGCACCCCCGCGAGCTGCCCGCTGCGGCTGCCCGCGGCGAGCACGACCTGGTCGGCGGTGAGCTCGGTGCCGTCGCCGAGGACGGCGCCGCACGCCCGGCCGCGGACGACACAGAGCCGTGCGGCCGAGGCCCGGTGGAAGGTCACGCCCGCGCGCTCGCAGGCCGTCACAAGGGCGCCTGCGAGCCTTCTCGGGTCGATCTGGTGGTCACCGTCGACCCGCAGCCCCCCGCGTACGCCCGGCGCGAGCATCGGCTCCAGGCGGCGGCAGTCGCGGCCCGACAGCCACTCCGACTCCAGGCCCGACTCCCTTTGCAGCGCGTGCAGTTCCCGCAGATGCGCCCGGTCGTCCGCGTCCAGCGCGACCGCCAGCGTGCCGCACGCGCGGTAGCCGAGGTCCCGGCCGCTCGCCTCGGACAGCTCGGCCGCGAAGTCCGGGTAGCGGCGCGCGGACTCGACGTTCAGGGCGAGCAGCGTCTGCTCGCCGTAGTGCAGCTCGGTGACGGCGGCCAGCATGCCGGCCGCGACCTGGGC
>NZ_JAAGMG010001440.1 GCF_010548525.1 Streptomyces sp. SID14478
CGGAAGCGCGGCGGGCAGGGCCAGCGCGCCGAGGACGGCGCCTCCTGCTTCGAGGAGCCGACGGCGGCTGAACTGCGGGTACCCGTGCGGGTCGGGGTGCTGCATGAACGGTGCCCTTCTGCGGGTGCGGACACGTACAACTGGTGAGGCCCCTGGGGCCTGTTGAGCCGCACCCACCCTAAGAACCGAACACAATCAACACAACGATCCCGTCGGATCTTGTGGATTTCTGAGCATTCCGGGGGCGGTCGTCGGGGGCGCGCGGCCGGTGCGGGTGATCGCCTCACCCTCGTACGAACGGCGTATGTCCGCACGCCCCCCGGCCCTGTCACCCTGTGCGCCCATGGGGACAAGCCAGGTGTACGAGCTCATCGTGCCGGGAGTCGGGGCCCTGGACCGCAGCGACGTGCTCGTGCCGGACCGGGTGGGGCGGGTGAGCGGGGACCGGCAGGCCGGTGTGTACCGGGCACGGACGGCGGGCGGTGCGCACCGCACCGGGGTGGTGCGCGAGGTGTACGACTGGGCCGCGCTGACCTCCGGCGGCGCGATGCGTTCGCTGTGGCTGTTCCTGCTGCCCTTCCTGCTGGTCAACGTGGCGGGCTGGATGCGCCCCCACCGGCCGGGCGGCCGCCGGCTGAGCCTGCTCTACGGGTTCGGGGCCCGGCTGCTGGGGCTCTCCCTCACGGTGCTGCTGGTCGGCGGCCTGGCCCAGGTGACGATGGATCAGCTGGTGTGGCAGTGCCGGTCCTCCGCGGACCTGTGCTCGTCAGGGAACGACGTGGTGGCGACCGTGCGCGGCATGTCGGTGCCCGACGGCCTGCTCCTGGCGATGACCGTGCCGCTGGTGGGCCTGTTCCTGGCCGCGTGGGCCGCGGGGGACGGACGGCGCGAGTACCGGACGGTGTGGCAGGACCCCGACCGCATCCCGCCTGCCCGGCCCCGTCAAGCGGCGTGGTGGCGGCGGCTGTTGCTGCCCGAACGGGCCGGGCAGTCCGCACCCCTGGAGGAGTACGGGTACTGGCAGCGCAACCCCCGGGCGGACGGCCTGATGAGCCGTCACCTGTGTGCCGGAGTCCTGACCCTGGCCGTGCTCACCGCCATGCCGCCGGCCTCCCAGGGCGGCGACCAGGCCGTGGCCGTCGCCCTGTTCGTGGTCATCGGGGCGCTGGGGACGTGGACCCTGCTCGGCACCGGTCCGTGGCGGCTGCGCGCGGTGCAGGCGTCCATGGTGACCGGTTGCCTGCTCGTCCTGCTCGGGGCGGTGCTGTACTGCCTGGCGCCCGGCCCGCGGTGGTCGACCACCGGGCGACTGCCGGGGCTGAGCCCGGCGTCCGGTGCGCTGCTCGGCGTGCAACTGGGCGGTGTGGCGCTCACCCTCCTGGCCGCGCTGCCGCCGCTCGGGCCGGGCCGGCGCCGCACGCACGCCCTGTACGGGGCGTCCGGCCCCGTGACGGCGTTGATGGGATGTCTGCTCGGCTGGATCTACGCCTCCGCGCTCGCCCTGTGGGCCCGCGGCTGGCTGCGCGGTCAAGGCGCCCCGAAAGGCCAGGAGTTGCTGCTGCCCCAGGCGGCGCTGAAGGTGGTCGCGGCCTGTACCACGGTCCTGCTGTTCGGGCTCGCCCTGACCGCGCTCGCCGCGCCCGTCGCGATGGCGGTGC
>NZ_JAAGMG010001473.1 GCF_010548525.1 Streptomyces sp. SID14478
GGGCCGCTGACGCCTGCACGGCGGGCGCCGCCCGGCCACGGAGTGCGTTCGGCGGGCCCGGGCAGGCCCGCGGGGAGTTCGCCGTGGTGCAGGGCGAGCGCGCTCTTCATCAGGCCCATGACGCCCGCGGCCCCGTCCTCGCCGACGCGGGTCCGTACGCACGAGTCGTGCCCGGGGTCGGCCCCGCCGTCGGTGACGGCGACGTCGCGGATCACGGCGTAGACCCGGTCGCCTGCGGCGAGTGCGTCGGACAGGCGCCGCAGGACCAGGGCGCCCGAGCCCTCCCCGCGTACGTGCCGGGTGATGTGCGGGCTGAGCAGCAGGTGGACGCCGCCCACGAGGGCCAGGTCCACCTCCCCCTCGCGCAGACTGCGTACGGCGAGGCGTGCGGCGGTGAGCGAGGATGCGCAGGCCGTGGCGACGGCGAGGGTGCGGGCGATGCGGTCGGGAACGGCCTGCGCCCTGGTGCCCATGAACACGCCGGTGCGGCCGTGCACGAGGTCGTCGTGGACGATCCGGGCGTCGTCGAGTGCGGCCCAGGCGGTCTCCAGGGCGATGCGCTGCCCGGGGTCCAGGTGCCGGGCCTCGGCGGCCGGGATGCGGAACAGGTCCGCGTCGAACCCGGCGACGTCGTCGAGGAGCCCGTCCGTGCCGGCGCCGTCGAGCAGCGCCTGCCACAGGGCTTCGGGAGTGTCGATGCCGCCCGGCAACCGGCAGCCCATGCCGACGATCGCGACCGGTTCCGCCTCCCGCTCGTGCCCGGGGTCGGGCTTCGCGGCGGGCGTGGGGTACTTCCATACGGACGAGGGGGGCACGGGCCGCTCCAGCCATGAGGACATCTGCGCCTACCGCGCGAGGGAGGTGGAGAGCTTGCGCGCGACGAAGGCGTCGAGGGCACTGATCGAGCGGAAGTACTCGAGCTCCAGGTCGTCGTTGTCGACGGTGACGCCGAATTCCTGCTCGATGAAGGAGACGAGCTGCATCGCGAACATCGAGCTGACGAAGCCGAGTTCGAAGATGTCGGCTTCGTCGTCGAGGTCGTGCACCGGGAAGAAGCGGGAGAGGTACTGCGCGATCCGGTCCCGAGGTCCGGTGGTGTCCGCGTCCGTGTCCGTGCTCATGTCTGGTGCCGTCCTTCCGCCCGTGTCGTCGTCCGTGACCAGGCCGGTGCGCCGCCCGGCGTCACCAGCCTGGTCGCGACGGCTCGAGCGGGACCGGAGCGCGGTCGAGGCGCGGTCCGGGAACGGTCGAGGCGCGGGGTGTCACAACATCCGGACCGCCGTCTCCGCGTGCTCCCTGGCCAGGTCGAGGGTGGTGGAGGAGTTCTGGCCGAGCGCCCGGCGTACGTACCGGCGGGCCGTCGTCAGGTCGGCCGCCGGACCGAGGACCCGCGTCACCGCCTCCTCGCGCAGCACGACACTGTGCTGCGAGACGACGGTCACGCCCGTCTCGTCGGGCACGACCGACCACTCCCCGGTGTGCGCCTCCATCAGGGCGGGCGTGGCCGTCTGCTTGTAGACGATGCGTCCGGCGTGCGGGAAGCAGACCCGCACCGACTCGGTGGTGTGCGTACTGCCGTCGGCGGTCAGCGTGTCCATGGACATGAGCTGGACGCCGGGGCTGTCCTCGGTCAGGTCCACGCGCGAGACGTGCGGGATCAGGTCGGGCCAGTCGCCCACGCGGTACAGGAAGTCGTAGACCAGCTCGGCGGGTCCCTTGACCCGTACGGAGTCCTCGAAGGACAGGACGAGCTCGTCCAGGCGCGTCCAGCGCTCGGCGAGCCGCTTGATGTTGGCCAGCTCGGCGCGGGAGTTGGTGTCGCAGGCGCTCTCCACCCAGGCCACGTCCTCGGGACGGCCGCCGACGACCGTGAAGTCGTGCAGCAGCGTCAGCAGGCTGGTGCCGCCGGGCCTCTCCTCGACGACCCAGGTGCCGTGCATGGTCTCGACGGGGGCCTGCGGCAGGGTCTGGTGGAACTCGATGCGCCGTTCCTGGGGGTCCTGCACCCGCTGGGAGATCCACGAGCGGACCTCGCCGTTGGCGGTGGCCCACATCCGCAGCCGTTCGTTCGTCCCGTCGAACTCCAGCCGCTCCACGTACACGTTCGGCGGGAAGTACAGCGGCCACTGCACCGCGTCCGAGATCAGTCCGTAGACGACCCCGGCCGCCGCGTCCACCTCGACGGAGTGCACCGTGCGGTGCACCCGCCCACTCAACGACACCACGTTCACGTCTTCCTCTTCTCCTCGACGTCCCGGACGCCTCGACGTCCCGGGCGAATGTCAGTAATTGCCCAGGCCACCGCAGACGTTGAGCGCCTGCGCGGTGATCGAGGCGGCGGGTTCGGAGGCCAGGTAGGCGACCAGGGCGGCCACCTCCTGGGGCGTGGAGTAGCGGCCGAGCGGGATCTTCGCCTCGAACTGCGTCTGCACCTCCTCCTCGGTGGTGTCCCAGGCGGCGGCGTACCCCTGCCGCACGCGCTGGGCCATGGGGGTCTCCACGTAGCCGGGGCAGACCGCGTTGACGGTGACGCCGTGGGGGGCGAGCTCCCGGCCGAGCGCCTTGGTGAAGCCGACGACGCCGTGCTTGGAGGCGCTGTAGGGGGCGCCGAGCAGGACGCCCTGCTTGCCCGCGGTGGAGGCGATGTTGATGATCCGCCCGTACGCGGCGTCGGCGAGGCCGCCGTTCTTGATCACCTCGCGCGTCACCAGGAACACGCTGTTGAGGTTGGTGTCGATGACGTCGTACCAGAGGTCGTCGCTGAGGTCGGCGGTGACGCCGCCGCCGCTGCGTCCGGCGTTGTTGACGAGCACGTTGATCGGCCCGTACGTCTCCACGGCCGCGGCCACGAGCGCGACCACCGACTCGCGCGAGCGCACGTCGGCGGCCTGCCCCTCGACGTCGAGGCCCTCCGCGCGCAGGTCCTGCACGGTCTGCTTCACGTCCTGTTCGGTACGGGCGCACAGGAAGACGCGGTGCCCGGTGCGGGCCAGCTGCCGCACCGACTCCAGGCCGATGCCGCTCGTGGCTCCGGTCACCAGGGCGACGGGGTGGTTGTCGGGCATGTCAGTGCTCCTCGGTCGAGAGGTCGTGGGTGGCGGCGCGCAGGGCGAGACCCGGCTCGCGCCGCGCCTCGTCGGCGAGCGGGACGGGGGGCACCAGCGGGGCCAGGGCCCGGCGCAGGGCCGGCCG
>NZ_JAAGMG010000666.1 GCF_010548525.1 Streptomyces sp. SID14478
CGCCACCTTGTCGTTCGTGCAGCGCCTCACGGTGGCGCCGGCGCTGACGGGCACGGACGCCGGGCTCGTGGGCGCGGCGTCCGCGGCGCTGCGCTCCGGGGCGGCCGTGAACGGTGCGCGGCGACAGGTGGTCTGAGCGCGGCTGACGGGGCGTCAAAAAGGACGCATGTCCTGCCTGTTCACCTGTTGGTTGCCGGGAGGGCGTGCCCCATTTCCCGACAGGGCGGGCATCTCCCGCAGTGCTTGAACTGTGGACGGTTGTCCCTTTACTGTCCCTGAGGCGCAGCGCTCCCACGGTGCCGCGCCTCCTTCATGCCTCTCCCCGCAGCTCTGCGTCCTGGCGGCATCCGTCCCCCCACATGTACGCCGTTACGCCGTTCCCTACATGTGAGGGTCACAGACCTATGCGAGCGCTACTCACCACCAAGACCGCGCGACGTGCCCTGCGCCCCGTCGCCGACCTCATCGACCAGCGCATCGAACGCCGGATCCGCCAGGTGATGGGCGGCGGCGAAGCCGGACTGGAGCGCCGGGTGGCGGCGCTGAGCAATCGCCAGCGCCCGCTGGAACTGCTCCTCGACGCGACCGGGCGCGGTACCTCGCGGTTGCCGGCGCAGGTCCATCTCACCCGTGTCATCGACGAGTTGGAGCGGGTGACCGGGGACCGCGAGGGTGCACAGCGCAATGTCGCGCAGGCGTTCCGACTGCTCATGGCCCTGGAGTCGCTCGGCGTCGGGCGCATAGCCGGCGGCACCATGAACATCTGCGGCAAGCTCTCCGCCGTGCCCCTGCTCGACCCGCCCAACGACGAGGTCCTGGAGATCGGCACCTTGTACGGGATGTTCGGTGCGGCCCTGATCCGGATGATGGAACGCGCGGGCCGCGATCCGCGCCTGACCATCGTCGACCCGCTCGCCGGGCTGCAGTTGCAGCCCGGCACCACCGAGGGCGACGACCCGACGGGCACGCCGGTACGGGGTGCCGCGGTGCGCACCAATCTGGCGCTCGCGGGCGCGGCCGGCGCCGCGGCCAGGATCCAGCAGGGGTTCTCCGGGGACCCCGAGATCCGCGCCCTGGTCGGCGACCGCGCCTACGGCGTGATCATCGTCGACGGTGACCACTCCGCGGCCGGGGTCGGAGCGGACCTGGAATGGGCCGAGGAGATCGTGGCACCCGGCGGCATCGTCGTCCTCGACGACTTCGGGCACGCCAAGTGGCCCGGGATCAAGGAGGCGTTCGAGAAGCACATGGCCGGGAACACCCGGTTCACCTTCCTCGGGCAGGTCGCGAACTCGGGGTATCTGCGCGCCAGGTGACGCATGTTCGGGCCCCGTGGGGGCCGTTTCGTAGCGACGATGAGGGGCGTGCGGAGTGTCTCCCGCACGCCCCTCGATCCGTTCGGGTGTCAGCAGTCCAGCTGTGCGTCACCCCAGTCCGCGTGGTCGGAGTCGACCCCGTCGCCGCCGTCCGTGACGACGAGGCGCACCACCTGAGCGCCCGTCACATCGGCCGAAAGGGACTGCGGTGCATCGGAGTTGGTCAGGACGCCGGTCGAGGCGACCTTCTTGCCGTCGGCCCACACCTCGAACGCGACCGTGCCCTTCGTGTCCTTCTCGTCGTCGACGCCGACCTGCGCCGTGACGCGCTCGCACGAACGGGCCGCGTAGTAGTCGACCGAGCTGGGCGCGTGGACGCCGAGACCCTTGGCGTACACGGTCCCGCCGATGGTCAGCGGGTTCCCGTCGCCCGCCCCGTCCTCGCCGTTGCTGGTGTTGCGTTCCACCGGGCCGTAGCCGTTGCTCGTCGCGAGCCAGGGCAGGTCGCCCAGGTCCGACGCCCCGCTCGGCGGCGCCGTCGCGACGGACGCGGTCACCGGGACCGTACTGGTGACCTTCGTGCCCTGCGGCGAGCGGTAGGTGGCGCGCAGGGTGAGGTCGTACGCACCGGTGGCCGCGCCGGCCGGTGGCGTCACGGTCCACCGCGTCCGCAGGGACTTGCCGCTCGGCACCTCGGACGCCCTCGTCGGTCCGGCCGCCTTGACGGCCCAGCCCTTCCCTGCCGGGCCGCTCACCGAGACGGCCACGTCACGGGCAGGGGTGCGGCCCAGGTCGGTGAACGTGGCGGTGACCTTCGCGGCAGCGCCCGGCTCGACGAACACGCCCTCGTCCAGGCCGAGTTCGGACGCCGGGGGATACGCGGCCCACTTCGGGTCCGCGGCCACGCGCAGCAGCACCGTGCCGTGCGCGGGGACCGTCGCCGCGAGGGTGCCCGCGGTGTTGAAGTCCTTGTGCTGCCACAGATCGCGGGCCGCGTACGCGGTCGCCGAGGGCAGCCCGACCTCCTTCGCCGTGGTCGCGATGCGCTGCGCGGAGCCCGACTCGTTGAACAGGGCGACGGCGCGGCTGCCGTCCTTCATCTCCTTCGACACGACCCAGCGGCCGCCCTCGGACGAGACGACGGTGCCCTGCTTGCCCAGCGGGTCCTGGTCGACGGCGATGACGTCGTGGTTGGAGAGGATCTCGTACGTCTCGTCGGAGGCCTTGCGCAGGTCGGTGCCGATCAGCAGGGGCGACGCCATGACCGACCACATCGAGAAGTGGGTGCGGTACTCGGTGTCCGTCATGCCGCCGTTGCCGACCTCCAGCATGTCGGGGTCGTTCCAGTGGCCGGGCCCCGCGTACTGCGCGAGCGGCAGGTTCTGCTTCATCAGCGAGAGCATCGAGCCCCAACTGTCGCTGATGTCACCGGTGGTGCGCCACAGCTGTCCGACGTCGCCGGCCCACTCCCACGGCTTGTTCTCGCCCCACTCGCAGATGCTGTAGACGATGGGGCGCCCGGTCGCCTTCAGCGCGTCGCGCATCGTCGTGTAGCGCTGCTTGGCGTCGACGCCCTGGTTGTTGCAGTTGTCGTACTTGAGGTAGTCGACGCCCCAGTCGGCGAACTGCTGGGCGTCGCTGTACTCGTGGCCGAGCGCCCCGGGGAATCCGATGTCGCTGCAGGTCTTCGTGCCGGCGCTGGTGTAAATGCCGAGCTTGAGGCCCTTGGAGTGGACGTAGTCCGCAACTGCCTTGATCCCGTTGGGGAAGCGGGCCGGATCGGGCACGAGCTTGCCGTTCGCGTCCCGCGAGGGCAGGGCCCAGCAGTCGTCCAGGTTCACGTACTGGTACCCGGCGTCCTTGAGGCCCTTGTCCACGAACAGGTCGGCGATGCCCTTCACCATCGCCTCGTCGAAGTCCGCGCTGCAGTGCGTGGAGTTCCAGTTGTTGAAGCCCATGGGCGGGGTGAGGGCCGGCCCTTCGTCGGGCGCGGGGGGTGCCTCGGCCTGCGCGGCGGTGGGCGTGGCGGATGCGGGTACCGCCACGAGTCCACCGGTGCAGAGCACCGCGACGGCCATTGCTCCGACGACTCTTCGCCGGACGGTTCCGGTGCTGCGGGTGGGAAGACGACGCATGGTTACGCTCCTCCGTACTCCCGGAAAGGGGGGATGTCTGCATGTACGTGTCACTGGCGCGCGATTACGGTAGGCCGTGTTGGAGTCTGTTGGAAGAGTGGCAGTAAGAAGTCGCTCGACGCGGTCTTCGCGCCGTACGTGCACGAGCCCGACAAGACCGGCAAGGTCAACACCACGGAACACAACGAGTTTCAACAGAACTTCGCGCGCTACCTCCTGGTGGGAGGTCCGTCGGCCGAAAATGCCGCGACTGCGCCGGGGCGGGCGATCATCCTGGTGGTCCGACCCCTGAGAGGACTCGCCGTGCAGAAGATTCCCACCCTGTTCGTCCGCGATCCGCAGGACCGCCGCCGTGTCCTGCCCGAGGTCGCCCCGGGATGCGAGTGGGTCATCGAGGGGTACGGCGTCGCCACCCGCAAGTACGACGGGACCTGCGCCCTCCTCGACGAGTCCGGCGCGTGGTGGGCCCGACGGGAGGTCAAGCCGGGCAGGAGCGAGCCGCCGCACTACGTGCCGGTCGAACGGGACGAGGTGACCGGCAAGACGATGGGCTGGGAGCCGATCGGCCAGTCGTCGTTCGCGAGGTTCCACGCGCAGGCGCTCGAAGCCGAGGGCGTACCGGAGCACGGGACGTACGAACTCTGCGGTCCGAAGGTCAACGGCAACCCGGAGGGCCTCGACCGGCACGTGCTGATCCGGCACGCCACCGCGGAGAGGCTCGCACCCGGCCTCGACGCGCGCACCTACGACGAGATCGGCACCGTACTCGCGGGTCGCGGCTGGGAAGGCCTCGTCTACCACCACCCCGACGGGCCCATGGCGAAGATCAAGGCGCGGGACTTCCCGCCCGCGCCGGGCCCGGGGAGGGGCTGAGATACTGGCGCCCGCAGAGCGCACCGTCCCGGGGGTGAGATCGGAGCACGTGATGAAGGCAGTCCGCTACAGCAGTTTCGGGGGCCCGGAGGTCCTCGAACTCGTGGATCTCCCCGATCCGCACCCGGGGCCCGGCCAGGTCCGGATCGCGGTGCGCGCGGCCGGCGTCAACCCGAGCGACTGGAAGAAGCGCCGGGGGCTGATGGACCCGGAGCTGCCGGGGACCCTGG
Source organism: Streptomyces sp. SID14478 (assembly GCF_010548525.1). GTDB lineage: Bacteria > Actinomycetota > Actinomycetes > Streptomycetales > Streptomycetaceae > Streptomyces. The sequence continues at coordinate 4,555 of NZ_JAAGMG010000666.1, forward strand.
GCCACGAGGCGGCGGGCGTCGTCGACGAGCTCGGTCCGGGCGTCACGGACGTCTCCGTCGGGGACCGTGTGTTCGGCTTCACCGCCGAGGAGGGGGCCCAGGCGGAGCGCGCGGTGCTGTCCCACTACGCCCCGGTGCCGCCCTCGCTCGGCTTCGCCGACGTCGCCGCGATGCCGGCCGCCCTGGAGACGGCCACGCGCGCGCTCGACCAGCTGGGTGTGCAGAGCGGCAGCACCGTGCTCGTCAACGGGGCCTCCGGAAGTGTCGGCAGCGCCGCGGTGCAGCTCGCCGTGGCGCGCGGTGCGCGGGTGATCGGCACCGCAGGTCCGGCGAACCAGGAGTACCTGGGATCGCTGGGCGCCGAGCCCGTCGTCTACGGCGACGGACTCGTCGAGCGGGTCCGCGCCCTCGCCCCGGACGGCGTCGACCTCGCCCTCGACGTCGCCGGGAGCGGCGTGCTGCCGGAGCTGATCGGCCTCACCGGCGGCGCGGACCGGGTCATCACGGTCGCCGATTTCGCCGGGGCCCAGGCGCACGGGGTGCGGTTCAGCCGCGGGGACGCCGGCCGCGCGCTCCATGTGCTGGGCGAGATCGGCGAGTTGATCGACTCGGGGCGGTTCTCCCTGCCGGCCGTGCGGACCTTCCCGCTCGCTGACGTGGCCGAGGCGCACCGGGCGGGCGAACGGGGCCGTGTCCGAGAAAAGCTCGTGCTCCTGGTCGGCTGACGTTCCCGCGGCGTCAGGGCGCGGGGCGCACCCGGAACCGGCGCCGGTACTCCGTCGGCGTCGTGTTCAGGCGCCGCCGGAACGCCCGCACCAACGTGTCCGTCGTACCGAACCCGCAGGCGGACGCGATGCGTTCGAGGGTGGCGTCCGAGGACTCCAGGTCGTGACGGGCCTTCTCGACCCGCACGGATTCGATGTAGGCGTGCGGGGTCATGCCCAGCTCCGTCTTGAACAGGCGGGTCAGATGGCGGTCGCTGACGTGGGCGTACGCGGCGAGGTCGACGACCGTCAGCGGCTCGCCGATGTGGCGCAGGATGTGGTGGCGCAGGTCCTCGATGCGCCGCGTCGTGGAGACCTGCTCCAGCGGGACGCTGAACTGGCTCTGCCCGCTGGGCCGTTTGAGATACATGACCAACTGGCGGGCGACGCGCAGGGCGACGGCCTCGCCGAGGTCGTCGGCGATCAGGGCGAGGGAGAGGTCGAGGCAGGCGCTGATGCCCGCCCCGGTCCAGACGTTGTCCTCGCGGATGAAGATCGGGTCGGCGTCGACCTTCACGGCGGGGTGATCGGCGGCCAGTTGCTGCGCGGTGGACCAGTGGGTGGTGGCGCGCTTGCCGTCGAGCAGGCCGGCGGCGGCGAGCAGATGCGCGCCCACGCACACGGAGGTGATCCGGTGGGTGCGCCCGGCGAGCACCCGCACCCACTCGACCAGCGCGGGATCGACGAGCGGATGGACCCGGCGCTCCTCGTCGACCTGCACCGCCCCGGGCACGATGAGCGTGTCGATACCGCCCGCCGCGGCCTCCTCGAAGGTGAGGTCGGGGAGGATGCGGACCCCGGCGCCGGTGGTGACCGGGTCCATGGACCGCGCGGCGAGCAGGACCTGATAGCCCGCGGCCTCCTCGGTCTCCCGCAGCGCCAGGGAGAACACCTCCGGCGGGCCGGTGACGTCGAGCAGGTCGACGCCCTCGAAGAGCACGATGACGATGCGGCGTGCGACGGTGTCCGGCACGAGGTCCCCTGGTCGGTCGTGGGTGAGCGGTGAGCGGTCGTGTGTGTCCGGCACGACGGGCGTCATGGCCGGTCGTGGGCGTCCGGGCGACACGCGTGGGCATGTCGGTATCTGCATGTTAGACGTCATTGCCGCCATCGCGGCCGGGCCATAGCGTTAAGGACGTGGCCAGGCGGAATCCGCGGGCCGCACTTCACACCCGTAACTCGAAGGCGGTACACCCATGTCTCGAACCACGCTGCGCGAGCTCAACGGCTTCGATCAGACGCCCGCGAAGCTGGCGGGGTCGACGCTGATCCTGATCGACTTCCAGAACACCTACACCCAGGGCGTGATGGAGCTCGACGGCTGGGAGAAGTCGCTCGACGCCGCCGCGCAGCTGCTGGCCAGGGCCCGCCAGGAGGGCACGAAGGTCGTGCACGTCATCAACGACGGCGGCGAGGGCACCCCGTACGACATCCGTGCCGAGATCGGTCAGATCCACCCGAAGGTCGCGCCGGTCGACGGTGAGGCGGTCGTCGTGAAGCAGGCCCCGAACGCGTTCGTGGGCACCGATCTCGACACGCACCTCAAGGACGGCCAGGACGTCGTCATCGCGGGCTGGATGACCCACATGTGCGTGGCCTTCACCGCGCAGGGCGCGTTCCTCAACGGCAACCGGCCCACCGTGGTCGCCGAGGCCACCGCGACCCGCTCCCTCCCGCTGGTGGGCGCCGACATCGAAGCCCGTCAGGTGCACTACAGCGCCCTCGCCACCATCGCCGACCTGTACGGGGTCGTCGTCGCGACCCAGAAGGAGATCGTCTGATGAAGCTGCTCCGTACCGCCGCCGCCCTGGGGGCGGCCGCCGTTCTCGCGGCCACGGTCACCGCCTGCGGAGGCAGTTCCGAGGCCGCCACGCGGACCGGCGTGCAGGACAAGGGCCGCGACAAGGGGCACGAGAAGAACTACGCGAAGGACACGACGACGCTGCGCCAGCTCATGAAGCTGGACGAGACCCCGGCGAAGCTGTCCGACGCGACGCTGGTCCTCGTCGACTACCAGAACGTCTACACCGACGGCGCGATGGAACTGACCGGCTGGCGCGATGCGGTGGAGAACACCAAGTCCCTGCTCGCTCGCGCCCGCGCGGCACACACGCCGGTCATCCACATCGTGGAGAAGGGCTACGACCTCAAGTCGAAGGCCGGGCAGATCATTCCGGCGCTCAAGCCCGCCAAGGGCGAGGCGGTCGTGGAGAAGGCCGTCCCCAACGGCTTCCACGAGACGGACCTCGACGAGGAACTCAAGAAGACCGGCCGCAAGAACGTCATCATCTCCGGCTTCATGACGCACATGTGCACCCTGTTCACCGCCGAGGGCGCCGTCTACCACGGCTATCACCCGACGGTGGTCGGCGACGCCTCCGCGACCCGGCCGCTGCCGGTGAACGGCAACCCCCGCGGCATCCCGGCCAAGCAGGTGCACGAGGCCGCGCTCGCCACCATCCAGGACCGCTTCGGCGTCGTCGTGCCCAAGCAGCGCGACATCAAGTAGCACTCGCGCCCACCCCTTCCGCGCTTCTCGCAGGGGTGGGCGCCGACGCCTGTCTCCTCCCACTCCGCACTTCCCCATCCCCCCATCCCCCCATCCCTCCAAAAGTGAGGCTTCCCCCCATGAAGAAGCTCCCCCCAGTGAAGAAGAAACCGATGTCGAAATCCCTTGGGAGAAAACGAAGATGGCTACGCGCAGAGGCTTTATAGGCGGCGCTACCGGTGTCGGCACCGCGGCACTGCTCGGCTACGGGGCGACCCCGAGCGCCGCGGACACCTCCGTGGAGGCCGCGGCGGTCAGTCAGGAGCAGGCGCGGGAATCCATGTTCGCCGTGAACTCCGGAATGCGCGCCAACTACGCGACGCTGAAAGCCGAATTGATCAAGCACCTCTCCCCGGTGGTCGTGGTCCAGAACGACGCCAAGGGGGGCCGGTTCACCCTCGTGACCAAGGACGGCCAGGAGTCCGTCAATCCGGTGGACCAGACGTTCGAGCTGGCGAAGTCCATCGCCCACGTGCCGCTGGGCATCTTCTCGGTGATCGCCTCCTATCTGGCGGACAAGATCCCGAACCTGCCGGGCGCGGACCGCATCGACCCCCACGACCTGGTCATGGTGGCCTTCAACGACGACACGTCCACCGCCTGGATCGAACCGCTCCACGCCTATGCCGCCAAGCTCACGACGGCGCGCGGCAACCTCGCCGCCGCGAACCTGCCGGCCGCCCTCACCACGTCCTGCGGCAACATCCTCGACGCCGCCCTGGCGTTCATCGAGACGTCGGTCGCGGCCGAGCACTTCGACATGAAGTCCTTCGAAGACTTCTCCGGTGGTGTCTATCCCGACATCCGCGTCAACATGGAGCATGCCTCGCGGGCCCAGATCGCGGGGGTGCGGGACATCATGAAGACCTGGCGTGCCAAGACGGGTGAGCAGGCGTGGGCGGACCTGTACTGCGTGGTCATCTCGCAGTGGACCACCAGCGTGCTCAACCAGAACACCATCATCATCAAGGACTGCATGAACGCGGCGAAGGTCGCCACCCACCTGATCGACCTGCCCGGCCTGGAGCCGCCGGCGGACCCGGTCTTCACCGCGCTCGACAACCTCGCCCGCATCGTGCAGGACAACGTCGCCGCGGAGATGGTGTTCCCGAAGGACACGGTCGTCGCCGACGCCCTCAAGGGCCAGCAGGACCTGCTCTCCGACGAGATCCTCGACCAGCTCGGCAGCACCTCGCTGAAGGCGCCGGCCGCCCCCTCGTACAACACGCTCACGTCCACCTCGGCGGTGTGCCCCGTGAAGCACTGACGGCCGGCGCGTGCGGGGCGGCGGCGGGGAGGACGGAACGGTTCAGCGCAGCGCCTCCTCCACCGTCGCCACCGGCCCCAACGACCGCGTCAGGCCCGAGAGTTCGATGATGCGGAGCGTCAGAGGGTGGCGGCAGACGACGGCGACGCGGCCGTCGCGTGCGCGGGCCCTGCGCCGGGCGCGCACCAGCAGGGAGAGCCCGGAGCAGTCGAAGAACGTGGTGCCCGTCAGGTCGATCACCACGACGCGGTAGGGGCCCGCCGTCACGGCGTCGAGCAGCGGAGCCGTCCGGTGGAAGGCGAGGAGGTCGATCTCGCCGGAGAGTTCGACGACTGCGCAGTCGCCGACCGTACGTATCACCGGAGCGTGCTCGGAGTCGTCCGCCCCGGTCGTCCGGGTGAGCCGGTGGAAATCTCCGAAGTCATCGGAGAGGTAGTCCTGTTGGTTGCCCTGTCGCATCGGTTCCCCCGGGCCGAGCACTTGTCCGGCTCCGGGGGAGCCGTCCGCGCTGCCGCATGTCTCGTGCGAACGAATCGGGAGGTCACCGGGGGCTGGGGTACCTGATCGGCCACGCTATCGGCAGTCCTTGTCCGAGGGGGTGCCGTAACGATTCCGGGCACCCCCACGTCACTTGATGGAGTGAATTGGAGGCTGTCTGCTTGACATTGTTTGAGCCGACTCACACGCCAGAACCGAACGGTGGGAGCCGACAGCCGGTTTCCGCGAAGGGGCCGACCTGCCCGTGGGCCCGCTGGCACCCGTACGGTTCCCTCGGTGCGGCCGCACCGGACGGCCGACCACGGGAGGGCACGCAGCATGGAGGCTCGGCCGCGGACGCGCGTGTCCGCATACGCACTGGCGCTCAGGGAGGGCCGCGTCCTGCTCGCCCGCCTCTCGGACGCGTCACCCGTCTTCGAGCCCGGCCTGTGGCATCTGCCCGGTGGCGGCATCGACCACGGCGAGCAGCCCGTGCAGGCGCTGGAGCGCGAACTCCGCGAGGAGACGGGCCTCGATCTCGTCGAGGCCCGGCTCGTCGACAGCCGCGCCTACACGGCCCAACGGGACGGCGTGCACTGGCACTTGATCGCCCTGTTCTACGCCGTCCGACTCGCGGGCGAGGTACCGGAAGTCGTCGAGGTGGCGGGCTCGACGGAGGCGGTGGAGTGGATCCCGCTCGCCGCACTGGACGAGACGATGCTCTCCCCGGCGGCGGCCGACGGGCTGCGGTGGCTTGCGGCGGAGGCCTGAGGGCCCCGCGCTCTTCTAGGCGGCCTTCACAATCTCCCCACGCACCGCGGCGGCCCACTCCACGACGAGCACCTCGTACTCACGGCGCTGCGCGGCGCTCAACCGGCCGCCTGAGCGCGCCAACAGACCGCGGATCTGCTCGTTCAGCTCGTCTGCGGAGCGAACGGAGTCGTGGCCATCGGTGGTGATCATGTGAAGAGACTAGCGTGCGGCACTGACACCATGCCTCCGACTTATGGACCGAGGGCGGCCAGGAGGTGACCATCGGGCCTTCGGCCCCGTGTGGTGTGCTGGGGGCGTGACGGCTTCCGAGAGACCCGGCAGGACCTTCGACGCGGTGCTGTGCGACCTCGACAACGTGATCCGGTTCTACGACATGACGCCCTTGTCGGCGCGGGAACGGGCGGCGGGTGTGCCCGAGGGCATCACGGCGGAGCTGGCGTACGCCCCCGCCGTGGATCTGCCGCTCCTGCTCGGCAGGGCCACCACACAGGAGTGGGTGGCTTCCGTGACGTCCGCCCTGGTCGCCCGCGTCCGGCTCGCGCCCGCTCGCGCGCGGGAACTTGCGCAGGCGTTGGCCGATGCGCCGTTCCGAGCCGACGCCGCCGTGGTCGCGCTGCTGCGCCGCCTTCCCGAGGGCATGCCTCTGGTCCTGGTGACCAACGCGACCCTGGACCTGGAACGTGACCTGGAGGCGATGGGGCTCGCGGATCTCGCGGACCATGTCGTCAGCAGCGCCCGCGAAGGGGTGGCCAAGCCCGACCGGGCGATCTACGACATCGCGGTCGCGCGGGCCGGAGTCGCTGCCGACCGGTGCCTGTTCGTGGACGACCGGCGGGAGAACGTCGAGGCCGCCACCGCGCTGGGCATGACCGGGCTGCACTACCGCCGCCCCGCCGACCTCCATGGAGTGCTCGGACCCTTGGTCGCGACCGGGTGATCAGCCCTCTCATCAGCGTCTGGTTTCCGTGGCAGGGTGTTGCGGGCAAGCCTTTGGGGGCCGACGGAAGAGGGGGGAACCGTGATCGTCTGGGTCAACGGGGCGTCCCGCGCGGGGAAGACCACCGCCGCACGGGAGCTGATCGATCTGATCCCGAACAGCACGTTCTTCGACCCCGAGGTGATCGACGGCGAACTGGAGCGGCTGTTGCCGCCCAAGCGGCTCGCCGAGGTGAGCGACCAGCAGGACCTGCCGATCTGGCGGCGGCTCGTGGTGGACACGGCGGCGGCTCTGCTCGCCGAGCTCGGCGGCGTGCTCGTGGTGCCGATGGGGCTGCTGCGACAGGAGTACCGGGACGAGATCTTCGGCGGCCTCGCCGCGCGCCGGATCCCTGTGTGCCATGTGCTTCTTGCTCCAGGGGAAACGATCCTGCGCGCACGCGACCCGGGCGGCGAGCCCCCGGCCGACATCGAGCCCTACCGGGCCGCGCTCGCGGGCTGGCTGTCCGCCGACGCGTACCCCATAGACAACGGGGCGCTGTCCCCGCGCGAGACCGCCGTGCGGATCGCGGCCGCGGTCGGCGCGGGCGACGCACCGCTGTGCGACATCGTGCAGACGCCCGCACCGACCGCCGAGACGGTCGCCGCGGGCGTGCTGCTCTTCGACGACCAGGGGCGGGTGCTGCTCGTCGACCCCACCTACAAGCCGGGCTGGGAGTTCCCCGGCGGCGTCGTAGAGCCCGGCGAGGCGCCGGCGCGGGCCGGCGTGCGGGAGGTCGCCGAGGAGACCGGCATCGAACTCGTCGACACACCAGGGCTGTTGGTCGTCGACTGGGAGCCGCCCGTGCCGCCCGGCTACGGCGGGCTGCGGCTGCTCTTCGACGGAGGCCGCCTGGCGGACGCCGCGGCGCAGCAAGTGCTGCTGCCCGGACCGGAGTTGAGGGACTGGCGGTTCGTGAGCGAGGACGAGGCCCAGGTCCTGCTGCCGCCGGTCCGTTTCGCGCGGCTGCACTGGGCCCTTCGCGCACGCGAACGCGGCGCCGCGCACTATCTGGAGGCCGGAGTTCCCGTCGGCTGAAGGGTCTTGGGGGACTGACCGTTCCTTTGCCATTGGTGGGAGTTCTCGAGAGGAAACCTAGGCCGGAACGTCATGTTTCTGGTATGGCACGGGAGCACACGAAGGTGCCGAACAGCTCTACCGTGAATGCGCAGCTCACCTCTTGCGGCCTCGGGCCGCCTCACCGGGCCGGACATGTCTGCCGGCCGAACGGAGGGACATGCGCGCGCCTTCAACAGCCCTCACGAGGGGCCTCACTCTCGCTGCCGGACTGACCCTGGTCCTGGCCGCGTGCGGCGGTGGCGGAGACGGTGGCGGCGAGAAGGGCGGCTCGGCAGGGCTCTCCTCGTGCGGCACCCAGGGCAAGGCCAACACCTGCAACGCCGGTGACACCAAGTCCGGCGGCTCCTTCACCTACGTGATGGAGAAGAACATCCAGCAGTGGAACGTCCAGGACGCCAACGGCAACACCTTCGAGAACGGCGAGGCGCTCGGCGTCGTCCTGCCCGCGGTGTTCGTCCCGCAGCCCGACTTCACCGTCAAGCTCAACACGGACCTGGTCAGCTCGGCGACGATGACCAAGAGCAGTCCGCAGACCCTCGTCTACAAGATCAACCCGGACGCGAAGTGGAACGACGGGACCGCCATCTCCGCCGACGACTTCGTCTACTACTGGCGGACGAACAACGGCAAGGACTGCCCGCCGCCGCCACCGAGCGACGAGAGCCAGACCAAGGGGTGCCTGCCGCAGTCGACCGCGGGCTACGACCGGATCAAGTCGGTCACCGGGTCCGACGGCGGCAAGACGGTCACCGTGGTGATGGCCAAGCCGTACTCCGACTGGAAGCAGCTCTTCGGCGCCGGATACCCGCTGTACCCGGCCCACGTCGGCGAGAAGGCCGCCGGGGCGAAGGTCGGCGACGCCGGGTCCATGACGGCCGCTCAGATGGCCAGGTCCTGGGTGTACTTCGGCAAGACAGCGCCGAGCAAGTACGCGACGGCGGGTCCGTACAAGATGCAGGACTGGACGGACAACGACCACGCCACCTTCGTGCCCGACCCGAAGTGGTGGGGAAAGACGAAGCCGACCCTCGACCGGCTGATCTTCAAGGTCATCACCGACGCGACGCAGGAGCCCATCGCGCTGCGCAACAACGAGGTGCAGGCGATCTATCCGCAGCCCGAGGTCGACCTCGTCAAGCAGCTCAAGGACATCCCCAAGGTCACGTACACCATTAGCAACGGCCTGAACTGGGAGCACTTCGACCTCAATCTGCACAACCCGGTGCTGGGCAAGTACAAGCCGCTGCGCCAGGCCATGTTCACGGCCATCAGCATCAAGGACATCATGGCCAAGACGGTCGGCCAGTTCGACCCGAAGGTGAAGCAGCTCGGCAGCCACATGCAGGTGCCCGGGCAGGCGGGCTACGAGGACACGGTGACCGCCAGCGGCCAGGGCTCGGGCGACCTCGCGAAAGCGAAGAAGTACCTCACCGACGCCAGGTTCACCGGTGTCGGCAGCGCCCTCAAGACGCCGGACGGCAAGGCCGTCGGACCCTTCAACTGCCGCTACACGACCGGTAACCAGCTGCGTCAGAGCGAATGCCAGATCCTGCAGAGCTCGCTCGCCAAACTCGGCGTCAAGGTGACCATCAAGCCCATCGGCGCCGCCGATCTCGGCACGGTCCTGCAGGGGCACCAGTACGACATCATCGTGTTCGCCTGGGTCGCCTCGCCGTTCCCCACCAGCAACGCTCAGCAGAACTGGGTGACCGGCGGAGGCGGCAACTACGGCGGCTACAGCAACAAGCAGGTCGACGAGCTCGTCACACGGTCCGTGGGCGAGACGGATGCTGCGAAGGCCGCCGGACTCCTCAACCAGGCGGACAAGCTGATGGTCGACGACGCCTACGTGCTGCCGCTGTACCAGAAGCCGACGCTCCTCGCGGTGCAGACCCGGTTCGTGAACATGCGGGACAACGCCACCAACGTGGGGCCGCCGTACAACACGGCCGAGTGGGGTCTGAAGAAGTAGCCGATCCGTCAACTCGACTGCCCAGCAGCCCACTTCGGGCCCGGGGATGCGTCTTGGCGCGCATCCCCGGACCCCGGCATCCCAGGGAAGGGCATGTTCGCCTACACCGTGCGCCGCATCCTCGTCTCGATCCCCGTCATGATCGCGTCGACGTTCATCGTCTTCCTCGTCGTCGTCAACGCCGGCGACCCCGTAGCCAACTTCGCCACCTCCCGGCAGCCCGCCCCCAGCAAGGCCGCCGTCGCCTCCTTCGCCCACCACATCCACGCCGACCAGCCGGTCGTCGAACGCTACTGGCACTGGATCACCGGAGTGCTCGGCGGCGACTTCGGACCGTCCGTGCAGCCGAACCTCGACATCGGCCACGACCTGTTCAGCCGGTTCCGGGTGACGCTCGTCCTCGTCGTCGCCGCCATGGTGATCGCCCTGATCCTCGCCGTGGCCTGCGGCGTCTACAGCGCCGTGCGCCAGTACTCGGTCTCCGACTACCTCATCACCTTCGTCGGGTTCCTGTTCCTCGCGATGCCGGTCTTCTGGTTCGCGGTCCTGCTCAAGCAGGGCGGTGTCCAGCTGAACGACGCCACCGGCAGCAGCTTCCTCGGCACCATCGGGGAGAAGTCGCCGTACCTCGACGTCGACACGTTCGGCAACCGGTTGAGCGACCGCATCGGCCATCTCGTGCTGCCCGTCATCACCCTGGCACTCGTCTCCTTCGCCTCCTGGACGCGCTACACCCGGGCCTCCATGCTCGAAGTCCTCGGCAGCGACTACGTACGCCTCGCGCGCGCCAAGGGGATCCGCCGCCGCAAGGTGCTCACGCACCACGCCCTGCGCACCGCCCTCATCCCGCTGACCACCGTCGCCGCCCTCGACGTGGCCCAACTGATCGGCGGAGTCGTCATCACGGAGACGATCTTCCAGTGGCACGGCATGGGGGAGATGCTCGTCCAGGCGGCGACCACGGTCGACGTCTACCGCACCATGGCGTGGCTGCTGCTCTCCGCCGTCGTGGTCATCGCCTTCAACCTCGTCGCCGACCTGCTGTACGCCGTACTCGACCCGAGGATCCGTTATGACTGACCTCCAGGCCCCGGGTGCCACCGGCGGCGAACTGCCCCGCGCCGAGCACGAGTTCACCGTCCGGGAACGCACGCAGGGGCAGCTGATCCTGCGCAGGTTCCTGCGCCACCGCGCCGCGATGATCAGCCTCACCGTGTTCGTGCTCATCGTGCTGTGGGCGTTCATCGGCCCGCACCTGTGGCACTACTCGTACGGGAAGTACACCTCCGACAACTCCCAGGCCCCGTCCGCCAAGCACCCGTTCGGGACCAACTCCTCCGGCTACGACGCGTATGCCCAGGTGATGCGCGGCACCCAGACCTCGCTGAAGATCGCCATCATGATCGCGCTCGGATCGACCGTCGTCGGCGCGATCTGGGGCGCCATCGCCGGGTTCTACCGAGGGCTCGTCGACGCGGTGCTGATGCGCATCTCCGACCTGGTGCTCACGCTGCCGCTGCTGGCCATCGCGCTCGTCATCTCCTCGCGCAGCGGCGGAAGCTGGTACTGGATCGCGCTCGTCATCGCCGGGCTCACCTGGGCGTACGTCTCCCGCGTCGTGCGCTCCACGGTGATGTCGCTGCGCGAGAAGGAGTTCGTCGAAGCGGCGCGGGCGCTCGGCGCCTCGGACACCCGGATCATCTTCCGGCACCTGCTGCCCAACGCGCTGGGCCCGATCATCGTGAACGCCACGATCCTGGTCGCCACCGGCATCCTCACCGAGACGGCCCTGTCCTTCCTGGGCTTCGGCGTGCAGCCGCCCGACACGTCCCTGGGTCTGCTCGTCGCCCAGGCGCAGACGGCGGTCGACACCCGGCCGTGGCTGTTCTACATCCCCGGCGCGTTCATCATCGTCATCGCACTGACCATCAACTTCATCGGCGACGGGTTGCGCGACGCGTTCGACCCGCGACAGCAGAGGGTGCGCCAATGACCTTTCGGGACAAAGGAGTCGACGGGCGCGTCGAGTCGGTGCGGCCCACCGAGGAGACCGTCCTTGAGGTCGACGCGCTGCGCGTGGAGTTCCCCACCGAGGACGGACCGGTCCGGGCGGTGCGCGGGGTGTCCTACCGCCTGGAGCGGGGTGATTCCCTGGGCATCGTGGGGGAGTCCGGGTCCGGGAAGTCGGTGACCGCGCTCGCGGTGATGGGGCTGCTGCCGAACACCGCCCGGGTGCACGGCTCCGTCCGCTTCCAGGGCACGGAGCTGCTCGGCCTGAGCGACGCGGGCCTGTCCGACGTGCGCGGCAGCGGCATCGCCATGATCTTCCAGGACCCCATGACGTCCCTCAACCCCGTGTACACCGTGGGCCACCAGATCACCGAGGGCCTCCTGCGCCACAACCCGGGCCTGTCCCGGCGGGCCGCGCGCGACCGGGCCGTCGACCTGCTCGCCACCGTCGGCATCCCGCATCCGCGGCGGCGCGTCGACACGTACCCGCATGAGCTGTCCGGCGGCATGCGCCAACGCGTCGTCATCGCCATCGGCATGTCCAACGACCCCGCGGTGATCATCGCCGACGAGCCCACCACCGCGCTCGACGTCACGGTGCAGGCCCAGATCCTGGAGGCCCTGGAGACCGCGCGCGCCGAGACCGACGCCGCGCTCGTCCTCATCACTCACGACCTGGGTGTCGTCGCCGGGCACACCGACCGGGTCGCCGTCATGTACGCGGGCCGGGTGGTCGAGACCGGCTCCGTCGAGGAGATCTTCTACGCGCCGCGCATGCCGTACACCCTCGGCCTGCTCGGCTCGTTGCCCCGTATGGACCGGGCGGACGACGGCGAAGGAGGGCAGGAGCGGCTCACCCCGATCACCGGGTCCCCGCCCTCGCTCCTGAACATGCCGCCCGGCTGCCCGTTCGCGCCGCGCTGCCCGATGCGCGAGGACCTCTGCGACCGGGACGAGCCGGCCCTGCGCATGACGGGCGTGCCCGCCCACCGCAGCGCCTGCCACTTCGCCGAGCGGCTCGTCGACACGGAGGCGGCGGAGGTGTTCGCCGCGGAGGGCGCCGACGCCGCCGCCCTGGCCCGGATCGCCGCCGAGGAGCAGGCGCCGACACCGTCGCAACCGGAGGACACGGTATGAGCGCGCAGGGCGAGCCCGTCCTTGAGGTCCGCGACCTCGTCAAGCACTTCCCGGTGCACTCGCGGGGCGTGGTGCGCCGCCGCGTCGGGGACGTGCACGCCGTGTGCGGCGTCTCTTTCGACCTGTACGCCGACGAGACCCTCGGGCTGGTCGGGGAGTCGGGCTCCGGCAAGACGACGACGGCGCGCACCCTGCTCAACCTGGAGCGCGCCACCTCGGGCACCGTCTCCTACGGGGGGCGCGAGCTGACCGGGCTGAGCAGACGTCAGATGCGGCCGCTGCGCGAGGAGTTGCAGATCGTCTTCCAGGACCCGTACGCCTCCCTCGACCCGCGGGTGACCGTCCAGGAGATCGTCGCCGAACCGCTGCGCATCCACGGGCGCTACGACGCGGCCGGGCGCGCCCAGGTGCGGGAGCTGCTGCGCCTGGTGGGCCTCAACCCGGAGCACGGCAACCGCTTCGCCCACGAGTTCTCCGGCGGGCAGCGCCAACGCATCGGCATCGCCCGGGCGTTGGCGCTGCGGCCCCGGATCATCATCCTCGACGAGCCGGTCTCCGCCCTCGACGTCTCCATCCAGGCCGGCATCCTGAACCTGCTGATGGACCTGCAGTCCGAACTCGGCCTGTCGTTCCTCTTCGTGGCGCACGACCTGTCGGTGATGCGGCACGTCGCGCACCGGGTGGCCGTGATGTACCTCGGCCGGATCGTGGAACTCGCCCCGACGCACCAGCTGTTCGCCCGGCCCTCCCACCCCTACACCCAGGCCCTGATCTCCGCGATCCCGCTGCCCGACCCGCGCAAGGAGCGGGCCCGGCGCCGGATCATCGTCGAGGGCGACGTGCCCAGCCCCATCAGCCCGCCCAGCGGCTGCCGCTTCCGCACCCGCTGCCCGAGGTTCGCCACCCAGCTCACCGAGAGCGAGCGGACCGCCTGCGTGGAGCAGACGCCCGAACTCGCCGACCGGGGCACCGGTGCCCCGGTGGCCTGCCACTACGCGCAGCCCGTCCGACTCCTGTGAGTCTCAGCCGAGCGGATATCGGGCCGCGGCCGCCCGCAGCGCCTTCGCGGCCCCGCCCGCCACCGGGTCGCCGTGCCCGAAGCAGGCCACGTCGCTGTCCAGCGCCGCGAGCCGGTGGAAGGAAGCCACGGCCTGCGCCCGGTCGAGGTTGAACACGCCGAGGATCACCTGCCCGTCCACCGGCGACGCGGCCACCGCGTCACCCGTGAACAGGACGCCGTGCTCGGGCAGTTCGAGCGCGATCGAGCCGTCGGTGTGCCCCGGGACACCGACCACCCGCGCCCCGCCCCCGAAGTCCAGGACGTCCCCGTCGGCCAATTCCCGTACGGCGTCCGGGAGTACGGGACATGCCGGAACCGGTGGCAGCCGGGCCAGGGCCTGGGCATGGAGCAGGCGCTCCCCGTCCTCGTGGACCGGCCCGGGCCCCTGCTCGACGCCCCGCACGAACGGCGCGTCGAGACGGTGCGCGCAGACCTCCGCCCCGCTGAGCCGCGCGAACTCCCCGGCGCCGCCCGCGTGGTCCTCGTGGAAGTGGGTCAGCACGATCCGCCGTACGTCCTCGGGGGCGTACCCCCAGTCGCGTACGACGTCGGCGATCGGCTGTCCGGCCCCGGCCGCGCCCGCGTCGATCAGCGTCAACTCGCCCCCGTCGCGCCAGAGACAGGCCTGCCCCACGGGGAAGCGCAGGAGGCGCAGGCGCGGTGTGAGGTCGATCGTGTCCGTCGGCGCGTAGGTCGTCATGCCGCGACCGTAGGACGGCCACGGTCCCGACGACGTACGACTCGGCTCTCGGCAGAGAGCCGAGAGCGGGCTGCCTCAGTGCGCGGCGGCCGCGTACTTCTGCAGGAACAGGGCCTCCGCGACCGACAGCCGTTCCAACTCCTCGGGAGAAACACTCTCGTTGACCGCGTGGATCTGCGCCTCCGGCTCGCTCAGACCGATCAGCAGGATCTCCGCCTGCGGGTACAGCGACGCCAGCGTGTTGCACAGCGGGATCGAGCCGCCCTGGCCCGCGTAACTCATCTCTTGCCCGTCGTACGCCTCACTCATGGCGTCCGCCAGGGCGGCGTAGGCGGGGCTGGAGGTGTTCGCACGGAACGGCTGGCCCTGGCCGACCTGCTCGGTCCGCACCCGGGCGCCCCACGGGGTGTGCGCCTCGATGTGCGCCCGCAGCAGCTTCGTCGCCTCGGCGGCGTCGACGCCCGGCGGCACCCGCAGGCTGACCAGCGCGCGAGCACCGGCCTGCACGGACGGCGTCGCGCCGACCACCGGCGGGCAGTCGATGCCGAGGACGGTCACCGCGGGCCGCGCCCAGATGCGGTCGGCGACGGTGCCCGAGCCGATCAGCTCCACGCCGTCGAGCACCTTCGCGTCGCCGCGGAAGGCGTCCTCCTCGTACTGCAGCCCGTCCCAGGACGCGGCCGACTCCAGGCCGTCGACGGTCGTCGAGCCGTCCTCGGCGCGCAGCGAGTCCAGCACGCGGACCAGCGCCGCCAGCGCGTCGGGAGCGGCGCCGCCGAACTGGCCGGAGTGCAGATTGCCTTCGAGGGTGTCGACCTGCACGCGCACCAGGGTCATGCCGCGCAGCGTGGCCGTCGCGGTCGGCAGGCCGGCCTTGAAGTTGCCGGCGTCGCCGATGACGATCGTGTCGGCGGCCAGCAGCTCGGGGTGCTGCTCGGCGTAGCGCTCGAGGCCGCCGGTGCCCTGCTCCTCGGAACCCTCGGCGATCACCTTGACGTGCACCGGAACGCCGCCGTTCGCCTTGAGGGCGCGGATCGCCAGCAGGTGCAGCAGGACGCCGCCCTTGCAGTCGGCGGCGCCGCGCCCGTACCACCGGCCGTTCTCCCGCTCGGTCAGTTCGAAGGGAGGCGTCGCCCACGCCGCCTCGTCCAGCGGCGGCTGCACGTCGTAGTGCGCGTAGAGCAGCACCGTCGGCGCGCCCGCGGGGCCGGGCAGGAAGCCGTACACGGACTGCGTGCCGTCCGGGGTGTCGAGCAGCGCGACGTCCTCGAAGCCCTCGGCGCGCAGCGCGTCCGCGACCCAGTTGGCGGCGCCCTCGCTCTCGCTCTTCGGATACTGGTCGAAGTCCGCCACCGAGGTGAAGGCCACCAGTTCGGTCAGCTCGGCCTTCGCGCGAGGCATGAGCGAGGTGACGGTCTCGGCGATCGGATGCGGCGACATGGGCACGCTCCTCGTGGGTGCGACGTTGTGCAGGGTGTGGCGATGATCCTCCCACAGAGGCTCAGCCGGACGCCCGCCGTAGGATGCCGGACAGGGGCGGCGGCAGGCATTCCCAGACAGGCGATTCGGGAGCAGTAGACCAACGTGAGCAGCGAGAAGTCGACGGGCGGCAACGACATGGACGACGAGCGGACCGTGGAGGTGTGGGACGTCGTCGTGGTGGGCGCCGGGCCCGCGGGGGCGTCCGCCGCGTACGCGGCCGCGGTCGCCGGACGCAGCGTCCTGCTCCTGGAGAAGGCGGAACTGCCTCGCTACAAGACGTGTGGCGGCGGCATCATCGGCCCGTCCCGGGACTCCCTCCCGCCGGGCTTCGAACTGCCGCTGAAGGACCGGATCAACGCGGTGACGTTCTCCCTGAACGGCAAGTACACGCGCACCCGCCGCTCCCGGAACACGCTGTTCGGGCTCATCAACCGGCCCGAGTTCGACGCACAGCTCGTGGAGCACGCGCAGAAGGCCGGCGCCGAGCTGCGCACGGGCGCCACGGTCTCGCGCGTCGAGCAGCACGGCTCGGCGGTGCCCGACCGGCGCACCGTCGCGGTGGTCCTGCAGGACGGTGAGACGGTGCTCGCGCGGTCCGTGGTCGGCGCCGACGGCAGTGCCAGCCGGATAGGAGCACACGTCGGGGTCAAGATGGACCAGGTCGACCTGGGCCTGGAGGCGGAGATCCCGGTGCCGCAGGCGGTCGCCGACGACTGGCGCGGCCGCGTCCTCATCGACTGGGGTCCGATGCCCGGCAGTTACGGCTGGGTCTTCCCCAAGGACGACACCCTGACCGTCGGCGTGATCTCGGCCCGGGGCGAAGGGGCGGCCACCAAGCGGTACTTGGAGGACTTCATCGGGCGGCTCGGCCTCGCCGGGTTCGAGCCCGCGATCTCCTCCGGTCACCTGACGCGCTGCCGCGCCGACGACTCGCCGCTCTCCCGCGGCCGTGTCCTGGTCTGCGGCGACGCGGCGGGCCTGCTCGAACCCTGGACCCGCGAGGGCATCTCGTTCGCGCTGCGCTCGGGGCGCCTGGCGGGGGAGTGGGCGGTGCGCGTCTCGGAGGCGCACGACGCGGTGGACGCCCGCCGCCAGGCCCTGAACTACGCGTTCGCCATCAAGGCGGGACTCGGCGTCGAGATGGCCGTCGGCAAGCGCATGCTCACCGTCTTCTCGCGTAAGCCGGGCCTGCTGCACGCGGCGCTCACCGGGTTCCGGCCCGCGTGGAACGCGTTCGCGAAGATCACGCGGGGCACGTCGTCGCTCGGTGAGCTGGTGCGCACGCATCCGGTGGCGGGGCGGGCCCTGTCGCGGCTGGACCACTGAGGCCGGCGCGGCCGGGGTGGCAGTGCCTCCTCAGCTCGTGCGGTCGATGCGGAAGACGGGGTGGTCCGGTGCGATGTGCCGGATCTCGTCGTCGGTGGAGTGGGGGGTCACGCCCTTGAAGAACACACCGAGCTCGACCTTCCACAGGGTGATGTAGGCGCGCAGCACCGCCACCTTCACCGGGTCGTCGTCGGTGAGCTCGACCGCCGCGAACTGCTCGGTCTTCTTGCCGTGCCGCAGCTCGCCGCCGCCGGCGGCACGCATGTTGTGCGTCCACTGCACGTGGCCGCGCGGCGCGACGAGGTACTGCTCGCCGTCGACGGGCAACGGGTTGACCGGGGTGGTGCGCCACTCGCCGGTCTTGCGGCCGCGCACGGCGAGCACCCTTCCGCCGCGGAAGTTGAAGCCGCGGCGGACCAGGAAGGCCATGGAGCGGTTCATGACGTTGACGGTGAACCAGCCGGGCTTCTGCACATGTACGGACGCGGACATGAGATCCCCTAGACAGTCAGTGCGAGAGCGGTGCTCTCGCTTGAGAGCAGTCTGCACCGGATCGGCGCCCCAAAGCAAGAGCGGTGCTCTTGTTTGTGTGCGGCGCGCTGCATTGTGTGCAGTGCTCTGAATTCGTGGGACACTGCCTCGCATGAGTACGAGCCGCAGCACATCCCCGCAGGCCGCCTCGCGCACCACACAAGGAGCCCGCGCCCGCGCCCGGCAGGAGATCACCGCCGCCATCAAGGACGAGGCGCGCAGACAACTCGCCGTCGACGGCGCCGCCAAACTGTCCCTGCGTGCCGTCGCCCGCGAACTCGGCATGGTCTCCTCGGCCCTGTACCGCTACTTCCCCAGCCGCGACGACCTGTTGACGGCCCTGATCATCGACGCGTACGACTCGATGGGCGCGGCCGCGGAGGAGGCGGAGGAGGCGTTCCGCGCGACGGACGAGCAGCCGACGCCGGCCCGGCGCTGGCTCGCCGTCTGCCAGGCCGTACGGGCGTGGGCGCTCGGGCATCCGCACGAGTACGCGCTCATCTACGGCTCACCCGTGCCCGGGTACACCGCACCGACGACCACGGTCGCGGCGGCTTCCCGGGTCGGCGTGCTGCTCATCGCCCTCGTCCGCGAGGCCTACGAGGGCAAGGGCGTGGCACTGCCGCCGCTCTCGCCCGGAGTGCGCGCCGAGGCCGAGCGGATGACCGCCGACCTCGCGCCCGACCTGCCGCCGGAGGTGGTGGCCGCGCTGGTGGCCGCGTGGGCGCAGTTGTACGGGCTCGTCGGGTTCGAGCTGTTCGGCCAGTTCAACCGGGTCGTCGAGGACCGTGCCGCGTTCTTCGCGCACGCCGCGGCGGGCCTTGCGCACGGGGTCGGCCTGGTGCGCTAGGACGGTCTGCCCCTGTTGAGGCCGCCGGACCGTACTCCCCGGGGAGTACGCGTGATCACCTCGCCCGGCTGACGCCCCTCGGGGCCCGGGCGCCTTAGCGTGGCGACATGGACGAGCAGCGAGCGCACGACGGCCCGGAGCCCCGACGGGGCGGCCCGCCGTGGATGCGTCTTGGACCCCCGTGGTGGAACCAGGGGCCCCCCGGCGGGAGCCGGGACGGCGCGGGCCGCTGGCCGTGGCGGTCCACCGCGCTGGTGACCGTCTTCGTCCTCGTCGGCTCGAACTTCGCCGCGCGCGAGCAGGGCGGCGACCGCCTGGACCTGGACGTCTTCGCCCGGGTGCTGTTGGTCGCCGGCTGCCTGCTGCTGCTGTGGCGCCACCGCTGTCCCGTCCTCGTGGCCTTCGGTACGGCGGCCTGCGCGACGGTGTACTTGGGCGCCGGTTATGCGTACGGTCCCGTGTTCCTCGTGGTGGCGCTGGGCTGCTTCTCGGCGATCGTGGCGGGTCACCGGCGTGCGGCCTGGGCCGCCGTGGGGCTGTTCTGGGCCGGTCATCTCCTGGTGGCGCTGTGGCTGTACGCGTATCTCCCGCCGTCCACCGACGGACAGGGGGCGTGGGGGGAACAGGGGTTCATCGCGGCGTGGGTGCTGGCCGTCGTCGCCGTCGCCGAACTGGTCCGGGTGCGGCGCGAGCAGTGGGAGCAGGCGCGCAGCGAGCGGGAGCAGGCCGCGCGGCGGCGGGCCGACGAGGAGCGGCTGCGCATCGCCCGTGAGCTGCACGACGTGCTCGCCCACTCGATCTCCGTGATCAATGTGCAGGCGGGCGTCGGGCTCGCCCTGCTCGACTCGGACCCGGAACAGGCGCGGACCGCCCTGACGACCATCAAGGCCGCGAGCAAGGAGGCACTGGGCGAGGTGCGCCAAGTACTCGACACGCTCCGGGCGCCCGGCGCCGCGCCGCGGGCACCCGCGCCGGGGCTCGACCGGCTGGCCGAACTCGTCGAGCAGGCCGCCGGGGCCGGACTCACGGTCGACGTGAGCACGGACGGTCGGCGGTCGGCGCTGCCGCCGGGCACGGACCTCGCCGCGTTCCGGATCGTGCAGGAGGCCCTCACCAATGTCGTACGGCACTCCGAGTCCCGCCGGTCGCGGGTCCGCCTGCAATACGGGAAGGGCCTGTTGACGCTCACCGTCGACGACGAGGGGCCCGCCAGCCACGCCGAGGCGGGCGGCAGCGGCAACGGACTCGCCGGAATGCGCGAGCGGGCCGCCGCCCTCGGTGGCACGATCGAGGCGGGCCCGCGCCCCGACGGAGGCTTTCGGGTCGTCGCCGAACTGCCGCTCGCCACGGCCCCGTCCGCCTGACCCGCAAGGAGGCTCCGTTGATCCGCGTACTGCTCGCCGACGATCAGTCGCTCGTCCGCGCCGGATTCAAGGCGCTGCTGGACGCGCAGAGCGACATCGAGGTCGCGGGCGAGGCCGCCGACGGGGCGGAAGCCGTGCGCCTGGTGCGCGAACTGCGGCCCGACGTCGTCCTCATGGACATCCGGATGCCGCTCCTCGACGGGCTCGCCGCGACCCGGCGGATCGGTGAGGACTCCGCCCTCGGCGAGGTGAAGGTGGTCATGCTCACCACCTTCGAGCTCGACGAGTACGTCTTCGAGGCGATCCGCTCCGGCGCCTCCGGGTTCCTCGTCAAGGACACCGAACCGGATGAACTGCTGCGCGCCGTACGGGCCGTCGTGCACGGTGACGCCCTCCTCTCGCCGGGCGTCACCCGGCGCCTGATCGCCGAGTTCGCGGCCCGCTCCAAGGAGCCCTCGGCCGCCGCGCCGCTGGCCGATCTGACCGAGCGCGAGCGGGAGGTGATGGCGCTCGTCGGCATCGGCCTGTCCAACGAGGAGATCGCCCGCCGCCTGGTGGTCAGCCCGCTCACCGCGAAGACCCATGTGAGCCGCACGATGGTCAAACTGGGCGCCCGGGACCGGGCCCAACTGGTCGTCCTCGCCTACGAGTCCGGACTGGTCAGGCCCGGCTGGCTCGGCTAGGGCGTGGGGCGGACACCCCGGCTGCCCGGCAGTGTCCGGCGAGCCTGCTCGCGGCGTCACCGAAACGTCCGCACGGTTCCGCCTTGAGGAGGCTCCGGCGCCTCGCGATCGCACGCGCCAGACACCGCGGGCCCCGCCCTTCGGGCGAGCGACAGGGCTTTCGCAACGCGCCCGGAACGCGCCCTAACGGACCTCGCGGCGGCGCTGACCGAAGCGCCACAGCACCCGGCCGGCCCTCGCGCAGAAAGCCACCGCGGCCGCGGCCGCGGCGAGCCGGAGCAGTGGCGTACGGGCAGAGCCCTCCACGGCGCCGGAGAACACCGGCAGGGCGCACACGACGAAGACCGCGCCCGCCAGGACCGCGCCGGTGACGAACGCGAACGCGATCTCGACCGTCGCCGCGTCCCGCTCGGTCTGTGTCCGTCGCTTCTCCGTGCCCATGGCGCCGCCCCCGAGGTGTGTCATGACGCCAAGTGTGGCAAACGCGGGGCCCGCAGGCGAGATGCTTTCGCCTGCGGGCCCCGTCCCCCGAGATCGCCGGTCCGCTCAGTCGCGCAGGGCGAGCCCGGGCTCGCCGGCCTCCTGCTGAACGGACTTGGCGATCACGACCGTCTCCTGCGGGCGCCGCGTGCGCAGCCCGGTCAGGGTGACCAGCAGGCCTGCCAGGGCGACCGCGGTGATCACCACGAGGCCGGGCCGGAAGCTGTCGAGGACGGCCTGCGGCGAGGAGCCCTCGGGGGCGTTCGCGGTGATCACGGCCGTCACGATCGCGAGGAAGATCGCGCCGCCGACCTGCACGGAGGTGTTGAGCAGACCCGAGACCATGCCCTGCTCGTCGTCGTGCACGCCGTTCGTGGCCTGGATGTTGAGGGACGGGAAGACCAGGGCGCAGGCCGCGCCGATCAGCAGCATCGTCGGCAGGATGACGGCGGCGTAGACGGGGTCGAGGCTGATGCGCAGGAAGAGGGCGTAGCCGAGCACCATGAACGCGAAGCCCACCGCGATCACCCGGGGCGTACCGAAGCGGTCCACGATCGCGCCTACCTTCGTCGACGACAGGGCCACCAGGGCGCCGGCGGGCAGGAATGCCAGGGCCATGCTCAGCGCCGACCAGCCGAGCAGCGACTGCAGGTACAGCGTCGCCAGGAACTGGAAGCTGACGTAACTGCCGAAGAAGGTCATGGCGCCGAGTTGGGCGCGGATCTGGGCACCGGAACGCAGCACACCGAGCCGGATCAGCGGCCCCGGCGAGCGGCGCTCGATGCGGACGAACACCGCGAGCAGGACGGCGACGGCGAGGAAGGACAGCAGGGTGCGGGCCGAGCCCCAGCCGGCCTGAGGTGCCTGGACCACCGTGAAGACCAGCAGCAGCATGGAGAGCGTGCCCGTGACGGCGCCGGGGATGTCGTAGCCGCGGTGGTTCTCCTCCTTGGCGCTGTGCGGGATCAGTTTGAGGCCGAGCAGCAGCGCGACCACGGCGATCGGCGCGGGCAGCAGCATGGTCAGGCGCCAGCTCGCCTGTGTCAGCAAGCCGGACAGGACGAGGCCCATGGAGAAGCCGGTGGCGGCGCAGGTGGTGTAGATGGACAGGGCGCGGTTGCGCACCGGGCCCTCGGCGAACGTGGTCGTGATGATGGACAGCCCTGCGGGCGCGGTGAACGCGGCGCTCAGGCCCTTGATGAAGCGGCTCGCGATGAGCAGCGGGCCGGAGTCGACCATCCCGCCCAGCAGGGAGGCGAGCGCGAAGACGCCGAGCGCGATCAGGAAGACGCGGCGCCGCCCGAGCAGGTCGGCCGCGCGGCCGCCGAGCAGCAACAGGCCGCCGTAGCCCAGGATGTAGCCGCTGACGACCCATTGCAGGGTCGAGGTGGACAGGCCCAGTTCGGAGCCGATCGACGGCAGGGCGACACCGACCATCGACACGTCGAGCGCGTCGAGGAACATCGCGGCGCAGAGCACGAGCAGGGTCCCCCACAGCCGGGGCGACCAGCGTGCGTCGGACAGCTCCGGGGACGACGGAGCAGGGGTGAGCGGAGAGGTCATGCCGAGCAGAGTACATGCACATGCATTGACTGCAAGTGCATTTAATTCCGATGCAACAAACGGCGTCTTTTCTGCTACGGTGCGGTCATGGCGGGACAGAAGTCGGAGGCGAGCGCCGCGTCGGGTCTCGTCGACCAGTGGCGGGACATCCTCGCGGTGCACGCGCGCACGATGTGCGAGCTCGACCGCGAGTTGCATCAACACGGCCTGGGTGCCAGTGACTTCGAGGTCCTCGACGTACTCGCCGAGGGCGCGGCGGAGGACGGTACGTCGGGATTCCGGGTGCAGGAGATCGCCGCACAGGTCCATCTGAGCCAGAGCGCGCTGTCCCGCCTCATCGGACGTCTGGAGAAGGACGGGCTCGTCGAGCGCGGCATGTGCAGCGAGGACCGGCGCGGGGTGCGGGTCTGTCTCACGTCGAAGGGTCGCGACCTGCACGCCGAGGTACGGCCGCTGCAGCGGGCCGTGCTCGGCCGGATGCTGGAGCACGAGGCCTGACCGGCCCGCGCATCAGGGCGGTCAGCTCCAGGTGACCGCCGCCGCTCCCGCCACAGCGCGGCCACCGAAGCGTCGCCCGTCAGGGACGGGAACGGCAGCCGGTTCCACAGGGACAAGTAGAGGCGGGCCGCGGGCCCCGCCAGTTCACAGTCCGCGTCGCCCGCCGCCCCCCGCTCCGTCGTCGGCGGATCCGGTGAGATCCGCACGGTCCAGGCGGCGTCCGCGTCCGTCGCGAGGATGCGCAGCACCCGTGGTTCGTCGGAGCGCACCCGGCTCTTCTTGCGCCCGTGGAACCCGAAGAGGAGTTCCTCGATCCCGTCGAGCGCGACGTCCCGGGCGATCGGGTCCGGCGTCGTCGTCAGCGCCGACTGGGCGTCCACCCGGTGCACCGTCGTCTCGTGGGCCTGCCGCCGCGCCCAGAAGGCCAGCGGGGTGGGCGCCGGCAGGAACGCCCAGCACGCCACGTCGGACGGCGCCTTCGTCAGCGTGGCGACGAGGTGCGCGTGTCCCTCCCGGAACCAGTCCAGCAGCGGCTCCCCGTCCAGATCGGGCAGGCCGCCGTCGGGGTGGTACGACGTGTGCTCCCGCGCGACGAACTCCGCGGCCCATCGGTGCACCATGCCCGTGTGCCGCAGCAGGTCGCGGATCTGCCAGCCCGGGCAGGTCGGCACCCTGGCGTCGATGCCGGCCCGCTCGGCGGCCGCCGCGAGCAGCCTGCCTTCGATGTCGAGAAGTTGAAGGTGTTCGGCAATCTCCATGCGGCGAGTGTGCCGGGTGCGGTGCCTCTCGGCGCAGACTTCCGCGATTCAGTCGACGGCCGCGCGGCGGGTCGCGAACCCGATCGCCGCCGCCACCGCCGCCAGCACCGCCACGCTCGTCAGGGCCGTGGGCAGCGAGAACCAGTCCGCCATGAAGCCGATCGCGGGCGGTCCCAGCAGCATGCCGCCGTAGCCGAGGGTGGACGCCGCGGCGACGCCGGTGGGGCCCGCGAGCGCCCCGGCCCGTTCGATCGTCACGGGGAAGATGTTCGCCAGGCCGAGCCCGGTGATCGCGAAGCCGACGAGGGTCAGCCACACCGTGGGGGCGAGCGAGCCGAGCAGCATGCCGGCCGCGCCGGTCACGCCGCCGTACACCAACGTCCTTGTCCTGCCGAGGCGTTCGAGCAGCGTGGTGCCGCTCAGCCGCCCGATCGTCATGGCCAGGGCGAAGCACGAGTAGGCGGCGGCCGCGATACCCGGGTGGGCGTGCAGGTCCTGCTCCAGGTGCAGCGCGCTCCAGTCGGCGAGCGCCCCTTCGCCGTACGAGCTGCACAGCGCGATGAGCCCGAGGACGAGCACCAGGCCCTGGACCCTGCGGCCCGCGCGACCTGGCTCCTGCTGCTCCGGCGTCCGGTCCTGCGTCCGTATACGTTCCGGTGGGCGCGGCGCCGGGTGGCGCAGCAGTGTCGGGGCGGCGGCCGCGGTGACCACGAGGCCGATCACGGTGATCGCCAGCAGGTGACGGGTCGGGGACAGGTGCCCCGCGACCAGGCCGCCCAGGCCCGAACCCACCATGCCGCCGAGGCTGAACGCGGCGTGGAAGCTGGGCATGACCGGCCTGCCGAGCGCCGCGACCAGATCGACGGCCGCGCTGTTCA
This sequence comes from Streptomyces sp. SID14478, assembly GCF_010548525.1. Classification (GTDB taxonomy): domain Bacteria; phylum Actinomycetota; class Actinomycetes; order Streptomycetales; family Streptomycetaceae; genus Streptomyces. Next base: position 29,733 of record NZ_JAAGMG010000666.1, read on the forward strand.
TCGCCACGTTGATCCCGCCGTACGCCGCTCCGAAGACCAGCAGGACGAGGCCGAGCGCGAGCGGGGAGTGCGTCAGCGGCGGCAGGGCGACGGTGAGCGGGAGCAGGATGCCGCAGGCCACGGTGACCTTGTGACTGCCGAACCGGCGGCACAGCCCGCCCGTCACCATCATCGTGATGACGGCTCCGGCCGACACCCCGAGCAGCGCGAGCCCGAGCGCACTGGCCGACGCGCCCGTCTGCTCCTTGATCGCCGGGATGCGCACCACCCAGCCCGCGAAGACGAACCCGTCGAGGGCGAAGAAGACCGTGATGGCCAGGCGCAGCCGGGTCAGGGACGGGGCGTGCGGGCCGTCGGCGTTGACGGTCCCCAGTTTGTTTAGTAGCGGCACAAAGTCAGGGTAGAGGGGGACTTCCGTTCGGGGCAAGGGGGTTCGGAGCGGGAGCGGGGCATGCGAAAGGCGCGCGGGGGCGGGGCCCCGCGCGCCTTTCTTCGATGTGCGGCCGGACCGGTCGGGCCGCGGCGGCGCTCTTCTCCGGTGTGCGGCCGGACCGGTCGGGCCGCGGCGCTCTTCTCCGGTGTGCCTGTCGCGCCGTGACGGACTGCTCCGGCGTGCCCGGTCGGACTGCGACGGCCCTTTCCGAGGGGCGGTCGGGCCGCGACGGATTTCTCCGGCGTGCCGGTCGGGGTGCGACGGGCCTCTCCGGTGGGCGGTCAGACCGCGACGACCTGGACGCCCGCTTCCTCGAACCGGCCGATCGTCTCCTTGTCGGCCGCGGTGTCCGTGACGAGGATGTCCAGCTGTGTCACGTCGCAGATCCGCGCGAACGCCCGGTGTCCGAGCTTGCTCGAGTCGGCCGCGACCACCACGCGCTCCGCCCGTTCGCACAGCAGCCGGTTGATCGCGGCCTCCGCCTCGTCGTGCGCGGACGCGCCGTGCGCGACGTCGAGGCCGACGACACCGAGCACGGCGGTGTCCAGGGTGATCTGGCCGAGCACCCCGTCGGCGAGCGGGCCGATCAACTCGTACGACTGTGCGCGCGCGACCCCGCCGGTCAGCACGATCTTGAACTGGGGTCGCACCGCGAGCTCATTGGCGATGTTCAAGGCGTTCGTGACGATCGTCAGGGCCGGGGCGCCGGAGGCGAAGTCGGGACGTACGGCGAGTGCCCGTGCCACCTCCGTCGTCGTCGTGCCGCCGGTGAGGCCGACCGCCTCGCCGGGGGTCAGGAGCTCGGCGACCGCCTTGGCGATGCGCTGCTTCTCGGCGGCGCCCAGCGCGGTCTTGTAGCGCAGGGGCAGCTCGTAGCTCACGCCGTGCACGACGGCGCCGCCCCGGGTGCGCACCAGCATCTGCTGCTCCGCGAGCTGGTCGAAGTCGCGTCGGATGGTCGCGGCGGAGACGCCCAGTTCACCCGCCGCCTCCTCGACATCGAGGCGGCCGCGCTCAACGAGCAGCTCCAGGAGGGACTTCCAGCGGGCATCGCGGGACATCCGCGGCCTCCAATCGTCAGCGGATTCGATCGGACCGACCCTAGCCGTTTGCGCGCGAATGCTTGATAGTGATTGAAAGCTCGCTATATCTTGCAGGAACAAGCATAGTGCGGCGCACGTGTCGTCGTACGGGACATCGGGGAAGTGGGACACCGGCATGAGCCACGTCGAGAACGAGCTGAACAGCCAGCCCGAGTGCTGGACCCGCGCCGCGGGACTGGCCGTGCAGCACAAGGCGGCGCTGCCCGCCGCGGGGGAGCGGGTCGCGATCGTCGGCTGCGGCACCTCGTGGTTCATGGCGCAGGCGGTGGCCGCGCTGCGTGAGCAGGCGGGGCAGGGCGAGACCGACGCGTTCGCGGCGTCGGAGTTCCCCGCCGGGCGCGCGTACGACCGGGTCGTCGCACTGACCCGGTCCGGCACCACCACCGAGGTCCTCGACCTGCTGGCCGCCCTCAAGGGCAAGGTCCGCACGACCGCGATCACCGGTGACCCGAACACGCCCATCAAGACGGCCGCGGACGACCTGGTCGTCCTCGACTTCGCCGACGAGCAGTCCGTCGTGCAGACGCGCTTCGCCACCACCGCGCTCACCCTGCTCCGCGCCCACCTGGGTCTGCACACCGAGCAGGCCGTCGCGGACGCCCGCACCGCGCTCGCCGAGCCGCTGCCCGAGGGCCTCGTGGAATGCGGCCAGTTCACGTTCCTCGGCCGTGGCTGGACGGTCGGCCTCGCCAACGAGGCCGCGCTGAAGATGCGTGAGGCGTCCCTGTCGTGGACCGAGGCGTACCCCGCGATGGAGTACCGCCACGGCCCGATCAGCGTCACCACCTCCGGCACCGCCACCTGGATGCTCGGTGAGGCCCCCGAGGGGCTCGCCGAGCAGGTCGGCGCGACCGGTGCGCTCTGGGTCGAGGGCCGCCTCGACCCCCTGGCCGAGCTCGTCCGGGCGCAGCGCCTGGCCGTCGCGGTCGCCGCCCGCCAGGGCCTCGACCCCGACCAGCCGCGCCACCTCACCCGCTCGGTGATCCTCGACGCCAACTGACCGCAGCAGCCCATGACTTGAGAAGGGAGGGGCCGTGCCCCTCGCAGCAACAGGGACCCTCGTGGGCGCGGCGGCGGCCCGGCGCGGCGCCGTCGCCGCGTTCAACGTGATCACGCTCGAACACGTCGAGGCCGTCGTCGCGGGCGCCGAGTCGGTGGACGCACCCGTCATCCTGCAGATATCCGAGAACGCGGTGCGCTACCGCTACGGCCGGCTGCTGCCGCTGGCCCGCGCCGCGGCCGCCGTCGCGGAGTCGGCCCGCGTCGACGTCGCCCTGCACCTCGACCACGTACAGAGCGACGACCTGCTGCGGCAGGCCGCGGGCGCCGGGTTCAGCTCGGTGATGTACGACGCCGCGCGCCTGCCCTACGAGGAGAATCTCGCCGCGACGCGCGCCGCCGCCGACTGGGGCCACGCCAACGGCCTGTGGGTGGAGGCCGAGCTGGGCGAGGTCGGCGGCAAGGACGGGGCGGCGCCGCTCGACGCGCACGCCCCCGGCGCCCGCACCGTGCCGAGCGAGGCCCTCGCCTACGTCCGGGACGCGGGCGTGGACGCCCTCGCCGTCGCGATCGGTTCCTCGCACGCGATGACCAGCCGCACGGCCGCCCTCGACCACGACCTGCTCAAGGAGCTGGCCGAGGGGCTGGACGTGCCGCTCGTGCTGCACGGCTCGTCCGGCGTCCCCGACGCCGAACTGGCGGCGGCGGTCCGCGGTGGGATCGCCAAGGTCAACGTCGGTACGGCGCTGAACATCGCGATGACCGCCGCCATCCGGGAGTTCCTCGCGGCGCATCCCGACGCGGTCGACTCCCGCAAGTACCTGACCGTCGGGCGGGAAGCCATGACGCGGACGGTGGGCGAACTGATCGCGGTGCTGCGCGGGTAGGTGCGGCGGGTGCATCGGCGCGCGCAGGGTGTCTGACGGGGACGAGGCACGTCGTGGATCAGCAGTGTCACTGCGGCGTTGCCGTCCCGGCAGGGGAGTGTGTGGGCGCGCGGGCCGCGCCGTCGACTGGCCGGGCAGGGGTGCGCGCCGGCCCGGACCATGCGTGAGGTCGGTCGAGCGGACCATGCGCGGGATCAGCCGAGCCGGACCAGGTGCGGGTCAGTCGAGAAGGAGCGTGCCGCCCGCGGCGACGGCGAGGCCCGGCCCGAAGCAGGCCGCCG
>NZ_JAAGMG010000018.1 GCF_010548525.1 Streptomyces sp. SID14478
ACGGTGCCGCTCGTGCTCGGCCAGGAGGAGGACTGGCCGTTGTGGTCCTGGCTGTGCCTGGCGGCGTCCGTCGTGGCGTTCGCCCTGTTCTGCGGGTACGAGTCCGCGCTCGCGCGGCGCGGCGGCGCTCCGCTCATCGCGCCGCGGGTGCTGCGGGTGCCCGGCATCGGCCTGGCCGTCTTCCGCATCCTCGCGGTGATGGCCGTCAACGCCGGCTACCTCTTCGTGCTGACCCTGCACGTCCAGACGGGCCTGGGCTACAGCGCGCTGCGCGCCGGACTGACGTTCGCGCCCACCGCCGTGGTGTTCGGGGTCGTCGGGCTCACCTGGCGGCGCTGGCCCGAGCGGTGGCAACCGGCGCTGATTCCGGGTGGGTTCGCGCTCGCCGCGGCGGGGGCGCTCGGCACCGGGCTCGCGCTGCACGGCGGGGGCGACGGTGGATTCGCGCTCTATGCCTCGTTCGCGGTGATCGGCGCCGGCCTCTCGCTCGGCTTCGGTCCGACGCTCACCCGGGCGCTTGCTACGGTGCGGCCACAGGAGGCGGCGGATGCCAGTGGACTGCTCGCCACGGTGACGCAGCTCGGTCAACTCATCGGCGTCGCGGCGTTCGGGACACTTTTCCTCAACCGCATTGAGGCATCGGTGGCCCCGGGGGCGTATGTCTCTGCGGACGCGCTTCTGGTGTGCGCCTATGCGCTGGCCGGGGCCGCTGCCCTGGGTGCCGTGTCCGGACTGGTACGCAGGCGTCGCTGACCGTATTGCTCCGGCCGTGGCAGAATCGGACGGCCGGAAGGGGGCCGCGTCCGACCGACGAAGACGGCCCGACGGGAGGGAGTGCGCGATGCCCTTGAGCATCATCGAGGAGGCCGACCGCCTCCTCGGCGTGGGCGTGCTGTCCGCCGGGTCCCCGCCCCCGTCCGATTCTTCGGATGATGTCCTTGATGTTGCGGATGTCCTCCTCGACTGTCCGTCCTGCGGCTCCTTCCACGTCGCCCAGATGCTGGGTGACAACGGCGGGATCTCGTACGTGTGCACGGCCTGCGGCCACAGCTGGAGCTGATCGATGGGTGCACACAGGAGGAAGTGCGACTGGTGCGGCAGTGGTACGCCCATCGTGCGCGACATGGAGCCGGTGAACCCCGACTACCAGTACTGGTGCGAGGAGTGCGCGCGGGCGCTGATCATAAAGGGCGACCCGATCGAGACGTACCGGGAACTGGAGGGCGAGCCGATCTACGGTCGCCTCCTGGACGAGCACTGCACCCTCAAGCGGTTCTACTCGTTCGCCAGAGCCTGACCCCGGAGTGCGCCAAGAAGGCGTACGCCACACCTACGTAGAGCGCTGACAACACCAACTGTCCACTGTTCTGGTGCAGTTCGAGCCTTCCGCCGGTATGCGGCACCCACCACAGCGCGTACGAGCAGAACAGCAACGCCATGAGGGCGGCGGTGCGGCGGTGGCCCGACTCCCACACCAGCAGGGCCAGGGGCACGCACCACACCCAGTGGTGGGACCAGGAGACCGGGCTGACCAGGAGCGCGGTGGTCGCGCAGGCCACCACGGCCAGGGCCCGCCGCCCCTGCAGCGCCGCCGCGACGGCCACCGCGAGCCCCAGGGCGC
>NZ_JAAGMG010000050.1 GCF_010548525.1 Streptomyces sp. SID14478
GGCTGCGGGCCCCGCGCGCTCGGCGCCGGGCCCTTGCCGCCGCGGTCGCGGGCCCACCGGGCCAGCTGGGCGACGCGCTTGACCACGAACTGCGTGTCGAGGATGCCGAGCATGCCCGCGAGCTGGACCGCGACCTCGTGCTGGGAGGCGCTGTTCTTGATCCGGGCGACGACGGGCGCCGCCTCGTCGAGTGCGGAGGCGCGGCCGGCCGGGGTCTCCAGGTCGTAACGCGAGACGATCTGCCGCAGCGCGAACTCGAAGAGCGGGGTGCGGGGTTCGACCAGGTCGGCGACGGCCTCGTCGCCCTTGGCCAGGCGCAGGTCGCACGGGTCCATGTTGTCCGGGGCGATCGCGATGTACGTCTCGGCGGCGAACTTCTGGTCGTCCTCGAAGGCGCGCAGGGCCGCTTTCTGGCCGGCCGCGTCGCCGTCGAAGGTGAAGATCACCCGCGCCGAGCCGTTGTCCATCAGCAGGCGGCGCAGGATCTTGATGTGGTCGGTGCCGAAGGCCGTGCCGCAGGTCGCGATGGCGGTGGTGATGCCGGCGAGGTGGCAGGCCATGACGTCCGTGTAGCCCTCGACGACGACGGCGCGGCTGGCCTTCGCGATGTCCTTCTTCGCGAGGTCGATGCCGTACAGGACCTGGGACTTCTTGTAGATCGGCGTCTCGGGCGTGTTCAGGTACTTGGGGCCGTTGTCGTCCTCGCGCAGGCGGCGGGCGCCGAAGCCGACGACTTCGCCGCCGATGTCGCGGATCGGCCACATGAGGCGGCCGCGGAACCGGTCGATGGGGCCGCGGCGGCCCTCCTGGGAGAGCCCGGAGAGCAGGATCTCCTTGTCGCTGAAGCCCTTGCCGCGCAGGTACCGGGTCAGGTGGTCCCAGCCCGCCGAGCTGTAGCCGACGCCGAAGTGCGCGGCCGCGGCCTGGTCGAAGCCGCGCTCGGCGAGGAACGTGCGGCCGATCTCGGCTTCCGGGGACTCCAGCTGGTCGACGTAGAACTGCGCGGCGACCTTGTGGGCCTCGACGAGGCGGATGCGCTCGCCGCGCTGGTGCTGGGGGTTGTACCCGCCCTCTTCGTAGCGCAGGGTGATGCCGGCCTGGCCGGCCAGGCGCTCCACCGCCTCGGAGAAGGTCAGGTGGTCGACCTTCATCACGAACGTGATGGTGTCGCCGCCCTCCTGGCAGCCGAAGCAGTGGAAGAACCCCTTGCTCGGGCTGACCTGGAAGGACGGGGACTTCTCGTCGTGGAACGGGCACAGGCCCTTGAGGTTCCCGCCGCCCGCGTTGCGCAACTGCAGGTACTCGGACACCACGGCGTCGATCGGGACCGCGTCCCGAACCGCCTTCACGTCCTCGTCATTGATCCTGCCTGCCACGCGGCAAGTCTACGGGTGCGCTCCGACACTCCCGTCACTCCTCCCGTCACTGCCCCACAAGATCACCGAGCGGGACCGTCGGGTCGGACAGGCGTTCCGTGCCGGGCCTGGCGCCGGAGCGGATCAGCTGCTGGATCTCGTCGGTGACGTCCCACACGTTCACGTTCATCCCCGCCAGGACCTGGCCGTCGCGCAGCCAGAACGCGATGAATTCGCGTTTGCCCGCGTCGCCGCGCAGCACCACCTGGTCGTAGCTGCCCGGGGGCGCCCAGCCCGAGTACTCCAGGCCCAGGTCGTACTGGTCGGAGAAGAAGTAGGGCACGCGGTCGTAGGTGACGTCCTGGCCGAGCATGGCGCGGGCCGCGGCCGGGCCGCCGTTGAGCGCGTTGGCCCAGTGCTCGACGCGCAGCCGGGACGAGAACAGCGGGTGCTGGAGCGCGGCGACGTCCCCGGCTGCGTAGACGTCGGGGTCCGAGGTGCGCAGGGAGGCGTCGACGGCGATGCCGCCGCCGTGCTCCCGGGGGGCGAGGTCCAGGCCGGTCGACTCGGCGAGGGCGGTGCGCGGGGCGGCGCCGATCGCGGCGAGCACGTCGTGCGCCGGGTGCTCCTCGCCGTCGTCGGTGAGGGCGGCGAGGACCATGCCGTCCTGGCCGGTGATCTCGGTGAGCCGGGCGCCGAAGTGGAAGCGGACGCCGTGGTCGCTGTGCAGCTCGGTGAAGATCTGCCCGACCTCGGGGCCGAGCACGGAGTACAGGGGGGTGGCCTCCGGTTCGACGACGGTGACCTCGGCGCCGTACTCGCGGGCGGCGGCCGCCACCTCCAGGCCGATCCAGCCCGCGCCGGCGACGACGAGATGCCCGTTGTCCCGGCCGAGCGAGGCCAGCACGTTCTTCAGGCGTTCGGCGTGGGCCAGGCGGCGCAGGTGGTGGACGCCTGCCAGGCCGGTGCCGGGGATGTCGAGGCGGCGTGGTTCGGAGCCGGTGGCGAGCAGGAGCTTGTCGTAGCGGATGGTGGTGGAGTCGCCGAGCCGCACCGTCTTCGCGGCACGGTCGATCGTGGTGACCGTCTGGCCGAGGTGGAGCTCGATGTCGTGGCTCGCGTACCAGGCCGGTTCGTGGACGAAGACGCTGTCCCGCTCCTCCTTGCCCTGGAGGTAGCCCTTCGACAAGGGCGGGCGCTCGTACGGGTGGTCCCGTTCGTCGCCGATGATGATCACCCGCCCCGTGAAGCCCTCCGAGCGGAGGGTCTCGGCGGCCTTCGCGCCGGCGAGTCCTCCTCCGACGATGACGAACGTCTGGTCCGCGTCGACCACTTGATGCCTCCTCGTTGCGCTGCCGTCATATGCGAGCGTCCCGCACGGAGCGTGATGCGGGAAGGGGGCGTGGCCCGAACAGGGCAGCTTTTCCCTGCTTTTCCCGCACTTTTCGTCACGCCCAGTGGTCGGGGCGGACCGGGTGGCGCGCGCGAGGGCCCTGCACGCCAGACCGCGCGAGGCGGGTCCACCCGGGCGTGCCGCACCGGCGCACCGCCTCCGGTGATGCCCTCAGGGCCGGTCGGCGGTGAGCCGGGCGTGCAGCGAGCGGGCCGAGGCGTCGGTCAGGGAGGCGATCTGGTCGATGATGACGCGCTTTCTCGCCCGGTCGTCGGGCGCGTCGTCGAACAGGGCGCGGAACTGGGGGTCCATGCCGTCCGGGGCGCGGGCCGTCAGCTCCTGCGCCAGCTCGGCGACGACGACGCGCTGGTCGGCGCGGAGCCGCTCCTGCTGGGGGCGCTGCATCACGTACCGGTCGGCGACCGCCTTGAGGACGGCGCACTCGTGGCGGGCCGCGCGCGGGACGACGAGTTCCGCGGCGTAGCGCGTGAGG
>NZ_JAAGMG010000084.1 GCF_010548525.1 Streptomyces sp. SID14478
AGCCGGTCGCGGTCGGCGCCGCGCGCCACCTCCCCGATGAGCGCGGACTGCGCGGCGGGGAAGGCCCGGTCCGCGGCCGCCGTCAGGAACGCCACCGCGGCGAAGGCGGGCAGCGAGTGGGCTGCCGGGTAGAGCAGGAAGCCGACGGCCCGGACCGTGTAGAGCACGTACTGGACGGGGCGGGCCCCGAACCGGTCGACGGCGGCGCCCGCCAGCGGCAGGGCGCCCATCCCGGCCAGGCCGGTCACGGTCAGCACCGCGCCGACGACCGGGAACGACAGGCCGGTGACGTAGTGGAAGAACACCAGCGTGAACGGGACGTACATGCCGTTGCCGATGCCGTTTACGGCGCCGGCGAAGGTCATGGACCGTTCACCGGGTATGCGGCGCTTGCTCTTCACCGGGACCCCCTAGGTAGCTTGGTTGGAAGTAGCTTAGCCGTAAGCTACTTTCCGTCAAGCAACTTTCTTGCCGGGAAGCGAGCGGGTCCGGATACTCGGAACATGACTGACAAGGACGCCGTCGACGCGATCGTCGACCAGTGGGCGAAGGTGCGGCCGGACCTGGACACCACCGCGATGGAGGTGTTCGGCCGCGTCTACCGGCTCGCCCGCGGCATGGGCGACCGGATCGAGCAGACGTACGCGCGGCTCGGGATCTCCCGCGGCGAGTTCGACGTGCTGGCGACCCTGCGCCGCGCCGACGCCCCGCACACGCTCTCGCCCCGCCGGCTCTCGGCGGCGCTGATGCTGACGACGGGTGGCATGACGGGGCGCCTCGACAAGCTGGAGCGCCGGGGCCTGGTGCGCCGCTCCCCCGACCCGCACGACCGCCGCGGCCTTCAGGTCACCCTCACCGGCGAAGGCCTTGCGGTCGTGGACGAAGCGGTCGGCGCGGGGCTCGACGTCCAGAAGCAGGCCCTGGACGCGGCGCTCGACGGTCCGGCGGCCCAGCAACTGGCTTACCTGCTGCGGCAGTTGCTGGCCACCACCGCACCCGGTGACTGACGGCGGGCCTCAGCCCTCCAGGTACGCCAGCACGGCCAGCACCCGGCGGTTGTCGCTCTCGCCGGGCAGCAGGCCGAGCTTGGTGAAGATGTTGCCGATGTGCTTGGTGACGGCCTTCTCGGTGACGAACAGGGCCTCCGCCACACCCGCGTTGGAGCGTCCCTGCGCCAGCAGCCCGAGCACCTCGCGCTCCCTCGCGGTCAGCGAGCCGAGGCGCCGGTCGCGGACCTTGCGGGCGAGCAGCTTCGAGACGACCTCGGGGTCCATCACGGTGCCGCCGCCGGCGACCTGCCCGATGGTGGCGAGGAACTCGGCCCCGTTGGTCACCCGGTCCTTCAGGACGTAGCCGCAGGCCCCCGCGCCGTCGGCCAGCAACTCCTTCGCGTACAGGGGCTCCACGTACTGCGAGAGCAGCAGCACCGGCAACCCGGGCACCTGTTCGCGCGCGGCGAGGGCGGCGCGCAGGCCCTCGTCGCTGAAGTCCGGGGGCAGCCGTACGTCGACGATCGCGACGTCGGGGCGCTCCGCGACGAGGACCTTGCGCAGTTCGGGCCCGTTGTCCACGGCGGCGGCGACCTCGTGGCCGTACGCGCCGAGGAGTCGTACGAGACCGTCCCTCAGCAGGAAGTGGTCTTCGGCGACGACAACGCGCACGGCACCTCCATGGAGATCTGCGTCGGCCCGCCGGCCGGGCTGTGGACCGCGAGGACGCCGTCGAAGGTGGCGAGCCGGCGCTCGACCCCGGCCAGACCGCTGCCCCGGGCGGGATCGGCGCCGCCGCGCCCGTCGTCGGTGACCCCGACCCGCAGGGCGGCGCGCGCGGGGTCGTAGCCGATGTCGATCCACAGGCGCTCGGCGTCCGCGTGCTTGGCCGCGTTCGTGACGCTCTCGGCGACCGCGAAGTAGACGGCCGACTCTACGGGCGGCTCCGGGCGGCCGGCCAGGTCGACGGTGACCTCCGTCTGCAGCGGGCTCAGCAGCGCCAACGACCGTACGGCGTCGGCGAGTCCGCGGTCGGCGAGGACCGGCGGGTGGATGCCGCGGACCAGGTCACGCAGTTCCTGGAGGGCGGCCGACGAGGAGGCGCGGGCCTCGGCGAGCAGGGCACGGACGGCCTCCGGGTCGTCCTTCAGCCGGTGCTCGGCGGCGTCGAGGGTCATGCCCATCGCGACGAGCCGGGCCTGCGCGCCGTCGTGCAGGTCGCGTTCGATGCGGCGCAGTTCGGCGGCCGAGGTGTCCACGGCGTCGGAGCGGGTCGCGGCGAGGTGCGCGATGCGTGCGGCCATCATCTCCTGGTCGCCGGGGGTGAGCGTGGCCCGCACGAAGCGGGCGTGCCGGTCGAGGCTGCCGGGCGCGAGCGCGAGGCCCGCCGCGCCGATGGCCACGCCGAGCAGCCCCGCCATGACCGCGTGCGGCCGGTCGTCGACGTGAATGACCGTGTACCACACGCCGTCCCAGCTGTACGAGAGGGACCGGCCGAAGAACGCGAGGAAGACGCCCCACAGGCCGT
>NZ_JAAGMG010000118.1 GCF_010548525.1 Streptomyces sp. SID14478
CGAACGGGGCGACCGGGTCGTGGCGCAGGCGGCGCGCGTAGTCGGCCTCGGCGGCCAGCGCGTCGGCGAGGGCGTCGCGCTGGGCGCCCCATCTGCGGACGGGGAACAGGATGACCAGGGCCGCCTGGACCACGCCGCCGAAGACCATCATGGCCGCGTGGCCCGCGGCCTCGGCGAGGGTCGTCGGCAGGGTGATGGTGACCAGCATCATCGCGACGTTCGACGAGGCCATGATGCCGATGGTCGGGCCCGCCGCCCACGACAGGCCGGCCAGGAACGTCCACAGCGCGAGGAGGGGCAGGAACAGGAACAGGTGGGAGCCGGTGAGGTAGCCGAGGAACGTCGAGACGCCGAGGCTCGCGCCGGAGGCGAGGGCCAGTTCCGGTCGGGGGCGCCAGCTGCGCTGGAAGGTGGCGATCGCGGCCTGGTACGCGCCGAACGCCGAGCTCGCGGCCACCGCCGGGCCGAACAGCCCCAGGGCGACGGTGACGACGATCGCCAGGCCGGCGGCGCCGCGCAGCGCGATCAGGGGTTCCAGGCGCTTCCGCTCGACCTTCAGGCCCGAGCGGGTGGTGTCCTTCAGCGCCCGGAACCAGCTCACCTCGCCAGAATACGGGCATTGCCCCCGAAAACGCCGCGCGCCGTCAGGCCTCCGCGCCCTCCCGCAGCACCAGGTCCAGCAGGCCCGGGAAGCGCGCGTCGAACTCCTCGCGCCGCAGCCGGTTGAACCGCTTGGACCCCGCGTCCCGCTGCTCCAGCAGGCCCGACTCGCGCAGCACGGAGAAGTGCCTGCTCAGCGTCGCCTTGGTGACGGGCACGTCGAAGGTGCCGCACGCGCGTTCCCAGTCGGGGCCTCCGGCCAGTTCCCGTACGAGGGTGCGGCGCACCGGGTCGGCGAGGGCGACCAGGGCGGCCTCCAGGGGGACGTCCGCCGGGTGGATGTGCACCGGCATCGGCCGGTGGCTCGTCGCTGCCGGGTCCGCTTCTGTGGCCACGGGTCCCTCCTGGGCTCCTGATCGGATTTCGATCTTGCTTAGTGTTCGATGACGTGCGTACACTCCGAGGTGTTCGCTTCTCGTCAAACAGTCTAACGCCGCGCGGTTTCGGTACTGCGTTGCGTGGTGCGGTTTCGGTACTGCGTTGCGTAGTGCGGTTTCGGTACTGCGTTCCCGTACTGCGGCTCCGTACTGCGGTTCCCGTACGGCGGCCTTCCGTACGGCGGTCTTCCGTACTGCGGTTCCGCCCCGCGACTCCGGATTGCGCCCCGCGACTCCGGATTGCGCACCACGCACCACGCACGTACGACCGCTACCGCGTTACGAAGGAGCCCGCCATGCCGTCCTCCCCGTCGCCCGCCCCGCAGCCCGCCATCGGCGTCGGCATCGTCGGTCTCTCCGCCCGGCGCGGCTGGGCCGCCCGCGCCCACCTCCCCGCGCTGCGGCTGCTCGACGGCTTCGAGGTGCGGGCGCTCTCCGCGAGCAGCGCCGAGTCCGCGCGGCAGGCCGCCGAGAAGCACGGGGTGGCCCGGTCGTACGGGAGCGCCGCCGAGCTGGCGACGGCCGACGAGGTCGACCTGGTGGTCGTCACCGTCAAGGTGCCGGACCACCGGGAGATCATCCGGTCCGCCCTGGCGGCGGGGAAGGCGGTCCTCTCCGAGTGGCCGCTGGGCACCGGGCCCGCCGAGGCCGAGGAGCTGGCCTCCCTCGCGGCCGCGCACGGGCTGCGCACCTTCACCGGGCTGCAGGCGCGCTCCGCCCCGCTGGTCCGCCATCTGCGCGACCTGATCGCGGACGGCTACGTCGGCGAGGTCCTCTCCACCAGCCTCGTGGCCTCCGGCCGGGGCTGGGGCGCGACCGTCCACGAGGGCGGCGCCTACCTGCTCGACCGCACGTCCGGGGCGAACATGGTGACCATCCCCTTCGGGCACACCCTGGACGGACTGACCGCGGTGCTCGGCGACTTCGACGAGGTCAGCGCGACCGCCGCCACCCGCCGCAGGACGGTCACCGCCCCGGACACCGGCGTGGTCCACCGGTCGGACGTCGCCGACCAGTTGGTGGTCGGCGGGGTGCTCTCCTCCGGCGCGGTGGCCTCCGTGCACTTCCGCGGCGGCCTGTCGCGGGGCACCAACTTCCACTGGGAGATCAACGGTACGGACGGCGACCTCGCCGTCACCGGCGACCACGGGCATCTGCAGATGGGCGAGTACGTCGTCACCGGGGCCCGCGGGTCCGACACCGCGCTCGCCGAACTCACCGTCCCCGAACGGTACTTCGACCGCGCGCTCGCGACGCTGCGCGGCACCGACGCGTACAACGTCGGCGCCGCCTACGCGCAGATCCGGCGCGACCTGGCCGACGGCACCTCGGTGGTGCCGGACTTCGCCCATGCGGCCCGGCACCACCGGCTGATCGACCGGATCGAGCGAGCCGCGGGGCGCGGGTTCGTTGCGGGGCGCGGGTGACGGGGGGCGGGTGACAGGGGGCGGGTGACGGGGTGAGGGTGACTGGCCGCGGGTGACGGGGTGCGGGTGACAGGGCGCGAGTGGCGGGGGCGGCTTCTCGCCGGGGCCGGTGCCTGCGCGCTCCCCCTGGGCCTTCTCCGGCACCCCGCAATGGAGCCGTGCCCCTGAAGGCATCCACTGCGGGCACGCACTACGCGGCCGCGCAGCGGAGCCCGCCTCACAACATCCGCCGACCGGGCCCGCAACGGACCGAACCCGCCTCAAAGCATCACAGCACGCGCCGCGCGATCAGCCCCGGCCCGGCCGCAGGCGGCGACCCGAGTCC
>NZ_JAAGMG010000159.1 GCF_010548525.1 Streptomyces sp. SID14478
CGCAGCGCGGCCGCCGCCTTCGCGTCGCCGCCCGGCGCCGTGGACAGCCACCACTCGTTCGGGGCGACCGGATCGGTACCGGCGTCCGCGAGGGCCCGGTTGAGGTCGCGCAGGTCGAGCAGGAGCGCGCCGCCGTCCTTCGTGCCGTCCGACGCCCCGGCCTCGGGGCCCGTCGTCGGCAGCGCGCGGACGCTGTCCGCGATCCGCACCCGCACGTTCGCCCCGCCCATGGTCACGTCGACGCCCTGCCCGACGCGGGTCCCCGCCGACTTCAGGTACCGGTCGGTGGCCACCGCGGCGATCTCGGTGACCTTCGGGCGGACGACGGCCAGGCGGACGTCCACGGTGGGCGCGGCGCCGTACCCCATGTTCATCGGGTACACGAACCCGGTGCCGTACACCAGGGACGCCGTTCCCCCGCGCGGCTCACGGTCCAGCTTCGGCGCGGTCGGCTCGTTCCTGCCGCTGCCGGGGTCCGTGCCGCGGCTCACCATCGACGTACGCCAGTGGGTTCCCTCGACGGTCAACTTCCGCGCATCCCCGCCGTGTTCGACGGCTTCGATGCCGGCGAGCGCGATCCGGTGCCGGGCGCCCTTGCTGAGGACCTGTGCCGTTTCGAAGTCGATCCCCGTCACGGCGAGCGGACCCGCCGCCGGGCCCAGGTCCAGCGTGAGGCGATGGGTGCGGCCGTCCAGCGGCAGGTCGCCCACCTGCATCCGGTACGCGAGCCCGTAGCGGTCCTCCAGGGTCGCGGAGACGTCGGTCGTCTCGCCGGGGCCCCGGCTGCCCTTGCCGGTCACGTTCGTGGCGCGCAGGGCGAACCGGACGCCCGTCGCGTCCCCGGGGAGCCGGATGCCCGGGTCCCTGCCCGACTTCGGCGTGACGGCGGAGACGGCCTCGCGGGGCGAGGAGTCCGTGAGGTCCTCGCGGAGCATCAGGTGGTCGTCGAGGTGCGCGGTGTCGAGCGCGAGGACCGTGGCCGTGCGGTCGCCGCTGAGCGGCACCGCCAGCCGGTAGCCGGGCGCCGCGTCGCGCACCCCGGGCAGCTCCGCGTACCGCGCCACCTGGTCCATGCCGGGCTCCGTCGCCTGGACGCGCACGGGTGCGCCGGAGCGGAAGTCCGCCTGGTCCTCCTGGGAACGGTCCCACGAGGAGCCCTGCCCGATCGCCAACATGCCCATGGCGACGGCCAGGACGAGCAGCAGCACGGGACCGGCGCCGCGCATCGGGCGGCGGCTGAACTG
>NZ_JAAGMG010000187.1 GCF_010548525.1 Streptomyces sp. SID14478
CCGGGCGGTGGCGCCCGCCGGCCCGGCGTGGCCCCGGCCCGGAGAGGCCGAACCGATCCCGCTGGCCCCCGTGACGTCGGCGCCGTCGGTGCTCGCGGGTGGGGAGGCAGCCCGGTGAACACCTCCCTCCTGCCGCACCAGTCACCGCTGCGCCGACGCGCCCGCGTCCCGCGCGCCGACCGTCTCGACTCCCTCACGGGCCTGCGCTTCCTCGCCGCGTTCGCCGTGTTCACGCACCACTTCACCGGTGCGAGCACGTCCGGCGGCGTCGCTCAGGCGCCCGCCTTGTTCCCGTACTCGACGATGGGCGTGAACGGCGTCGGGTTCTTCTTCGTCCTGTCCGGGTTCCTGCTGACCTGGGGGCACAGTGCCGGGACGCCCGCGAAGGTCTTCTACTCGCGGCGGGCCGGGCGGATCCTGCCCCTGCACCTCGCCGCGACCGTGCCGTGCGTCTGGGTGTTCCACGTGTGGGGCGGCGTGCCCTGGGACCTGCCGAGTTTCCTCGCCTCACTGGTGCTCGTGCAGACCTGGTTCCCCGGCGTCGTCCCGATGTTCCCCGGCAACGGCGTCTCCTGGACGCTCAGCGTCGAGGCGTTCTTCTACCTGCTGTTCCCGCTCGTGATCCGGGGCGCCTACCGGCTGCGCACCCGCACCCTGCTCGGGCTCGCCACCGGCGGCCTCGTCGCCATGTGGGCCGTCAATTGGTGGGCCGCCACGCACCTGTCGCCGTTCGCCGGTGAATGGGTGATGCGCCATCCGCTGGCCCGGCTCCCCGAGTTCGCGCTCGGCCTCGCCCTGGCGCTCGCCGTGGGGAGGGGGGTGCGCATCCCGCTGCATCCCGGCGCCCTGGCCGCCCTGTTCGCCGCGTACACCGTCGTGTACGTGCACCGCGACACCTGGTTCGGCGCGGCCGCCGCCCAGCAACTCGCGTGCACTGTGCGGCCGTTGGTGGCCCTCTTCTCCGCACTCGTGATCGTCGCCTACGTGCAGCGCGAGCGCGACGGGCGGCGCGGCTGGCTGTGCACGCCGGTCATGGTGCGGCTCGGCGCCTGGTCGTACGCCTTCTACCTGCTGCACCAGACCGTCAACCGGCTGATCCTCGACCACTGGGGCCGCGCCGAGCCCACGAACTTCTCCCTGTTCACCCTGCTCGGCGTCGCGGCCGTGACGGTCGCCCTGTCCTGGGCCGCGTACACCTACGTCGAGGAGCCCGCCCGGCGCTGGTGGACGGTCCGCCAACGCACTTAAAGTAACGGACAGTTGACAGAGTGTGACACGAAGGGTGAATTGCGCGTAGTGTCCCGCCCCATGGCATGGAAGAACGCCGTCAACGGCGCCCTCCGGACGCTCACCGGATACCAGTTGACCCGACCGCAGGTGCCCGCCCCGCGCGCGGCCGCACCGAAGGCTCCCGAGGCGCCGAAGCCCGCGCCCGCACCGAAGCCCAAGGGGCTCAAGCTGCCCGTCGACTACGACGACGAGGCGAAGGAGACGATCCGCGCGGTCAAGCCGTGGACGATGACGTCCCCGGAGCGGCTCAACGCCTTCATCCTCGCCACCCGGCACGTCGTCAAGCACGGCATCCCCGGCGACATCGTCGAGTGCGGGGTGTGGCGCGGCGGTTCGATGCAGGCCTGCGCCAAGACGCTGCTCAGCTGCGGCGACACCGGCCGCGACCTGTACCTCTTCGACACGTTCGAGGGCATGACCCCGCCCACCGAGGAGGACCTGCGGCGCGACGGCACACCGGCCGCCGACATCCTCGCGCGCAACGACAAGGACAAGGCGATCTGGGCGTACGCCACGCTCGACGACGTCAAGTCCGGCTTCCAGCAGGTGCCTTACCCGGCCGAGCGCGTCCACTACGTACAGGGCAAGGTCGAGGACACCGTGCCCGCCGAGGCGCCCGGCAAGATCGCGATCCTGCGCCTGGACACCGACTGGTACGCCTCCACCAAGCACGAACTGGACCACCTCTACGACCGGTTGGTGCCCGGCGGCGTCCTGCTCATCGACGACTACGGCTACTGGCAGGGCTCCCGGCAGGCCGTCGACGAGTTCCTGGAGAAGACCGGTGAGCGGCTGCTCCTGCTGCGCATGGACGAGGGGCGCATCGCGGTCAAGCCGTGACCCCGTCCCCACCGCGCCTCACCGGTGCGTGTTTCCTCTTCGGCCCCCGTGCCCCGTGGCGCGGGGGCCGAGGTGCGATCACCCGTATGGCCCAGGCCGGGTGACCGTGAACGGTGGCACCGGTTGTTAACGAGAAGGACCATCGCCGTTCGCCGGAAGGAATGTGCGCAGCGCATGACACCCCGCCTCACCGTCGTCGTTCCCCTCTACAACGTCGAGGACTACCTCGGCGCCTGCCTGGAGTCGCTGTCGGCGCAGACCATGCCGGACCTCGAGGTCGTGATGGTCGACGACGGCTCCACCGACGGCAGCGGGGCGCTGGCACGCGAATTCGCCGCCGGTGACGCCCGGTTCCGGTTGGTCGAGCAGGACAACGCCGGTCTCGGCGCCGCCCGCAACACCGGCGTCCGGCACGCCACCGGCACGTACCTCGCCTTCGTGGACAGCGACGACGTGATCCCCGAGGACGCGTACGAACTGATGCTGGACACGGTCGAGGCGTCGGGCTCGGACTTCGTCACCGGGAACGTCTTCCGGCTGCGCGCCGACGGCACCACCGACCAGTCGCCGATGTTCCGCAAGGCGATGGCCACCACCCGCGGCGCCACCCACGTCACCCGCGACTGGGACCTGCTCGCCGACCGGATCGCCTGCAACAAGGTGTTCCGGCGCGCCTTTTGGGACGAGCACTCCTTCGCCTTCCCCGAGGGTGTCCTCTTCGAGGACATCCCCGTCGTGCTGCCCGCCCACTTCCTGGCCCGCTCCGTCGACGTCCTGCACGACACCGTCTACCTCTGGCGCGACCGCGACGGCTCCATCTCCAACAAGCGCGCCATCCCGCGCGCCATCCGCGACCGCACCGCCTCCTGCGCCCACGCCAGCGGCGTGCTCGGCACGCGCCCCGAGTGGCGCGAGGGCAAGCGGCGCTACGACCACTCCGTGCTCGCCGGTGACCTGTGGATGTTCATGGAGGCCCTGCCCGACGGGGACGCCGCCTACCACGAGGCGTTCCTCGACCGCGCCAACTCCTTCGCGGACAGCGTCGATCCGGCCGTCCTCGACGAACTGCCGCTCGGCCTGCGGGTGCGCTGGCGGCTGATCCGCGAGCGCCGCATGACGGAGCTGCTGGCCTTCATGGCGTACGAGAAGACGAACCAGGACGCCTTCCGCGCCCGGCGCGGGCTGCGCGGGCGCCGCGCCGACTTCCCCGCGCTGACCGGGCGGCTGCCCCGCAAGGTCGTCGGCCTCGCCAAGGGCGACCTGCCGCTGGACGCCCGCGTCACGCAGGCGGCCTGGGACGACGACGGCAAGCTGCG
>NZ_JAAGMG010000226.1 GCF_010548525.1 Streptomyces sp. SID14478
AGGCCGAGGTGGCCGAGGCCGATGACGGCCAGGTCCTGGCGCGGGTTGCCCCGCGGGTGCAGGAGCGGCGCCCGGTCCGGTGCGGCGTGCGGGCGTGCCGGGCGGCGTGCCGCCGCGGGGGAACCCGAGGCGGGGCCAGGGTCTGCGGGCATGTCTGGTGCCGTCCTTCCCGGGAGGCGGTACCGGCTTTTAGCCGGAGCGGGACGAGTGCGCAAGCCCGGTGGACTGGACGAGCGAGCGCACAGTCAGACTAGGAGTAAATATGACCGATATGCGGCATTGTGTGGCCGTGGGTCGTGGAGTGTTGCCGGGCGGCGGCCGCGTGGTGGCCGGAATCGGGCAGGGGGGTCAGAATCGGGAACATGCCGCATGCCGGGCCCGACACCCCCGCTTGCGCTCCGTGAGCTCGGGTACACCTGCGGGTGAAGCCGGCGCCGACGACAGCGGGAGGCAGCAGTGAAGGCAGCGACACTGGGACCCGGGCAGCGTGCGGAGGCCCTCGCGGACATGGCCGAGGGAGAGCTGGACATCCTGGTCGTGGGCGCCGGGGTGGTGGGGGCCGGGACCGCCCTGGACGCGGTGACACGCGGACTGTCCACCGGGCTCGTCGAGGCGCGGGACTGGGCCTCCGGCACGTCGAGCCGCTCCAGCAAGCTGATCCACGGCGGGCTGCGATACCTGGAGATGCTGGACTTCGCGCTCGTGCGCGAGGCGCTCAAGGAGCGGGGGCTACTGCTGGAGAAGCTCGCGCCGCACCTCGTGAAGCCCGTGCCGTTCCTGTACCCCCTGCAGCACAAGGGGTGGGAGCGGCTGTACGCCGGGTCCGGGGTAGCCCTGTACGACGCGATGTCGATGGCCCGCGGGCACGGGCGCGGGCTGCCGATGCACCGGCACCTGTCGCGGGGGCGCGCGCTGCGGGTCGCGCCCTGCCTGAAGAAGGACGCGCTCGTGGGGGCGCTGCAGTACTACGACGCCCAGATGGACGACGCGCGCTACGTGGCCACGCTGGTGCGCACCGCCGCCGCGTACGGCGCCAAGGTCGCCAACCGCGCGCGGGTGACCGGCTTCCTCCGGGAGGGCGAGCGGGTCGTCGGGGCGCGGGTGCAGGACGTCGAGGGCGGCGGCGAGTACGAGATCCGGGCCAAGCAGGTGGTGAACGCGACGGGCGTGTGGACCGACGACACCCAGGCCCTGGTGGGCGAGCGCGGCCAGTTCCACGTACGGGCGTCCAAGGGGATCCACCTCGTCGTGCCGAAGGACCGCATCAACTCGACGACCGGGCTGATCCTGCGCACCGAGAAGAGCGTGCTGTTCGTCATCCCCTGGGGCCGGCACTGGATCGTCGGCACCACGGACACCGACTGGGACCTGGACAAGGCGCACCCCGCAGCGTCCAGCGCCGACATCGACTACCTCCTGGAGCACGTGAACTCCGTGCTCGCCGTGCCCCTTTCGCGCGACGACGTGCAAGGCGTGTACGCCGGTCTGCGGCCGCTGCTCGCCGGGGAGTCCGACGCCACCAGCAAGCTCTCGCGCGAGCACACCGTGGCGCATCCGGTGCCGGGCCTCGTGGTCGTGGCCGGCGGCAAGTACACGACGTACCGGGTCATGGCGAAGGACGCCGTCGACGAGGCCGTGCACGCGCTCGACCAGCGGGTCGCCGAGTGCGTCACCGAGGACGTGCCGCTGGTGGGGGCCGAGGGGTACCGGGCGCTGTGGAACGCGCGGGCGCGGACCGCCGCGCGGACCGGGCTGCACGTGGTGCGGGTGGAGCATCTCCTCAACCGGTACGGGGCGTTGGCGCAGGAGGTCCTGGAGCTGATCGCCGCCGACTCCGGGCTCGGGGCGCCGCTGAACGGGGCCGACGACTACCTGCGGGCCGAGGTCGTCTACGCGGCCTCGCACGAAGGGGCGCGCCACCTCGACGACGTGCTGACGCGGCGTACGCGGATCTCCATCGAGACGTTCGACCGGGGTACGCGATGTGCGCGGGAGGCGGCCGAGTTGATGGCGCCGGTGCTCGGCTGGGACAAGGATCAGGTGGAGCGGGAGGTCGAGCACTACGAGAAGCGGGTGGAGGCGGAGCGCGAGTCGCAGTTGCAGCCGGACGACCTCACGGCGGACGCGGCCCGGCTGGGAGCGCCCGACATCGTGCCGCTGGTGTGAGCGGGCGCCGTAACGTCCGCGGGCGGGGCGGGTGTTGAGCGCCGGGTCCGTGTTCCGCCGGAGGCCGCGCGCGTCGGCGCCGGGGCCTTGCCCTCGCTGACGAGCGAAGGAAGAGTGGCGTCCGGGGAAGGATCTGCCGTCGGGACGCTGCCCGGATCCGGGCAGAGCGGTCACCGCGGACAGAGGTATGGCCGGGTGTGTCCGAAGTGCGGGCACGGCGGTTCCTTCGGCGGTGCGGTCCCTCGTGCGGGGCGTGTGCGCAGGCGCCGTCCCAGGGGCGACCCTGGGCGTCGGGTGCTCCTCGGGTGAGGGACAATGAAGGCTCTGTCAGGGCCGGTTGCAGAGGGGACGCATGTCGGAGGCGGAGCGGGCGGGCGAGAACCGTCGAGGCGAGAGCGCTCGTCAGGACTCGTCCGATCAGGACGTTCAGGACGTTCAGGACGCTCGGGAAGTACGCGACGGCCAGGACGACCGGGAGGACCAGGACGACCCGAAGAACCGGGACGACCGGGACGACCGGAAGGACCGGGGCGGGCAGGACGCGAGCGGGCGGCTGCTCGCCGGGCGGTACCGCCTCGGCGACGTGCTCGGCCGCGGCGGCATGGGCACCGTCTGGCGCGCCAAGGACGAGACCCTCGGGCGCACGGTCGCGGTCAAGGAACTGCGTTTCCCGTCGAGCATCGACGACGAGGAGAAGCGGCGCCTCATCACACGTACGTTGCGCGAGGCGAAGGCGATCGCCCGCATCCGCAACAACGGGGCGGTCACCGTCTTCGACGTGGTCGACGAGGACGACCGGCCCTGGATCGTCATGGAGCTCGTCGAGGGCAAGTCCCTCGCCGAGGCCATCCGGGAGGACGGCCTGCTCGAACCGAAGCGGGCCGCCGAGGTCGGGCTCGCCATCCTCGACGTGCTGCGCTCCGCCCACCGCGAGGGCATCCTGCACCGCGACGTGAAGCCCTCGAACGTGCTGATCGCCGAGGACGGCCGGGTCGTACTGACCGACTTCGGCATCGCCCAGGTCGAGGGCGACCCGTCCATCACCTCGACCGGCATGCTCGTCGGCGCCCCCTCGTACATCTCGCCCGAGCGGGCCCGCGGGCACAAGCCCGGTCCCGCCGCCGACATGTGGTCGCTGGGCGGTCTGCTGTACGCGGCCGTGGAAGGCGTGCCCCCGTACGACAAGGGGTCGGCGATCGCGACGCTGACCGCCGTGATGACCGAGCCGGTCGACCCGCCCAAGAACGCGGGTCCGCTGGAGCCGGTGATCTACGGACTGCTCGCCAAGGACCCGGCGCAGCGGCTCGACGACGCGGGCGCCCGGTCGCTGCTGACCGAGGTCGTCCACGCGCCCGAGCCGAAGGCCGAGCCGGAGCCGGCCGACGCCACGAAGGTCGTGCCGCTGCCGCCCGTGCCGCCGCTGGACAAGCCGGCGGGCAAGGGGAGTTCGGCCGTGTCCGCCCGGGGCGAGGAGGCCGCGGAGAAGCTGCGCGGCGCGTTGAAGTCGGTGCGCAA
>NZ_JAAGMG010000269.1 GCF_010548525.1 Streptomyces sp. SID14478
CTCGCCGAACCCGGACCGGTCGCCGCCGACCAGCTCGCAGCCGCGCGCGTACGTCACCGTGCGGTCCCGGCCCGCGGCGGCGCGGATCCCGTCGAGCACCGTGACGCCGGTGCCGGGCCGCTGCGGCGCCGTATAGTCGCCGATCTGCTGCGGCACGGAGTCGGCGTTCGGGCCGAGGACCGCGACGCGACGCACGACGGGCGACAGGGGCAGGGTCGTCCCGTCGTGCTCCATCAGAGTGACCGACGCGCGCGCCAGACGCACGCTCAACTCCCTTGCGGCGGCAGGGATTTCGGAACTCCGCAGCGGGGCTGCCCGGTCGAACAGGCCCAGCCGGAACTTGAGGGTCAGCACCCGTGCGACCGCCGTGTCCAGCGTCCGTTCGGCGACCAGCCCGCGCTCCACCGCCTCCCCGAGCCGGGGGAACGCGTCGTCCCACAGGCTCAGGTCCGTGCCCGCCGCGAGCGCCATCGCCCCGGCGGCGGCCGGGTCCCCGGCCAGCCGCACGAGCCGGTCGAGGGCGCACCCGTCCGCCATCACGATCCCGTCGAACCCCCAGCGCTCCCGCAGGAGTTCCGTCAGCAGATACGGCTGCGCCGCGCACGGCAGCCCGTCGAACTCGTTGTACGCGGCCATCAGCCCGGCGGCCCCGGCCCGCACCCCGGCGCGGGCCGCCGCCAGATGGATCTCGTGCAGCTCGCGCACGCCCAGCTCGGTCGCCGCGCTGTTGCGCCCGCCGACCGTCGCGCCCTGCCCGGCGAAGTGCTTGAGCACCACGCCGACGCCCTCGCCCCGCATCCCCCGCACCAGCGCCTCGGTGAACCGCGCGGCCAGGTAGGGGTCCTCGCCGAAGCACTCCTCGGCCCGGCCCCAGCGCGGGTCGCGGACCAGGTCGAGGGCCGAGACGAGCGCCACGTGGCCGCCCCGGGACCGCAGTTCGCGCGCGGCTGCGCCGGCCGCCTCCTCGTACAGGTCCGGGTCCCAGCTCGCGCCGACCGCGAGATGCACCGGCAGCACTGTGCCGTCCAGCGCCTGGTGACCGTGCGGCACCTCCTCGACCATCAGGACCGGAATGCCCAGCCGGGTCTCCTCGGCGACGTGGCGCTGCACCGCCTCCGTGACCCCGGCCGCGTCCGCCGCCGTGATGCCGTCGGCGAAGGTCACCCCGGACCACGGGTCGGCGCGCTGCAACCCGTACAGGGCGCCCATCCCGCCGTACGCCGCGACCTCGTCACGGAAGGCGTCCGTCAGGCGGAACGTGCCGTCGTCGCGGCGCTCGTACGCGTGCCAGCCGTACAGGCGCTGATTGACCTGACCGACCTTCTCCGGGAGCGTCATCCGGCCCAGCAGGTCCCGCACCCGGTCGGGCACGGCGGCGCCCGGGTCCCGGTACAGCGGCTCGCTCACCGCAGTTCCAGCACGCGGACACCGAAGGCGGGCAGCGCGACGTCGCTCACCCGCTCGCCCGTGCCCAGGTCGTGCAGGGTACCCGCGGCCGTCGGCCGCACCGAGACCGCGTCGTCCGCCTGGCTGACCAGCCACACGAACCGCCGCCCGTCCTCGTGCACCAGCACGTCGGCGCCCACGAACGGGTCGTCCACCGTCACCGTCCGCTCCACGCCCGCCACTTGGGCCAGCGCCGCGTACAGGCGGTGCGTCTGCTCCGGGTTCACCCGGGCCGTGCGGGCGGCCATGTGCTCCAGCGGGTACGTGGCGAGGACGGTGCGGCCGCGGCCGGTCTCCCGGCACAGCAGCGCGGGACGGCCGTGCCCGTCCACCGCCACCACCCGGGCCTCCCTCGGGTCGACCGGCAGATAGGCGCGGCTGTCCTCGTTCCCCGCGACCGGGAAGCACAGCGTCTCGCCCGCGCGTATGCCGCCGAAGTCCTCCTGGAACGTCATCTCCAGGACGTCGTCCCCGATCGGCTCCGCGACCCCGTACGACAGCTGGTGCTCGACGCCGAACAGGCCGTCCAGGTCGTCGAACCACGGGCCGCGCGTGCCCGGGTGCTCGCCCGAGCAGAAGGACAGGTAGACGGTGGCGCCCTCGTCGGCGCGGCGCTGCAGCGCCCGTCGCGTCCGCGTCGTCAACTGCCGGGTGGCGGGCAGCAGATAGAGGGCGACGTCCTCGGCGATCCCGTCCGCCTCCCGCGTCAGGCCCGCCGGCAGGTCGGCGGCGCGCGCGGCGACGTACCCCTGGTGCAGCGACGTGAAGATCAGCGGGCGGTCGGCGGGACGGCTGTAGGGGTAGCCGCGCTCCAGGAACGCCGGCACCACCAGCGCCGCGCCCGCGTCCGCGCGGCGGCAGCGCGCGAAGTCGACACCCTTCAACACCTCGGCGAACGCCGCCAGTTCGCGCAGGGGAGCCTTCGGCGCGCCGGTGCTGTCCGTGATGCCGAAGTGCATCTCGAAGGGGTGGTGGTCGTAGGGCGAGCGGTCCCACAGGTCGTCGTAGTCGGTGTTGTTCCAGGCCATCCAGCCCGTCGCGCCGCCGAGCAGCGAGTTGTGCAGGGTCTGGCGGTAGTACACGCCCGCGTTCTCGGCGGACACCGTGTCCGTCGACAGGCCGAACTCCTCCAGGACCACGGGCTGTCCGGTCACCGCCGCCAGCTCGCACTCGAACGCGGCACGGTAGTGCTGGCGCGCCCGGTCCGTGTCCGAGCGGTACACGTGCGGGCCCACGAAGTCCACGTACTCGGCGGTGTCGCGCAGCGAGAAGCCGTTGTCGCGGCCCGTCACCTCGATGCCCCAGGCGCCGTCACCCAGCGACACGGGCTGCGTCGCGCCCGCCGCCCGTACCGCATTGCACATGGCCTGCGCCCAGGCCGTCACGACGTCGCTGTGCGGCGGGTCGACCTGGTAGATGCGGCCGTAGCCCGGCATCTCGTTCGTGATGAGCCAGCCGGTGACGGCCGGATGGTCCTTGAAGCGGCGCGTCATCTGCCCCGCGAACCACGCCTGGCGACCCACCATCCACACGTCCTCGTACAGGTCGCGGCCGCCGCGCCAGGCCGGGTCCCAGTTCTCGCCGGACATGTGGCCCACGATGAACGTCGGCACCGTGCCCATGCCCAACTCCCGGTGCGCGTCCAGGAAATCGGCGAACCGGGCGCACAGCTCCTCGTCGATGCGGTGCGGTTCGGGGTGGAAGTCGGGCCAGTAGAAGAACGAGCGCGTCATGTTCAGGCCGTGCGCGCGCAGCACCTGAAGCTCCTCACGCACCACCTTCGGGTCGTAGTCGCGCCACATCAAAGGGCCGCCGGTGCGGGACCAGAAGTTGGCGCCGAGCCAGGGCAGGACGGCGGCGTCGTGGGTGAGGTGGGCACTGTGGCGTCGCATGGTGGTACGGGTCTCCGTTGCAGAAGTGCGGTGTGCGGTACGTCAGTTGAGGGGGAGCGGACCGGTCGACTCGCGCACGACCAGGCGCGGCCGGTCCGTCAGGGGCGGCGTGGACAGGTCCTCGCCGCAGCGGGCGAGCAGCGCGCGGGCGGCGGCCGCGCCGACCCGCTGCACCTGCTGGTCGACGGTGGTCAGCCGGGGGTGCAGCAGGCGGCCGAGCGGCAGGTTGTCGTAGCCGACGACGGAAAGGTCCTCCGGTACGCGCAGGCCCGCCCGCTGGGCGGTGCCGATGCCGCACACGGCCATCGAGTCGTTGGCGTAGACGAGCGCGGTGGGCCGCTCGGCGCCGGCCGCGGCGAGCAGCTCCCGGGTCGTGGCGAC
>NZ_JAAGMG010000316.1 GCF_010548525.1 Streptomyces sp. SID14478
CCACGACCAGGTCGGCGCCGCGGGCCAGGGCGACGGCGGCCGCGAAGGCGTCGGAGTCGGTGTCGGTGGCGTCGGCCTCGGCGAGACCGGGGGCCGTGACGACCTCGCTGCCGGGGAACTCCACCGCCAACGCCTCGCGCAGCGTGGGCAGTTCGATGCCGAGCGGCGTTCCGGGCGTGCGGCTGCCGACGTGCACCGGGAACGAGTAGCAGCCGAGGACGGCAGTCGGCGTGTCCGCGTTGGGGCCGATCACGGCGATACGGGCCGGGGCGTCGGCCGCGAGCGGCAGCGTGCCGTCGTTCGACAGCAGGACCACCGACTCCTCGGCGACCCGCCGGGCCAGGTGGCGATTTGCCGCGCTGTCCAGGTCCACGGTCGCCCGGGCGCGCTCCGCGGTGACTCCCGCAAGTGCGGGAGCGGTCGCGTCCCAGTCCTCGTCGAGCAGGCCCAACTGCGCTTTCTGGGCTAGGACTCGGCGGGCGGCGCGGTCCACGAGGGACTCCGGGACGGAGCCGTCCGCGAGGGCCGTGCGCAAGGGCGTGCCGAACGTCTTCACCGTCGGCAGTTCGACGTCGACGCCTGCCGCGAGGGCGGCGCCCGCGGCCTCGCCGAGCGAACCGGCCACCGCATGCAGGGTCTTGAGGAACGCGATGCCGAAGTAGTCGGCGACGACGGTCCCTTCGAAGCCCCACGTGTCGCGGAGCAGCCCGGTCAGCAGCCGCTCGTCGGCGGCGGACGGAACGCCGTCGACGTCGGTGTAGGCGTGCATGACGGAGCGCACACCGCTCTCCCGCACGGCCATCTCGAACGGTGCGAGCACCACGTCCGCGAACTCGCGCGCGCCCATGGACACCGGCGCGAGGTTGCGGCCCGCGCGGGAGGCCGCGTACCCGGCGAAGTGCTTGAGCGTGGCGACGATCCCGGCCGACTCCAGGCCCTGGACGTACGCGGTGGCGACCGTGCCGACGAGGTAGGGGTCCTCGCCGATGGTCTCCTCGACGCGGCCCCAGCGGGCGTCGCGCACGACGTCCAGGACCGGGGCCAGACCCTGGTGCACGCCGACCGCGCGCAGGTCGCGGCCGATCGCCGCGGCCATCCGCCGGACCAGGTCCGGGTCGAAGGAGGCGCCCCAGGCCAGCGGAACGGGGTACGCGGTGGCGCCCCACGCGGCGAATCCGGCCAGGCACTCCTCGTGGGCCAGCGCCGGAATGCCGAACCGGTTCGCGGCCGCGATGCGGCGCTGGGTGCGGGCGAGGGACAGGGCGCCGAGCGCGGGATCGACGGGCGCCGTGCCGAACGGCCGGGTCAACTGGCCGAGCCCGTGGGGCAGCAGCGCGTCGAGATCGACCGGCTCCTCCATGTCGTGCTGGTGCGGGGCCACGTCGCCGCCCTCCGCCGAGGCGCCCACCCACACACCGAAGAGTTGGGCGATCTTCTCCTCGCGGGTCATCTCGGCGAGCAGCGCGTCGGCGCGTTCCTCGGGGGAGCGGCGGGTGTCGTGCCAGGGCGCGACGGCGGCCGGGTCGGACTCTTCGGCCGGTGCGGCCAGGTGCTCGGTCACTTTCCTCCGACTCCCATCAGCCCCTGGACCAGGGCACGACGGGCGAACAGGTAGACGATCAGGATGGGCAGCATGGACAGGACCACCGCGGCGAGGAGGCCGGGGATGTCGACGCCGTGCTCGGTCTGGAAGTCGTAGAGCCCCATGGTGATGACCTTGGTGCTCGCGGACTGGGTGAGGACCAGCGGGAAGAGGAAGCCGTTCCACGCCTGCAGCGCGGAGAACACGATGATCGTCGACAGGCCGCTGCGGGACAGCGGAAGCACCAGGCGGAAGAAGATCCGCCGCGGTGATGCGCCGTCCATCGTCATCGCCTCGTACAGCTCCGGTGTGATGTCGCGCATCGACCCGGTCAGGATCAGCGTGCACACGGGCATCGCGAAGGCCGCCGTGGGCAGGATGACGCCGATGAGGTTGTCGTAGAGGCCCGCCTCGCTGATCACGTAGAACATCGGGACGATGACGGCCTGCGCGGGGATCGCGAGGCCGAGCAGGAACAGCCGGAACACGCCGCCCGTGAGCCGGCCGCGACCGCGCACGATCGCGTACGCGAGCGGCGGCACCAGCAGCAGGACGATGCCGACCACGCAGACGGTGACGACGAGGGTGTTGACGAAGTACTGGCCGAAGCCGTTGCCGAAGTCGTCGATGTAGTTGTCGAGGGTGAAGTGCTCCGGCAGGGACAGCGGGCCGTTCGCCCCGTAGTCGGCGCGCGACTGGAACGTGGCGACCAGCATCACGTACAGCGGCAGCCCGACCAGAAGCAGCCAGATCAACGACCCGAATCCGGCGAGGTAGTTGGGCCTCTCGTGGCGGACCGCCCGGGTTGCGGCGCGTGTCACAGGCCCTCCATGGTGCTGCGCATCTTGTCGTAGCCCGACAGCCGCACCATGACCAGCGAGATGACCGTGGCGATCAGGACCAGGAGCAGTCCGACGGCCGAGGCCGTCCCGTAGTCGAAGCTCTTGAAGGCCTTTTGGTACATGTAGTACGCGCTGATGGTGGTGTCCGTGCCGGGGCCGCCCTGGGTGAGGATCAGGACGGTGTCGAACGTGGTCAGGCCGCCGACCACCATGAGGATCACCGAGGTGATGATGCTGTTGCGCAGCTGCGGCAGGGTGATGTGGAAGAACTGCCGCACCGTGCCCGCGCCGTCGATCTGCGCGGCCTGGTAGAGGACGGGGGGCACGGCGCGGGCCGCGCCCTGGTAGATCAGCGTGTGCAGCGGCGTGAACTGCCAGGTGCTGACGAAGACCAGGACCCCGATGGCGCTGGCCTGGTGGCCGAACAGGTTGCCGTCGCCGAACAGCCAGGTGGCCTGCGCCGGTACGCCGAAGTTCGGGTCGAGGACCGCACGCCACAGCACGGAGACGGCGGCGACGGACAGCAGCAGCGGCACGAAGTAGACGGCGGACAGGACGGCGCGGTTGCGCTGGCGGCCGGCCGCCCAGACGCCGAGGAGGATGCTCAGCGGGGTCTGCACGGCGACGCCGAGCACGGTCAGCAGGACGCTCAGCCACAGGCTCTTGAGCAGGACCGGGTCGTCGAAGAGCTTCTTCCAGTTGTCCAGCCCGGTGAACTGCGGGTCGCTCAGGCCGTTCCACGTCGCGAACGAGAGGACGGCGACCAGGACGAGCGGGACGAGGGCGAACAGGCCGAAGAAGACCGCGGCGGGGACCGCCCAGCCGACGCCGGGGCGTCCGACGCCCGCACCGGCGCCGCTCCCGCGGCGTCCGGCGGGCGGGGCGGGAGCGGCGTCCTGTGCGCGTGCGAGGAGGGTCTCGGCGCTCATGAGGTCGGCAGGGCCTGCATCGACTTGATGAAACCGCCCTCGTCCAGCTGCCCGTTGAAGAACTGCTGGATCGCCTGGTACATCGAGGTCGCCGCGGACTGCGGGTAGGCCTGGTCCCACGACAGCTGGAAGGAGGGGGCCTTCTTCACCAGGTCGTACTGGAACGTGGCGAAGTCGGGGCTCGCCGCCTCGCCCAGGAAGTCCTGGGTGTTGGTCGTGGTGGGCAGGTTGCCGATGCCGAGCTGCGCCTTCACGAACTCGTCGGAGTACTGCAGCTTCAGGAAGTCGGCGACGGCGTCGGGGTGCGCGGTCTTCTTGAGGACCGAGTAGAAGTTGTTGGTGTTGCCGACCAGGTCGCCCGTGTCGCCCTTGCCGCCCTCGACCGTCGGGAAGGCGGTGTAGCCGAAGTCCTTCTTCGCGAACTCGGGGTGGGCGTCCTGCTGTGTCGCGTACTCCCACGAACCCATCAGCTCGAACCCGGCCTTGCCGGTGGCGAGCAGTGTGGGGGAGCCCTGGTCGGTGAACTTCACGGAGTCGAAGTTCGAGCCGAACGCGCCCGCGTCCACCAGGTCCCTGATCATGCCGAGGGCCTTCTTGCTGTCGGCGCTCTCCCAGGCGGACTTGTCCCCGTCGAGTGCCTTCTGGAACAGGCCGGGCCCGGCGACGCGGTCGAAGAGGTACTCGAACCACATCAGGGTCGGCCACCGGTCGCCGCCGCCGAGGGCGATGGGAGTGACGCCCTTCGCCTTCAACGTCTTGACGGCGGCGAGGAGTTCGTCCCAGGTCTTCGGCGGCCGCACGCCGGCGTCGTCGAGGACCTTCTCGTTGTGGAAGAACAGCACGGGTTGCGTACCGCGCATGGGAACGCCGTACGGCTTGCCGTCGATCACCGCGCTGTTGAACACCGAGGGCAGGAACTTCGACTTCAGGGCGGGATCGTCGGCGATGAAGTCGTCCAGCGGCAGCAGCAGGTCCGCGTCGACGAACGGCTTGATGCTGCCGCCGCCCCAGTTGAAGAACACGTCGGGCGCCTGCTTGCTGTTGATGATCGTCTGCAGCTTGGCCTGGTAATCCGCGCCGGGGATGGTGTCCAGGACCGCCTTCACGTCGGACTTCTTGTTGAAGGTGGCGATCAGCTGCTTCTCGACCTTGTTGGCGGCGTCCCCGTAGACCAGGACGTGGATCTTCCCGTCGTCGCTTGCCGCGGAGGAGCCGCCACCGCACCCGGACAAGGAGAGCAGCAGAGCCAGGGCCGCACCGCCCGCTGCGACCGTTCTCGGCAACCGTGCGCGTTGAGTCATCGCCTCGCCTCTCGAAACTCTTTCGGCGTCATCGCCGAAAGTTCACGAGTCGGGACGCTAAGTCTCGCTGGGAGAGCGGTCAATACCGCTCCCTCGCGTTATCAAAGCGTTACGACCCGCAAGGGTCTGACCGTGCCTTATGCTCCAAGGCATGCGTGATGACGAGGACCTGGGCCGCATCACCCTCGCCGAGGTGGCCCAAAAGGCAGGCGTCTCCATTTCGACAGTTTCGAAAGTGCTCAACGGCCGACAGGACGTGGCCGCACCTACTCGGGTCAAGGTCGAGCGACTGCTGGAGACGCACTCCTACCGGCGCACGACACGCGCCGCCCGCGAGGCGCCGCTCATCGAGCTGGTCTTCCACGAGCTGGACAGCATCTGGGCGATGGAGCTGATCCGTGGCGTCGAGAACGTGGCCAAGACCCACCGGGCCAGCGTGGTGCTGACCGAGAGCGGCACCCGGCACGCGCCCGACCCGGACTGGATCGAAGGCGTCCTGCAGCGCAAACCGCTCGGCGTGGTGCTCGTCTTCTCGGCGCTGCCCGCCGAGGTCAAGCAGCGGCTGCGGTCCCGCTCCATCCCCTTCGTCATCGTCGACCCGGCCGGCGATCCCGACCCGGACGTCCCCTCGATCGGCTCGGCGAACTGGAACGGGGGACGGGTCGCGACCCGCCACCTGGTGGACCTCGGCCACCGCCGCATCGGGATCATCACCGGGCCCGACGACATGCTCTGCTCCCACGCCCGCCTCGACGGCTACCGCTCCGCGCTCGGGATGGCGGGCATCGAAGCTGACCCCGCCCTCGTGCATTACGGCGACTTCCACGTCGAGGGCGGCTTCGAGCACGCCCTCGAACTCCTCGACCTGCCCGAGCGCCCCACCGCGATCTTCGCCGGCAGTGATCTGCAGGCACTCGGTGTCCTGGAAGCGGCGCGGGTCCGCGGCCTGCGGGTGCCGCAGGACCTCTCGGTGGTCGGCTACGACGACGTACCGGTGGCGCGCTGGTCGAGCCCGGCCCTGACGACGGTGCACCAGCCGCTGCGGGAGATGGCCGAGGAAGCGATGCAGATGATCATGCGGTTGCGTGACCAGGAACCGGTGACCACGCGCCTCGAACTGGCGACGAGTCTCGTCGTCCGCAAGAGCACGGCAGCACCGGTTTCCTGAAGCACGAGCACGGAACGCCCGCCTCGACGCGGCCGACGCCCCGCGGGAGGCGGGCCGGCCCCGAGGGGCCTCGCCGCGGTGCGGGGTGAGTCGGCAGGCGTCCAGTGTGCGAACCGCCCGTATGCGGCGGCCGGCTCGTCCTGCCCCCGTCCGTGAGAGTCGCCGAGGCCCCGACGCTCCTGCGTGCGGGGCTTCTCGCGTTCCAACGGTGTTGCTCCGCCCTCCACTTGGGATCCGCACGCGATGCCCCGATCCAGATTGTTGGACAACACGTGTTGAGGGTCTGCGGCGAACTTCCCTGTGAGTATGGGTTCTTGCTGCGAGAGTTCTTGTGCCTCCGGAAGGCCGGTGTTACGTTCCCGTCATCGGTTGTCGGACAATCCTGGTGGCGAACGATGTTGCCGGAGTTGCCCCGTCCGACCGCCCGATGCCTCCGCCGGCATCGGGCACGTCACCGTCACGCAGCGGAGCAGGTGACTGCGCCGCTACCCACGACCGCCCCTATAGGCGCGAGCGCACGGCCCCCGCCCCTCTCCGTGCGGGAGGGGGCCGAGGAGACACAGATGTCGACCACACAGCGCAACTCCCACCCGGAGGCACTTCGTCTCGAGGGCGTCACTCTTCAATTCCCCGGCACTCACCGCCCGGCGATCGAGGACGTGTCGTTCAAGATCGACCGCGGCAAGGTGGTTGCCGTGATCGGACCCAGCGGATGCGGCAAGAGCACCATCCTCAACCTGGCCGCCGGGCTCCTCACGCCCACGCAGGGGCAGGTCCACTACGCGGGCGAGCCGGTCTCCGCGGTCAATTCCGACGCGGCGTACGTGACGCAGCAGTCCCACCTGCTGCCGTGGCTGAGCGTCCGCGCCAACATCGGCCTGGCGCTCAAGTTCCGCAAGGTCCCCAAGGAGGAACGTGAGGAGCGCGTCGCCCGCTGGGTCGAACTCGTCGGCCTGACCGGCTTCGAGGACCACTTCCCCCGGGAGCTGTCGGGCGGAATGCAAAAGCGCTGCGCGATCGCGCGTGCGCTGATCTACGAGCCTTCCATCGTGCTGATGGACGAGCCGTTCGGGCCGCTCGACGCAATCACGCGGCTCGAACTGCAGCAGGAACTGCTCAACATCTGGCGCGAGCAGAACGGGACGCTGATCTTCGTCACGCACGACCTCAACGAGGCCATCTACCTCGCCGACGAGGTCATCGTGATGTCCAAGGGGCCCGGCACGATCCGCCGAGTCCTCCCGGTCCCCTTCGCGCGCCCGCGCCAGATCGGATCGCTCGTCGAATCGCCCGAGTTCTCCGAGCTGTACAACGACCTCTGGGGTCTGTTCGCCGCTGAGCGCAAGGCCGCCGCGTAACGCGGCCGCCCCCGCTGCCGGCGGAGCCGGCCGTTCCTGGTCCCCGCCCACCCACTTCATCGCCAAGCCGTCATGCGGTCGTGCCGTCATGCCGTTTTCCCGTGCCGGTCACGCCTGTCGCCGAGTGAGGTTCACAGTTGATATCGATCACAGAAGAGATCGCGGTACCCAGTCCGCCCGAACGGGTCTGGGAGGTCATCTCCGACCCCGCGGCCGTCGTGTCCTGCATCGGCGGCGCCGAGCTGGGGCCGTCCCACGACGACGGATCCTTCGAGGGCACCCTGGCCATCAGATTCGGCGGCCTGCGCGTCAAGTTCGCAGCCCGGGTCTGCCTCGACCTGGACGAAGCCGCGCACGAAGGCCGTCTCACGGCCCGCGGCGCGGACGGGCAGGGCGCCACCCGCTTCAGTGCCGGTGCCACCTTCCGGGTCGCCGAGGGCGAG
The DNA here is from genome assembly GCF_010548525.1 of Streptomyces sp. SID14478. Taxonomy (GTDB): domain Bacteria; phylum Actinomycetota; class Actinomycetes; order Streptomycetales; family Streptomycetaceae; genus Streptomyces. The sequence continues at coordinate 7,624 of NZ_JAAGMG010000316.1, forward strand.
GTGCCAGGTACCTCACGGGTCTTCTGCGACGGAGAGATCAAGCTCAACGGCAAGCTCGCCAAGCTGATCGAGTCGGGGGCGGGCAGGGTGGTCTCCCGGATGACCGCGGAGTTCACCGAGCAGCTGATCGAGAAGTGCGCCCCCGCCGCCGAGCCCCTCGCGGCGGTGCCCGCCGACGCGGCCGACGACGCGGCAGCCCGCAGGGACACGGACACCGTCCCGACCGTCTCCAACCGCAGGTTCGGTCTGCTCGCCCGTGTGCGGGCGTGGTGGGCGGCACGGCGCTCCGGAAGCCAAGGGCGGGCGCCGCAGGCGATTCCCCCTGCGAACACCAGGTCCGACGAAGTACTCGGCCAGGGAGGCCGGCGATGACCACGGCCAAGCCCAACAGGCTCAACAAGGTGATCAGTGCCTTGGACGCGGGACAGCACGTCTTCGCGACCTTCGCCGCGGCCGATCCGACGTCCGCGATCGAGCTGAGCAACTCCGACTACGACGCCGTGGTCTTCGAGATGGAACACAAGCCCTGGGACATCAACGCGCTCAAGGACAGTTTCCAGTACCTGCTGAACAGGCGCCGGGTCTTCGAGGCGGACAGCCTCGCCCCCGACGTCACCCCGCTCGTGCGGATTCCCGCCAACGGCGCGGAGAGGGCGCAGTGGCACGCCAAACAAGCCCTCGACCTCGGCGCGTTCGGCATCGTCTGGCCGCACATCTCCGCGGTCGAGGAGGCCCGTAACGCCGTCGCCGCCTGCCGCTACCCGCGGCTCCCGGACGCGCCGCTCCACGAACCGGCCGGGCTGCGCGGGGACGGCCCGCACGCCGCGACCCGCTACTGGGGCATCTCGAACGTCGAGTACTACGCCCGCGCCGACGTGTGGCCGCTCGCCCCGTACGGCGAGATCCTCGTGGGCCTCATGATCGAGGACCAGCTCGGCATCGAGAACCTGCCGGACATCCTCGACCAGGTACCGGGCATCGGACTGATCCTGATCGGCGAGGGCGACATGAGCCAGGAGCTCGGCGTCCCCCGCCAGTACGAGCACCCGCGCGTCCTGGAGTGCAAGCGGCGGATCCTCGACATCTGCGGCGAGCGCGGCATCGCCGTCGGCCATCCCCATGTGACCGCCGACAACGTCAAGCAGGTCCTCGACGACGGCTACCGCTTCCTGATGTCGGCGCCGGTGCGCACCTACCCCGGCCTGGCCAGGGCCCGCGAACTCACCGGCCGCGCCTGACAGCCCGTCCACCCCGCGCAGCCGGTCCCGCGCACGCACCGCCACGCGAACTTCGGAGCAACCCATGATCATCGACAGTCACGGCCACTTCACGACGGCGCCCCCCGCGCTCGGGAAGTGGCGTCAGAAGCAGATCCGGGCGTACGAGGAATCCGGCGCCCGCCTCTCCCCGGACGCACTGCACATCACCGACGACGAGATCCGCGCCGCGATCGAGCAGGGCCAGCTGAAACTGCAGAGCGAGCGCGGCACCGATCTGACCCTCTTCTCGCCGGGCGCGGGCAAGATGGCCCACCACTACGGCGACGAGCACACCAGCCTCGACTGGTCCCGGGTCAGCAACGACCTGATCGCCCGGGTGTGCGGCCTGTTCCCCGAGCGGTTCGTGGGCGTGTGCCAGCTCCCGCAGTCCCCGGGCGACGCCCTCCCCGCGTCCGTCGCCCACTCGGTCACCGAACTGGAGCGCTGCGTCGAGCAGTTGGGCTTCGTCGGCTGTCTGCTCAACCCGGACCCCTCGGACGGGTACTACCAGGCCCCACCGCTGACGGACCGGGTCTACTACCCGCTCTACGAGAAGATGGTGGAACTCGGCGTCCCCGCGATGGTGCACGTCGCCATGTCGCGGAACCCGGCGCTGCAAGGCACGTGCGCCCACTACCTCGCCGGTGACACCGCGGCGTTCATGCAGCTGTGCGAGGCGGACCTGTTCAAGGACTTCCCGACCCTCCAGCTGATCCTGCCGCACGGCGGCGGCGCCGTCCCGTACCACTGGGGCCGCTACCGGGGAATGATGCAGGACCGCGGCCGGCCGCCGCTGGAGGAGTCGATCCTGCCCCACGTCTCCTTCGACACCTGCGTCTACCACAGGCGCGGCATGGAACTGCTCCTGGACGTCATCCCGGCACGCAACGTCCTGTTCGCCTCGGAGATGATCGGCGCCGTCCGCAGCGTGGACCCGGAGACCGGACGCCGGTTCGACGACACCAAGTACACCCTCGACTCCCTCGACATGAGCGATGCCGACCGGCAAGCGGTCTACGGAGGCAATGCGCTGCGGGTCTTCTCCCGGCTCGACGGCGTCCTGAAAGCGCGGGCGACGGCCGCGGCGAACGTGAAGGAGTCCGGCAAGTGAAGGTCTACGAAGCCCTGGCCGAGGCGTTCGTCAAGGAAGGCACCAGCGATGTCTTCGGCATGATGGGCGACGCCAACATGCACTGGATGGCAGCGCTCGCCGACCGCGGCGTGCGCCTCTACGAGGTCCGGCACGAAGGCTCCGGCCTCGGCATGGCCGACGGCTGGGCGCGCGGCGCGGGACAGCCCGGCGTGGTCACCACGACCAGCGGCCCCGGCGTCTCCCAGCTGGCCACCTCCATGATCGTGGCCAGCCGTGCGCGCACCCCGCTCGTCGCGTTCTGCGGCGAGACCGCGCTGGGCGACGAGGGCGCCACCCAGTACCTCGATCAGCGGCGCTTCGCCGCCGCGATCGAGTGCGCGTTCCTCCGCGTGACCCGGCCCGAGAACGCCCAGGAGGTCGTGCAGCGGGCGTTCTACCTGGCACGCACCGAGTCCAGGCCCGTCATGATCAGCGCACCGTTCGACGTCCAGGTCACCGAACTCGACGACTACGACCCGGACTACGTCCCGTCCACGGCCCTGATCGAGAAGCCCCGGCTCCTGCCCGATCCGGCCCGGCTCCAGGCCGCCTGCGACCTGATCGGGAACGCGAAGCGCGTCGTGATCGTCGCGGGCCGCGGCGCGCGGGGAGCCGACGCCGGCGAGGAGATCCTCGCGCTCCAGGAGCGGACCGGCGCCCTGCTCGCCACCACCCTCCAGGCGAAGAACTGGCTGTGCGACCGTACCGACTTCCACGTCGGACTGTCGGGCCTCTTCGGCGACAAGCTGTCGATGGAACTGCTCCAGGAGGCCGACTGCGTCATCGCGGTGGGCGCCAGCCTGAACCACTACACCATCGAGAGCGGCTACCTGTATCCCGAGGCCACGTACCTACAGATCGACACCGCCCCGCACCTGGTGATGGGCAACGGCAAGGTCGCCGACATCTACTTGCAGGCCGACGCGGTCACCGCCCTCACCGAACTGACCCGCGAACTGAGCCGGCGCGCGGTCCGGTCGCAGGGGTTCCACACCGACGAGGTACGGGAGCACCTCAGTGCCCGGGTCCAACAGCCTGCGTACGTCAGCGAGCCGGGCCGGCTCGACCCGCGCGAGGCGATCTGGATCCTCGACCACGAACTCCCGGGCGAGATGAGCCTGGTCCTGGGCAGCGGACACCAGACCGACTTCGGCACCATGCTCTTCCAGCGCTCCCGGGACGTGCTCTCCAACTACGGCATGTTCGGCGCCATCGGCCAGGCCCCGCTGATCGCCCTCGGCCAGATGATCGCGCGCGGCAACAAGCCCGGCTTCGTGGTGGAGGGCGACGCGAGCTTCCTCATGCACCTGCCGGAGTTCGAGACGGCGGTCCGCTACGGCATCCCCCTCCTGGTGGTCGTCATGAACGACCAGGGCCTGGGCGCCGAGTACCACAAGGCGAAGGCCAAGGGCCTCGACCCGGACCTGGCGACCATCCCCACCCCCGAACTGGGCGCCGTCGCCCAGGCGTTGGGCGGGGCAGGCGCCACGGTCCGCACCGGACAGGAACTGCGCGACGCCCTGGCGGCGTACGTCCGCGAGCCCCGGCCCACGGTCATCGACGTCCGCATCACCCGCGAGGTGCTCAGCACCCCGTACCGCCGCATCCAGTACGGCGAGGACGTGTGAGCCGCCGGAGCGGGACCCCTGCGGGCGCGCCCTTGAGCGTGGTCCTGGGCGACCACCCGCACACCAGGCCGCTGAAGAACGGCACCGTCCCCGTGGCCGGAGTCCGGTGCGACTACCCGGAGTTCGCCCCGCTGCCTCCCGCCTTCGCCCGGATGGTCCGCGAACTGGCCTACGACATCTGCGAGATGCCGATGGCCACCTATCTGCAGGCCAGGGACGCGGGCGTCCCGGTGACCCTGCTGCCGGTGGTCCTGGTGGGCGGCACACACCACCGTTCCCTGACCCGCCTGCCCGGGGGAGCGGCCCTCGGGCCGAAGGACCTCGTGGGGCGCCGCGTGGGCGTGCGCGCGTACGGCCAGACCACCGGGATGTGGGTGCGCGGCTGGCTGCGGGAGGAGTACGGCGTCGAGTCCTCGGACGTCACCTGGGTGACCACCGAGGACGTACACGTCGCCGCGTACCGGAACCCGCCGTTCGTGGAGCGGTCGGACAGCGGCCGCGTCGCCGACCTGCTGCGCTCCGCGGACGTCTCGGCGGCGGTGCTCGGCCCGAAGGCACTCGGCGGCCAGGGCGCGGGGCTCGTCCCGCTGGTGAAGGACGCGGAGGACGCCGGACTGGCCTGGATCGAGCGGCACGGGACCGTCCCCGCCAACCACCTGCTGGTGGTCCGCGACGACGTGCTGCGGGACCGGAGGGAGGACGTGGCCGCCGTGTACCGGGCACTGGAGGAGGCGATCGCGAGGACCGCGGGGGAGCGCGACGCGTCGCCGGCCGGACGCGCGGTGACGGCCGGCTGGAGCGCCTCGCTCGCCGCCTGTCTGGAGATCGCCGGGCAGTACGCCCTGGAGCAGGGCCTCATCGCGGAGCCGGTGGACGTCGCCGCGACGGAGGAACGGGTGGCCTTCCTCGCCGAGTGAGCAGGCGATCGCCCCGGCCCCTCCACGGACAGGGACCTGGGCCCCTCTACGTACAGCGAAAGGAGAAGCGGCGATGGTGGCGCTGCGAAAGCGGGGCAACGCGCCCACGCGCAAGCCGGACGTCTGGACGCCCGACCTGCTGGAAAAGGTCGCCTGGCGGGTGAAGGCGGCGGACGAGCCCCTGCGGGGCGTGGGGACGTCATCCGGTATCACGGCGGGACTCTTCCCGCTGCGCTCCACGGGAGCGGACGTCGGCACCGTGTACCGGGCCGCAGAGAACTACCTGGCCGGGCTGACGCCGAAGCAGCTCGCCGAAGGCCGGTTCCCGATGGACGACGTGAGCTGGCGGCACTGGAACAACGGCGCCCGCTACTTCCTGCGCCACGGCCTCTGCCTGGAGGAGTTCGACGACGCACAGCGCGGCCGGGCCCTGGCCGTCATCCGGGAGAGCCTGAGCGCCGACGGCTACGGCCAGATGATCGACCTGATGCACCTCAACCGGACCATCGGCGAGCTGACCGGCGACGAGCACGGCCTCAACGAGTGGCTGTACTGGTTCTCGCTCTATGGCGAACCGGAGAACGGCGGGCCCTGGGGCTGGCAGCTCGACGGACACCACGTCAACATCAACTGCGTGTTCGTGGGCGACCAGATGGTCCTCACGCCCACCTTCCTCGGCGCCGAGCCGGTCGTCGCGGGCTCGGGGAGGTACGCCGGGACCGTGGCCTTCCGGCACGAGGAGGCGCTGGGCCAGGAGCTGTTCACCGACCTCGACCCGAAGCAGCGGGAGCGGGCCGTCATCGCGGACACGCTCCCCGAGGAACTGTTCGTCGGGGCCTTCCGGGACAACGTCGCACTCGACTACCGCGGGCTGCCGTTGAGCCGGCTGACCCCCGGCCAGCGCGGCACCGCGCTCCAGCTCCTCGACCGGTACGTGAACCGGGCCGCCGCCCCGCACGCCCGGGTGCGCAGGGAAGAGGTCCTGGCCCACGAGGGCGACACCCACTTCGCCTGGGCCGGCGACCCCGACGGCACCTTCTACTACCGGCTGCACAGCCCGGTGATCCTCATCGAGTTCGAGCACATGCCCGGCGTGTACTTCGGCAACGACCACCCCTCACGCCGGCACATCCACTCCATCGTCCGCACCCCCCACGGCGGCGACTACGGCGCCGATCTGCTGCGCCTGCACCACGAGCGGCACCACGGGCCACAGGCCACGGGCCGTGCGCCGCGGACCACGAAGTCATAAGGAGACAGACATGAAGCTGGTGCTCGGCCGCGACGATCTCGCGGCAGCCGCGCTGTCGGCGGTCCGCGAGAGCGGAACGGAGCCGGAGCGGCTCGCCGTCAGCCCGGTGCACAAGGCGTCCCGCGGTTTCGTGAACACCTCGGACGCGGACCTGTGCGAGGTGGCCATCGCCACCGTCCTGCAGGCCGTCGCCCACGACAAGCCGGTGCTGCTGCTGCCCGTCACCACCCTCGGACGCCACCAGCACCAGACCCTGGTGACCCTCGGCGCGTGGTCGGCCGCGGACGTCGAGGGACACCGCGTCGGCGTCCGTTCCTGGAGCCAGACCACCGGTGTGTGGATGCGCGGCTTCCTCGCCGAGCAGTACGGCGTGGACCTGCGGAAGGTGGACTGGACGACGTACGAAGGCAGCCATGTCGACGGCGCCGAGGACCCGTCGTGGGTGGACCGGGCGCCGGCGGGAGCCACGCTGCAGGCGGACTTCCTGGAAGGCCGGCTCGACTTCGGGATCATGGGCAACGGCCTCCCGGACGACGACCGCATCCGCACGGCCGTCGACGACGCGCGGGAGAGCGCCGAGCGGTGGTCGCGGGAGCAGGGGTTCGTCCCGGTCAACCACGTCGTCGGCGTGTCCGAGCGGGTGGCCGCGGAGCACGCCGCCGCCGTCCTCGCCGCGTACGACGCGATGAAGTCGGTGCTCACCGCCGACGCCGAGCCGGGTCCGGTGCCGCTGCACCCCGTGGGCTTCGCGGCGCTGCGCGGAGCGTTCACCAAGGCCGCTGCCTACGCCCACGCGCAGGGCGTGATCGAGCGCGCGGTCGACTACGACGAGATCGTCGAGCGCTCCTGCGCCGCGCTCGGCGTGACGCCGGACCGCCTCGGCGGCTGAGTACGCAGACGTACACCCCCCCTCACCTGAAGACGCACAGAAGCAGGAGAAAGCTGAGCATGGACAAGCTCACGACGGTCCTCGGCGACTTCCCGCACGGGCAGCCGCTGCTCGACGGCGACGTCGGGATCGACGGGTACGCGATCGATCCGGTGGAGGTCACGCCGGTCATCGGCGCCTATCGGCGCATGATCCGGGACCTGGAGTTCGACGTGTGCGAACTGGCGCCCGTCTCCTACCTGATGGCACGCCAGGAAGGCGTGGCGCTCACCGCGGTACCCGTGTTCCTCAACCGGCGCTTCCACCACGGTGACGTGCAGTGCGCCGCGGACTCCGGCATCCGCGTACCGCGTGACCTGGAGGGACGTCGGGTCGGGGTGCGCGCCTACTCCGTGAGCACGGGCGTGTGGGTGCGCGGCGTCCTGCGCGACGAGTACGGCGTGGACATCGACAAGATCACCTGGGTGGTCGACGACGACGACCACGTCGAGGGCCGGGTGCCGCCCAACGTCGAGCGGGTCACCGACGGCCGCTCGCTGGGCGAACTGCTGCGCGCAGGGGAGATCGACGCCGCGCTGACCGGGAACGCCGGCACGGGCCGGGCGGGTTCCCCGCGGGCCGGCTGGACAGCGGCGGCCGCACCGCGGGCCGACGCCGACGACGGCCCGTACCCGCTCTTCCCCGAGGCCGGCACGCTCGCCGTGGACCACTACCTGCGCACCGGCGTCTACCCGCTGCACTCGCTGATCGCCTTGCGCACCGAACTCGTGGACCGCGACCCCGAGTTGCCGAGCAAGCTGTACACGGCGTTCGCGGAGAGCAAGCACCGCCACCTCGCAGCACAGCCCGAGTGGTCGGCGGTGCCCCGCCTCGCCCGCCAGGGACGCGCGATCGGCGGCGACCCCGTCCCGTACGGCATCGAGGCCAACGAACCCAGCCTGAGCGCGATGGTGCGCTTCGCGAAGGACCAAGGGCTGCTCGACGACGACTTCCCCACCGCCCTGCGCGCGCTGTTCGCCGCGGGCGACTACCCGGGCGCCTGACCCGGACCGCACAGAAGACCACACGGACACCACAAGGACGAGGAGCAACCATCGTGGACGTCGTCGACGCGCACTGCCACATCATCTCCGAGGACCGGACCGCCTACCCGCAGGCCCCGATCGGGGGCAAGCAGTCCACGTGGGCCGCGACCCGGCCGGTGACCGCCGAGGGCATGGTCAGCCGCATGGACGCCGCGGGCATCGACCAGGCCGTCCTGGTGCAGGCCACGACGAACTACGGCTACGACAACTCGTACGTCATCGACAGCTGCCGGCGTCGGCCGGACCGCTTCGTCGCGGTCGGCACCGTCGACCCGCTGCGGGCCGACGCCGCCGCCTCTCTCAAGGCCGCTGTCGGCGACGGCGGGCTGTCCGGCGTGCGCCTGTTCACCAGCGGCAGCACCGTGCCCACACAGGGCGAATGGTTCGCCGCGCCGGAGACCTACCCCTTCTGGGAGCAGGCCGGGGAGTCGGGCGTGCCGGTGTGCCTGCAGATGCGCCTCGGCCCCGCCACCGAGCAACTGGTGGAAATCCTGGAGCGGTTCGCGGGCGTGACGGTGCTCCTCGACCACATCGGCTACCCCGACATCGTGGCCTCGCCCGCACAGGCGGGAGCCGAGGTGGCGGAGCTGGGCGTGCACCCGGGACTGCACCTGAAGCTCACCCACCGCAATCTCGAACGGCTGCGGGACGTCGGCGAGCGGGCCGGTGACTTCCTCACCCCGGTCATCCAGGCGTTCGGGGCGGAGCGGATCGCCTGGGGGTCGAACTGCCCGGCGGCCGAGCAGTCCCTGCCCGAGCTCCTCGCCCTCGCCGAGAGCGTCCTTGCGGGACTGCCCGAGCGGGACCGGCAGGAGATCTTCGCGGGGACCTCCCGCCGCCTGTACCCGGGCCTCGGCGGATAGGGAGGTGACCTGGCATGTCGTCGGCTACTGTTCCCGCCTCGGTCCTCCTCTCCACGGAACGTAAAGGCGGTCAAGGTGAACAGCTCGGACAGCGACAGCATCGATGCGGAAACCGGTGCGAAGGCGTCGGGCACGCGCTACAGCCACGCCTACGAGGGGCTGCGTTCCCTGCTCCTGTCGGGCAGCATCGCGCCCGGCACACGGCTGACCGAGGCGGACCTCACGCGGATGTTCGACGTGTCGCGCAGCACCATGCGCACGGCGCTCGCCCGGCTGACACAGGAGGGCTACGTCACCAGCGAGGTCAATCGCGGGGTGCGGACCAGGAGCTTCTCGGCCGAGGAGGCGGAGGACATCCTGGAAGCGAGGGAGATCCTGGAGGCCGCGCTGGCCGGCAAGGCCGCGGAGCGGGCGACGGCCGACGAGATCGAGGACCTGCGCCGCACCTTGCAGGACATGGAGGAGTCGCAGTCCCGCGGCGACCGCGACTCCTACTCGCAGGGCAACCGGCGCTTCCACCAGCAGATGAAGACGGCCGCGCACCAGCGAACGCTGGCCCGCGCCTACGACACGCTGCTGTACCCGCTGGTGATGCGCCAGTACCGCAACCTCTCCGCACGGCACCCGAGGTCCGGGTCCCTGGAAGAACACCAGGCGATCTTCCTGGCCGTCGTCACCCGCAACCCCGAGGCCGCGCAAGCAGCGATGCGCCACCACGTCGGCTCCGCCCGCAGGGCGCTGCTGCTCGACAAGTCCCCGGAGCCGCCCGTCAGCTGACGCGGGGCCGGGGCGGAAAGGACCGCATGCACCGTCCCACCGCGGACACCGAAGCGGGACGCGTCCAGGGCATCGTCTGCCGGGACCGCGCCGTCACCGTCTTTCGCGGCATCCCGTACGCGGCTCCGCCCGTGGGAGAGCTGCGCTGGCGTCCGCCCCGGCCACCGGTCCCCTGGGAGGGCGTCCGGCAGGCGGACCGGTTCGGCCCCATGTGCCCCCAGGCACCGACCGAGGCGGCAGCGACCGGCGTCGACGTCCCGATGAGCGAAGACTGCCTGAGCCTGAACATCTGGACGGGGGCGCCCTCCCGCGAGGAACACCGGCCGGTCCTCGTCTGGATCTACGGCGGTGGTTTCCGCGGCGGCACCGGCGCGCACCCCCGCTACGACGGCGAGCACCTCGCCCGCACAGGCACCGTCGTGGTCACCTTCAACTACCGCCTCGGCGCGCTGGGGTTCCTCGCCGCACCCGAGCTGAGCGAGGAGTCCGAGCACGGCACCAGCGGCAACTACGGACTCCTCGACTGCGTCGCTGTCCTGCGCTGGGTGCGCGACAACATCGAGCACTTCGGCGGCGACCCGGGCCGTGTGACCGTCGCGGGACAGTCCGCGGGGGCGGGCCTGGTCAACTTCCTGGCCATGTCCCCGCTCGCCAAGGGCCTGTTCCACCGGGCGATCGCCCAGAGCCACGCCCGCTACGCCCGCGACCCCGAACTGCGCTATCTGTCCACCTCCTACCGCCTGCCCGCCGACGCGGAGAGCGCGGGAATCCAGTACGTCCGGGAGCACGGCGCCCGCGGCATCGCCGAACTGCGGTCGCTGGACTGGCACAAGCTGATCGACGGCCACCATCCCGTCGACATCGGCGTCGACACGGGCGGCACCGCCGCACCCCCGCTGCTGCGTCCGGTCGTCGACGGGTGGGCGGTCCCCGCCGGCTACGACGAGACGTACACCAAGGGCCTGCAGAACGACGTCGACTACCTCACCGGGAACAACCTCGACGAGAGCGGCGCGGTGCCCGACAGCCTCGTCGCCGCCCTGCGCACCGGCCGCCGCACGGTCCGGCCCGGATCACCCCCGGTCCACGTCACCCTGGAGCAGCACCGGGCGGCGGCGCACCGGAAGTTCGGCCCGCTGGCCGAGGAGTTCCTGCGTCTGTACCCGGCCGCGACGGACGACGAGGCGGCGCGCGCGAGCAGCACGGCCGCGCGCGACAACTCCCGCCTGTCCACCTGTCTGTGGGGCGGCGACTGGACCCGCCGCACCACCCGTAGCCTGCACACCTACTTCTGGACCCACCGCGGGCAGGGGCTGCGCGGGGCGTCGCACGGTTCGGAGATCGACTACGTCTTCGGCAACCCCGAGGGCGGCACCGCGTCGTGGACCGACGAGGACCACGAGGTGGCGCGGATCCTCTGCGCGTACTGGACCAACTTCGCGGCCTCGGGAGACCCCAACGGCACCGGCCTGCCCCACTGGCCCGCCTTCTCGCCGGACACCGCGGCCGTGATGGAGATCGGTGCGCGTTGCCGTCCGGTCCCCGTCGCGGACCCGGCACGCACCGACTTCTGGCTCCGCTTCTTCCGCACGCAACAAGCCTGGTGAACAAAGGAGTTCCCATGATCCACCACCGCACGAAGCACCGCTCGCTCGCGCTGGCCACCACCGTGGCGTGCGGCGCCGCGCTGCTGACCGCCTGTGGCAACGACGGCTCGTCGTCGGTCGGCGCGGACGGCAAGACGACCGTCTCCGTCGGCGTGAGCGGCAACGTCTTCGACCTGTCGATACGTCTGGCGGAGGAGCAGGGCTATTTCGACAAGCAGAACATCAAGATCAAGTACGTGACGTTGACCGCCGCCACGGGCACCTCGGCCCTGCAGTCGGGTTCCGTCCAGTTCCTCAACTCCAGCCCCACCAGTTACCTCGCGGGCCTGTCCAAGGGGCTGCCGGAGCTGTCCGTCGCGCACAACGGCGGCGGCAACCCGCTCGGCATCGTCGTCAGCACGGCGTTCGCGAAGAAGCACGCTCTGACCGCCAAGTCCCCCGCGGCGGAGGTGGCCAAGGCCCTGGCCGACTCGACGGCCGGCGCCAGCTCCGCCAACACCAAGGCGGAAGCCGGCATCTTCCTCAAGGCCCATGGCGTCGACCCGGCGAAGCTGAAGTGGGTGTCGCTGCCGAGCCCCGCCGCCGACAAGGCCGCGCTGACCAAGGGCGAGGTCGACTGGTTCATCACCTCCGAGCCGATCCCGTTGCAGGTGCAGCACGAGGGAGACGGGGTCGTGGTGGCCGATCCCACCAAGGTGCCCGAGTGGTCGTTCGCACAGGCCGGATACGGCCAGGCCGTCGTGGTGAAGAAGAGCTACGCGAAGTCGGACGCGAAGACCGTGAAGGGATTCGCCACCGCCGTCCAGCAGGCCACGACGTACCTCAGCGCGCATCCCTCCGACGACAAGAGCGTGCTGGCCGCCTCGCGCAAGACCCTGCCGGGCGTGCCCGACGACGTACTGACCGCGGCCGTCGAACAGGTCGAGTGGCCCAAGAGCGCCAAGCAGGACGAGGCGGGCTGGAACAAGACCGTCGCCTTCGTCAAGGACGGCATCGGCGCGGTCCCCGACGCCAAGGTGACCGCCGACAACTGGACCAACACCTACCTGCCGTGAAACGGCCGACCCCCACCGGAACGGAGCAGACCATGGCAACCGTCACCCAGCACGCCGTGACCGAGCCCGACACCGCCCCACGGGGACGGCCCGCCAGGAAGAGGCGCACCGGCGGGCACCGGACTCTCACCGTCATCGCGCTCCGCGTCGTGGTGATCATCGTCGCCCTCGTCCTGTGGCAGGTGATGAGCGGCCCGGTCGTGCCCGAGTACGCGGTCAGCAAGCCCACCGAGGTGTACGACGCGCTCACCTCGATGCTCGGTTCGGCGACCGGATGGGCCGACATCAAGGTGACCACCGTCGAGGTCCTGGCCGGCTTCGGCCTCGGCGTCGCCGCGGGGACCGTGATGGGGCTGGTCCTCGGATCGTTCCCGCTTCTGGGCCGCGTCCTCGAACCGCTCGTCGCGGCCCTCAACGGCATACCGAAGATCGCCCTCGCCCCTCTCTTCCTGCTGTTCTTCGGCATCGGCCCCTGGTCGAAGATCACCATCGCCATGACCGGTGTCGCCTTCGTCGTCTTCTACAACGTCTACCTGGGCCTGCGGCTGCGGGAACGCGAACTCGTCGAGGTCGTCCAGGTGATGGGCGGACGCAGGCACCACGTCCTCGGCTACGTCACCATCCCGACGCTCGCCGCCCCCTTCTTCGCCGCGCTGAAGACCGGTGGGCCGCTCGCCATCCTCGGCGTCATCGGCGGCGAGTTCATCGCCTCCTCCGAGGGCGTGGGCCACGAGCTCTTCACCGCGGCCCAGAACCTGGACGCGGCAGCCGAGTTCGCCGGCCTCATCGTCCTCGTCGCCCTGACCCTCGCCCTCAACGGCGTCCTGAGCGCGCTCGACTCCTACGCCCTCAAGCTCCTCGGCCTCGCGGCACGCCGCCGCCCGCAGACCACGAGCTGAGCCGCCCGCAGACCCGCCCGAGCCGCAGACCCTCTCCCCGAGAAAGGCCGGCCCTCTCGATGAACGAGCCGCCGCACACGACCCGGGACGACGTACCGCCGTCGCCCCGGCGCCCCTCCCGCAGAACCGTCCTCGCCGCCATATCGGCGACCACCGCAACCGCCGCCCTGCCGTTGGCGTCCCCGGCCCGGGCCGCCGCCGGCGAGCGTCCCAGTGACGTGCTCTACGTCGGCACCTGGGGCAAGAACCAAGTGCATGCCCTCGACTTCGACCCTGTCCGCGGCACCCTGACCTCCCTCGGTGCCGTCGCCGAGGTCAGCTCCAACTGGGTGGCCGTGCACCCGACGCGCCCCGTCCTCTACGTCGCCGGCGGCGAACAGGGCGGAATCATCCGCACGTTCCGTATCGACGACTCCACCGCGGACCTGCACCGGACCGGCGAGATACAGACGGAGGACACTCCGGGCGGCAGCGGTGGTCTGTCCTACATCGGGGTCGACGCGGACGCGGACACCCTGCTGGTAGCCGACTTCGCGGCCGGTTCGGCATCGACCGTCGCCCTCCGCCACGACGGCGGACTCGGCGCGGTGGCCTGCACGGTGCGGGACAGCGGGTCCGGACCCAACCCGCGCCAGGCGGGCCCGCACGTGCACCACGTCGTCCTCGACCCGAGCCGCAGGTTCGCGCTGGTCGCGGACTTCGGCGCGGACCGCGTGTTCGTCCACCGCTACGACCGGGCCACGCGCCGGATGTCCGACACCTCGTCCGCGGGCCGTCCCGGCTCCTACGCGACGGCGCCGGGATCGGGCCCACGGCGCCTGGCCTTCCACCCGCGCGGACGGACCGTCTACCTGCTGAACGAACTGAGTGCCGACATAGAAGTCCTGTCGTGGAATGCCCGGTCGGGGGTGCTGACACCTCGCCAACTTCTGACGACGAACGCGCCGGGACACACCGGTGCCACGAGCGCCGCCGAGCTGGCCGTCAGCCACGACGGTCGTCACGTCTACGTCTCCAACAGGGGGGACAACGCCCTGGTCGTGTTCGCCGTCGACCAGCGCACCGGCCTGCTCACCGAGGTGCAGCGGCTGCCGTGCGCGGGCGTCACCCCGTGGAGCTTCTCCCTGCATCCCGACGGACGGTGGATGTTCGTCGCGAACGAGGCGAGCGGCACCGTCCACCTCTTCCTGGTCGAGCCGGGCTCCGGCCGGCTCACCGACACCGGGACCGCCGTGGCCGTCCCCAACCCGGACTGCGTCGGCGTGTACCGCCGACGCGGGGCGGCGCCGGCCGCTCACCTCTGAACGTGCTCCGTGCGCGGGTGCGGCCGGAGCGGCGCGCGGCCGCTTCCGCAGGGACCGGCGTCGTGAGTCCCGCGACCGGCGCCGTCCGACACGCAGGCCATCGCTTCGCCCGGCAGACCCCCCACGGCCAGTCCCTGCTGCCGAGATGCACTACGTCGCCCACGACACCGTCCCGTGCGTACACACGTCCACCGTCAACGAAAGGACCGCACACAGATGTCACCTGACATGAAGCGTCGAGCATTCCTCGCGGCCGGAGCGGCCGTCGCCGGCACCGCGCTCCTGCCTCCGCCCTTCGCCGTCGCGGCGGCCTCCTTGGGCAAGAAGGGCGTGATGCTGATGAACCGCATCGGCCCGTCCGCATCCACGCTGTACATCTGCGACGCCGACGGATCGAACGAACGCAAGCTGCTGAAGGACGGGTCCTTCGACCACCACGCGGCCTTCTCCGCCGACGGCACCTCGGTGTTCTTCACGTCGGAGCGCACGGGCGACGGACACTCCTGTCTCTACCGGGCGAAGACCGACGGCTCGGGCGTGCAGCCCCTGGTGGCCGACGCGGCCATGAACGACTGGGCCGTCCCGTCGCCCGACGGCACCAAGGTCGCCTATGTCTCCACGCGCGGGGACCACAAGACCCACATCTGGGTTCTCGACCTGCGCACGAACAAGCGGACCAGTCTGACGGGCACGCCGGCTCTCGCCGGTGACCCCGCGAGCCCCGACGGCCACTTCCGCCCCTCCTGGTCGCCCGACGGCCGGTGGATCGCCTTCTCCAGCGACCGCAACACCGCATGGCGCGGACACGGCAACGGCACCGGGTGGGAGCACACGCAGGAGCTGAGCATCTACGTCGTCCGCCCGGACGGCACCGGCTTCCGCCAGGTGGCCGACCGGGACGGGTACTGCCTCGGTTCGCCGAAGTGGTCTCCTGACGGTTCCAGGATCGTCTTCTACGAGATCACCGTCGAGGACACCTGGGGCGCGCACCGGCCGGAGGCCATCGGGACCGTCGCGTCCCAGATCGTCTCCGTGGACGTCGCGAGCGGGGCCCGTGTCGAGCACACCACCGGCCCGAACCTGAAGGTCGCGCCGCAGTACGTGTCGCCGACGGACATCGGCTATCTCGTCAAGGGAGGCGCAGACGAAGGGCTGGCGTACGTCTCGGCAACCCGGCAGCCGGTCAGGCGGCCCCTGCGCTCTCCCGTCTGGTCGCCCGACGGGAAGTCGGTGATCTACGAGAAGCCCGACTACACGACGCGGACGCTCGACGCGCCGCTGCACAGCTGGGACGCGGACTGGGACTACCGCTTCTGCGACGTGTTCCCCGCACTCTCCGCCGACGGGCGTCTGGCGATCACCGACAAGCAGCTCGGCAACTCCTCGATCGTCACCATGCGCCCCGACGGTTCCGACCAGAAGGTCGTCTTCGACACCGCCACCTCGGGCCTCGACCAGACGCAGGTCCAGCACGGCCTGGCGGGCGCGTTCCGGCCCACCTGGTCGCACGACGGCAAGTGGATCGCGTTCGGCCTGGGCGGCTGGTTCCAGACCCGAGCCACGAGCAATGCCGTACTGGTGCGCGTGCCCAGTGACGGCTCCTCGCACCAGGTGCTCACGGACGGGACGACCAACGCGGGCTTCCCGAGCTACTCGCAGGACGGCAACCGGATCGTCTACCGCGTCTGGGGCAAGGAGATGGGCCTGCGCATCCTCGACCTCAGAACGGGCGCGACCACCGTCCTCACCACCGAGTCGGACAACCTGCCGGACTGGTCCTGGGACGGCAAGCTGATCCTCTTCACCCGCAAGACGAGCCCGACCGACTTCGACGTGTGCACCATCAAGCCCGACGGCACCGGCCTCAAGGTCCTCACCAGCAGCGGCGCGAACGACGGGCATGCGGTCTGGAACCACGACGGGCGCATCCTCTACAACAGCGGCATGTACGGCTTCCGGGAGGAGGCGGCCCTGTACGACGACACCTTCCAGCCCTACGGCCAGATCTTCAGCATGAACGCGGACGGCACCGACAAGAAGCTCCTGACCGACAGCCGGTGGGAGGACTCGATGCCGCTCTACCTCACGCAGGACGTCCTTACGGGTTGACGGCTCATCCCTGCCCGGGACGACCGGGGCCCGGCGCGTGCAGGGGCAGCGCTGTCAGCTCCGCGTCAGGTGGGCGGTGACGACGACGTTGCCCTGGTACTGCTGGAGCTTCTTGTCGAAGCCGCCGCCGCAGGTGATCAGGCGCAGTTCGGGACGGCCGGTGTCGGCGTACACCTTGTCGTCGGGGTAGTCGTCGGCGTTGTAGACGTCGATGCTGTCGATGGTGAAGTGCGCGGTCCGACCGTCGGCGCGCGAGACATTGATCTTCATGCCGGGGTGCAGGGCGCCGAGGTCGTAGAAGGCGGCGGGCCCGGTGGGGATGTCGACGTGCCCGGCGATGATGGAGGTGCCGCGCGTGCCGGGGGCCGGTCCGCCCGCCCACCATCCGGCCAGGTTCCGGTCGTTCTCGGGCGGGGCGGCGAGCCGGCCGTCGGCCTGGAGCGCGAGGGCCATCAGCGGGGCATCCACGTGGATGGCCGGTACGGACACGCGCAAGGGCGGGGCGGCGGGCAACGGGGGAGCCGGCGGGTCCTCACGCCGTGTGCCGTGCTCACTCGTGCCGTTCGCGTACGGCCCCGTGGGCTGGGGCGGTCCGGCGGGCGGGCGGCCGACGAGGGTGAAGACGACGATCGCGATGGCCGACAGGAGCAGGCACAGTTCCCAGGGAAACCGCCACCTCACCGGCGGGCGGGCGGCGGTCGCCCGCCACTGGGCGGCCTGCCCTTCGGGCACCCGCCACCTCGGGGCGGGGCTGTGCTCGCTACCCCAACGCTGCATGTGCAGACCTCAGTTCGTCCCGCTCGACGCGACCGGCATGTGCGCATACCTGCCGTGCGCCGCCCTGCCGGAGTGTTTCCAGGGCAGGGCGACGCACGGCGGCGGGGCGTCAGTGCTGACGGCTGTGGTGCGAGCGGCGGCGCAGGACGAACCCGGCGGCGGCCGCGACGGCCAGGCCGCCCGCGGCAGCGAGCGCCGGCACGTTCGCGGGGTCCGTGCTGGTGGAGCCGGTACCGGTGTGCATCGCACCGGTCGGCTTCTGCGTCGTGGGTGCGGTCGGGTTCATCACCGTGTCACCGCACACGCGCTGGGCCTCGGAGGCAGCGGAGTCGGACTTCTGCTTGAGCTGGTCGACGTTGTCCTGCTCGGCCTGGCCCGGGTGCCCGCCGGCGTCGATTTCCTTCTGGTAGTCGGCGAGGGCCGCCTTGTAGGCGGATTCCGCCTCCATCGCCGCGGCGGTCGCCGGGTCGCACTGGGTGTCGGACGCCGAGGCCATCGGCGCGGCAAACAGGATCGCAGTGCTGGCCAGGACGGTGCCGGTGGCTATCTTCAGCGAACGCATCAGGGCTTCCTCCAAGAAGCGGAGCGGCTACGACTCAGGAGTTGTCGTCAGAAGAACCGCCATTGCTCTGACGCAAGCCCGTTCGGCGGCCTTCCGCAGCGTCGCGTGCTTCAGCTCGCGAACGTTTTTGGCCGCCGTTTACCGCGAACGTGCAGTTCACAGCGGTCTGTGTGGTGCGGGCGAGTGAAGCGGCGGCGACTGCGCTGAACGGGCCTGTGCACCACTGACGACATCAGTGAGGAGAGCGGCCCCGTCGGTTCACTTTCCTGTCGCGCCGAAGGGACCGGAGGGGCGATGCGGGGGTGCCGGCGCGAGGCTCGTGGGGCTGAGCCAGAGCACCGCCAAGGGGGGCAGACGCAGTGTGAGCGAGGCGGGGGAGCCGTGGTGGGCGCGGGATTCCTGGGGGAGGGGGGTCTCGTTGCGGACCCCGCTGCCGCCGTATCGCGTTTCGTCGGTGTTGAGGACCTCGTGCCAGGCTCCCGAGGCGACCTGCGGGACGCCGATGCGGTAGGCGTCGCGCACCACGGGGGCGAAGTGGGCCACCGCCAGCAGCGGTTCGCCGTCGGGGGAGTGGCGGAGGAACGCCAGGACGTTGTCGTCCGCGGCGTCCGCTTCGGCCCAGGAGAAGCCCGCGGGGTCGCTGTCGTGCTCCCAGAGCGCGGATTCGGCGACGTAGCGTCGGTTGAGGTCGGTCACGAGGCGCTGGGCGCCCCGGTGGTCCTCGTGCGCGGGGTGGGCTTCGTCGAGCGCCCACCACGGGGGCCCGTCGGTCTCGGACCACTCGCTGCCCTGAGCGAATTCCTGGCCCATGAACAGCAGCTTCTTGCCGGGGTGGGCCCACATGAATGCCAAGTAGGCGCGGAGGGTCGCGCGTTGCTGCCACCAGTCGCCGGGCATCTTCGACACCAGCGACCGTTTGCCGTGCACCACGTCGTCGTGGGAGAGGGGCAGGACGTAGTGCTCGCTGTGGGCATAGGCCATCGAGAACGTGATCTCGTGGTGGTGGTGCTTGCGGTGGACGGGGTCGCGGGCGAGGTAGGCGAGGGAGTCGTGGGACCAGCCCATGTTCCACTTGAGACCGAAGCCCAGTCCGCCGAGGCCGCCTGCGGCCGGCTGATCCGTCGGGCGGGTCACGCCGTCCCACGCCGTCGACTCCTCGGCGACGGTGACGATGCCCGGGCAGCGTCGGTAGAGGGTGGCGTTCATCTCCTGCAGGAAGGCGACGGCGTCCAGGTTCTCGCGTCCGCCGTGCGCGTTGGGGGTCCAGGTTCCCTCCGCGCGGGAGTAGTCGAGGTAGAGCATGGAGGCCACGGCGTCCACGCGCAGCCCGTCGAGGTGGAACTCCTCGCACCAGTACACGGCGTTGGCGACGAGGAAATTACGTACCTCGCGGCGGCCGAAGTCGAAGACGAGGGTGCCCCAGTCGGGGTGCGCGGCCTGTGCCGGGTCCTGCGGTTCGTACAGGGGGCGCCCGTCGAACTGGGCCAGCGCCCACTCGTCGCGGGGGAAGTGGCCGGGGACCCAGTCCAGGAGGACGCCGACGCCTGCCCGGTGCAGGGCGTCGACCAGGTACTTGAAGTCGTCGGGGGTGCCGAGGCGAGCGGTGGGCGCGTAGAAGCCGGTGACCTGGTAGCCCCAGGAGCCGCCGAAGGGGTGCTCGGCCACGGGCATGAGCTCCACGTGGGTGAAGCCCAACTCGGTGACGTAGGCGGTGAGTTCCTCGGCCAGCTCCCGGTAGGTCGCGCCGGGTCGCCACGAGGCGAGGTGCACCTCGTAGACGGACATGGGCGCTGTATGGGCGGGACGGTCGGCACGCGTGCGCATCCAGTGCTCGTCCTCCCACGTGTACTGGCTGTCGGACACGACGGAGGCGGTCGCGGGTGGCGGTTGGGTGTGCCGCGCCATCGGGTCGGCGCGCTCGACCCGCGTGCCGTCGGGGCCCGTGATCTCGAATTTGTAGAGGGCTCCTGCACCGATGCCGGGGACGAAGAGCTCCCAGACACCGGAGCCGCCGAGGGAGCGCATCGGCAGGGCGGTGCCGTCCCAGTGGTTGAAGTCGCCGCGTACGCGCACGCCCCTGGCGTTGGGCGCCCAGACCGCGAAGCGTGTGCCCCGTACCCCTTGGTGTTCTTGTACGTGGGCGCCGAGCACGGTCCACAGTTGTTCGTGCCGGCCCTCGGAGAAGAGGTGGAGGTCGAGCTCGCCGAGGGTGGGTGGGAAGCGGTAGGGATCGTCCCCCTCGACGACGGCCTGCGGATAGGTGACGCGCAGCCGGTGCGGGAGGGTGGAGTCCGCCGCGATGGTGCCCGTGAACAGGCCGCCGCCTTCGTCGTGCAGGACCCAGGAAGTGGGGCCGACGCGTACGTGGACGCCGAGTGCGTGCGGCCGCAGGCAGCGCACGACGACACCGGCGGGCCCCTGGTGGGCGCCCAGGACGGAGTGCGGGTCGTGATGCTCACCGTGCAGCAGCCTGTCTCGGTCCGCCGCGTTCAGGGGCGGTGCGGGACGGGCCTGACGGGTGGCGGGCGAAGTCACTTCGGCGACGGCCATCTGCGGAACTCCCTCGGTGCCCCCGTAAGGGCGGTGGTCAACGGGCGCGGCACATGCGGTCGACGGCCGTGAGGGGCACGGCGATCCAGTCGGGGCGGTGGGCTGCCTCGTAGAGGACTTCGTAGACGGCCCGGTCCGCCTCGTGCGCGCGCAGCACCGTCGCGATGGCGTGCGGAGCGAAGCGGCCGGACTCGGCGTATCCGTCGCAGAAGGCGGCACGGCTGCGCTGCGCCCATGCGGTGCGGGGGGACGTGTCGGTGTGGGCCGCGTAGTCGAAGGAGCGCAGCATGCCCGCGATGTCCCCCACCGGGGAGTGGTCGCCGCGTCGCTCCGTCAGCGGTTTGGAGGGTTCGCCTTCGAAGTCGACGATGTGCCACTCGTCACCGGCGCGCAGTACCTGCCCCAGGTGGAAGTCACCGTGTATCCGTTGCAAGGGCAGGTCGTGGCCCGACAGCGCGAAGTCCGCGAAGACACCGGTGAGGGCCGGCGCGTACGCGCGCAGCGCGGGTACGTGAGCGGCGGCCTGCCGGAGCCGATGGGTCATGGCGTCCGCCAGGCGGATGCTGTGATCGGCGGGGGCAGCGGTGACGGGGAACGTCTCGGACAGGGCCACGTGGAGTTCCGCCGTCGCCCGGCCCAGTTGCCGGGCCTCCTCGACGAAGTCCGTGCGCCGCGCTGCCGATTCGCGGGCCAGTGCCCAGCCGTCCGCGGCATCGGTCAGGTAGGGCTGCACGACGCCGAGCGTCGCGAAGAACGGGGTCATCGTGTGGAACCAGGCCGTGGGGGCGGGGACCCGGGCGTAGCCGTACCGGGCCAGCGCAGCCGGCACCTCCAGGTCGGGGTTGATGCCAGGTTGCACACGCCGGAAGAGTTTCAGGATCAGTTGGTTGCCGTAGACGATCGAGGTGTTGGACTGTTCCGTGTCGAGGACGTGGGGCGCGAGGCCGCTCGGTACCCCGGTGCGGGGGAAGGACTCGAAGCGAAGGTTCTTCATGGCGCCGCCCCGGCGGATGCGGTCGAGGAGGTGCACCATGGCGCGGTGGTCGTGGACGGCGTCGTGGACCAGCAGCGCGTGCCCGGTCGGTCCCTCGATCTCGCCGAGGACGTGTCGGCGCGTGCGAGGGGGGATGCGGTCGGTCGCGCCCAGCAGCAACTGGTAGTGGACGCTGTCCTGTTCGCCGTGCTGCTCGACCCGGATCAGCAGATGGAAGCAGTCGGTGGTCAGCTGGGTCGCTGTCACCACGGACAGGTCCGTGATCCTGTGGTCGCGGCCGGCGAACCATCGTTGGTCGGGCAGCCAGCGCGCCAGGAGAGCGGCGAGCTGCGCGTGGGAGACGCGCGAGTGCGTCAGCAGGGCCGAGGACATGGTGGATCAGGTCCAATCGTGGTGAGCGAGAGGGGACGCCGCCCCGGCGGCACACAGTCGGAACCAGTAGAAGCCGTGTCCTGCGAGGGTGAGGAGGTAGGGGAGTTCGCCGATGGCGGGGAAGCGGACGCCGCCGATGAGTTCGACGGGGTGGCGGCCGTTGAAGGCCTGGAGGTCGAGTTCGGTGGGCTGGGCGAAGCGGGAGAAGTTGTGGACGCACAGGACGAGGTCGTCGCGGTATTCGCGCAGGAACGCGATGACGGCGGGGTTGGAGGAGGGCAGTTCGGTGTAGGAGCCGAGGCCGAAGGCGGGGTTCTGTTTGCGGATCTCGATCATGCGGCGGGTCCAGTGGAGCAGGGATGCCGGGGTGGACATCGATGCTTCGACGTTGGTGACCTGGTAGCCGTAGACGGGGTCCATGATCGTGGGCAGGGACAGGCGGCCGGGGTCGCAGGAGGAGAAGCCTGCGTTGCGGTCGGGGGTCCATTGCATGGGGGTGCGCACGGCGTCGCGGTCGCCGAGCCAGATGTTGTCGCCCATGCCGATCTCGTCGCCGTAGTAGAGGATCGGTGAGCCGGGCAGGGACAGCAGCAGGGCGGTGAAGAGTTCGATCTGGTTGCGGTCGTTGTCCAGGAGGGGGGCGAGGCGGCGGCGGATGCCGATGTTGGCGCGCATGCGGGGGTCTTTGGCGTATTCCGCGTACATGTAGTCGCGTTCTTCGTCGGTGACCATTTCGAGGGTGAGCTCGTCGTGGTTGCGCAGGAAGATGCCCCATTGGCAGCTGGAGGGGATGGCGGGGGTCTTGGCGAGGATCTCGGAGACGGGGTAGCGCGATTCGCGGCGGACGGCCATGAAGATGCGGGGCATGACGGGGAAGTGGAATGCCATGTGGCATTCGTCGCCGCCGCTTTGGTAGTCGCCGAAGTAGTCGACGACGTCTTCGGGCCATTGGTTGGCTTCGGCGAGGATGACGACGTCGGGGTACTGGGCGTCGATGGTTTTGCGGACGTGTTTGAGGAAGGCGTGGGTGGCGGGGAGGTTTTCGCAGTTGGTGCCTTCCTCGGCGTAGAGGTAGGGCACGGCGTCGAGGCGGAAGCCGTCGATGCCCAGGTCGAGCCAGAAGCGCAGGGCGGCGAGGATCTCTTCCTGGACGGCGGGGTTCTCGTAGTTGAGGTCGGGCTGGTGGGAGAAGAAGCGGTGCCAGAAGTACTGTTTGCGGACGGGGTCGAAGGTCCAGTTGGAGGCTTCGGTGTCCACGAAGATGATGCGGGCGTCCTGGTACTGCTTGTCGTCGTCGGCCCAGACGTAGTAGTCGCCGTAGGGGCCGTCGGGGTCGGAGCGTGACTG